>CAYNMU010000006.1:0-48354 GCA_964398395.1 uncultured Eubacteriales bacterium
TGACCGCCTCGTAGCCGTCCTCACGAACGAGACGCACCTGGACAACCACCTTGCCAGGCTTCTGGTCCGGCTTCAGCACAGTGCGACCGGCCAGTGTGATGGTAGCCAGACCGTCACTATCCTGCTGGAAGATCTGCCAGTCGTTGGCCCCGGATTCGAGGATCACGCCATATTCATTTTCTCGGTTCATATTTCTCTTTGCTCACCTCCAACCGCACCACTTCACCTATTCCTGTTTCCAAAATCAGTTCCGGCCCCACCACAGTCATAGCCGCCTGGCCGGTTCGTTCCATGTGTGCCTTGCTCCAGGGCAGTTCGAGCGTCAATAGCCCGCCCTTCTCACTGGTAATCTCGACCCATTCGACGACCCCACCCTTCAGGCTGGCACTAACCAGAAACGCCCCAACGGCGCGGAGCGTGCGGAACAAGGCATCCTGCTCCAGGGGCCAGTTCGGAAACAAGCGAATGGTGCCGGAGTAACTTTGCAACAGACACTCGTTCACCACCACTGGGAGCGCGAAGTTCTCAAACCACACCCCCATGCGGGCCATGAAGTCAAAGGGCAACCCATCACCATAGCGACCATGGATCTGCAGGGCCATGTCGGCACAGGTACCGTTGGGCATCAGGCAGTAGCGAACCTGCCGCTTGAATTTCTCCAGGTCCAGCAGTCCCATCCGCGCAGCCTGAAGATTAAGAAAGACCAATTCATTCCCCCCCTCATTCTGCTGCCAGCGGTAGGAATTGCGGGCAACCTCAAGCCCCGGCCCCGGCGCGTGCAACCCATGGTCTTCACCGGGAAATACGGTCATGGTAGAGTTCGGTGTGTTGTACACGATTGAAGGATCCGCACCCGGGACGCTCACAAACACCTCACCCTCCGGTGTCGGGGCGGTCGGATACCCGGGCAGATGATCCAGCACCTCGCAAACGCGGGCAAGCAGGCCCTGCTTCTCACCCTCGAGTCCCAGATCCACACAGGCCTGCAGGTAGGCCCGCAGCACAAAGCGGGTCAGCGTCAGGGTCACCAGGCAGTCGGCGTTCCGGTCCAGTTTATCACGCAGCCCGAAAAGTTCAGGCGGCACGGTGGGATAGATGTGCCACCGGTCATCCGTAAAACGCGGATTGGACCCGCCCGCTGCCGGTCCACGAGCTTCGGGGCGCGAGATGTAGTTGACGAGAAACGTCGCCGCCGCCTCAATCGGCCTAAATAGCCGCGTGCGCAGCAACTCCGTATCCTTTGTATAAAGATAGTGCCACCAAAGTCCCTGCACCGTCCAGGGCGTCTCGCAGATCTCCCATCCCCAGGACGGCACCGGATAGGGCATCATGTTCATCTGCGTCGGATAGGCTGAGTGCGGGAAGCATGCCCCACCCATCTCATAGAACTCAGCCGCCCAAGCCCGCGAGACGGGCAGGAGATGATCCACCAGATCAACATAGGGCATATTGAGATCGCAGTGATTGGAAGAGAACGTTACCCAGAAGGGCTGCTGCGTGTTGTAGTTCATGTGGTAATCGCCATGCCAGGCGGTACCAATGCCGCCTAAGCTCCAGTTGGCGAAAAGCCCCGGGCAGGTAACTCCCGGACGCAGGGCACAGCGGAGGAAATAGAGATTATGATACCAGACCCGTTCGAGATCCTGGTCGGCCAGAGTGACCGCCGAGCGGGACCAATACTCGTCCCATACTTGCCTCGAACGCAATGCCGCGTGATCGAACGCCGAGGGGGCCAGGGATACAGTCACCGCTTCCGGCGGCACCGCGGACAACAGACCCTGGTCCACCTGCACGCACGCGAGAAACGCTTCCGCAGGATCCATGTGGCGGTCACGGGCTCCCGACTGGACGGACTCGCCCCAGAAGCCAGGGCGGGACTCAAGGCCGAGCCCCGCATTGCTGGTGAAGGTTACACGCAAGGCGCGATCCCCGGGGTGCGGACTCCCCGGCTGCGCGGGGATCTCCTCAAAAGGCAGGCGCTGGTGAAACGCCAGGCCGCGCCCAGCGGGAACGGAAAGCACGGTCGAGGCCGGCAACGGCGGGACAACAATCTCAGTCGCCGCCGCCCCGTTGACGACGGCCCCAGCCTTCTCGTCACCACCGTGCGGGATCAGATTGACACGGTCAAACAACGACTCCGCAGCCTTACCGTGCTCATCCTCCAGCCGCATCCAAACCCGGTCCTCGTTCATGTCCACGAAGATCCGTAGCGTCACCTTATCCTGACCACGAAGGAAATAGACTTCGCACACACCGGTGGCAATGTCCAATCGGTGCCCCAACAGCTCCGCCTGACGGCGGTCAAAACTCAACACCAGCGACCCGCAGGGAAATGGACGGGGGTAGAGCCGGGTATAGTTGTCCCCCATCAGGCGGCAATACTCCGAGAACCAGGGATCCTCGCTTGGCTTCTTGCCCTGCCTGCTGAGTTCCTCGACGCGGCCAAATACTTCGCGGAACTTGCCGATCTTGTCACGGTGCCGTTCGGCCACACGGATGTCCCAGACATTATTATGCCCGAATCGCAACACGACGGCATCCGGCCGGGTGCAGACCACGACCCCCAACCCCCCGTTTCCCAATAACGCACCGGCAAAGAAATCAGGTGCGGGACGATCCCCTACAATAGCATGCTTCGATATCATGATGGCTTATGACTCCTTTTACCCAATCAACGCCGGGCTGGTTACAATTCCCATCGGCCTGAGTTGATACTCATCACTCCAATCCGTGCCTACGGTTCGCCAGGCATCGGGACAGGTCTCCGCCCAGAGATGTTCATGGTTGAGGTTATGAAGGCTGCCAAAGGCATTGAACCGATGCCCGTAGCAGGTGAGGTCGAGCGGGTGACGTCCGCGCTTCACACGGTCAAGATCGAGCCGGAACGGGGCGAAGGCAACACGACCGACCGGCTTGCCATCCAACGCCACCCCCACCAATGGGACGCGCGTCAACGGCAACGCGCCAGCCTGCATCCTGTCGTTCTGCCCCTGCGCTTGCAGCCGCAAGCCGCGCGGCCAGTTGAATTGCAGTGCCAACGGCTGGCCCGAGCCCATCAGGCTGGCATGATAGGTAACATTGCCGGTATAGAAAGGCAGGCCCTGCGTGGTCCAGTCGCCGAACGCCAGCGAGCGCACCGGCCCGATGATCCGCGCATGCCGTCCGGCCAGCGCGACCCCGAAGTCACCCAGCAAATAACACCACTCCAACCCGCTCTTGCGGGTATACGACACGGAAAGAATGAGGGTGTGCCGGCCTTTGCCTAACGCCGGCAGACGGATCGTCTGAATAGCCTCATCCACCCACCAACCGGTTGGCTTGGCAGCAACAGGCTTGCCGTCAAGGGTCACGGCAGTCTCACGGGCATTCTCCAAGGCCAACTGCGGACGCGCCACCGGCACGTCGCAGTCAATCGTGAAGCGCACCTCCACCGTCCCCAATACCGGCGAGAGGCGGGTGTCGCACCAGGGTTGCGGAATGTTGCCGGTGCGATCGGGTAGGCCGACACGGCGCCGGACCAGGTTGTCGAGGCGCAGGATTTCCTCGCGCGGTTGCCAGGCGCCGCCGTTCACGCGCCACTCGGCCTGGTCAAGCAGCAGCGCATTGGGCTCGGAGAGCGACACGCGCAACGGACCGTCGAGCCGGGCAACTTCCTTGACCACCGGCGTCTTCCGCGGCCTGACTGATCGGCCCACTGCAGGAGTGGCCGCAGTCAGGCTAACCAACAAATGCCCATGCGCCTCGAACCTGTGCTCGAAGACGGTCCACGCCCCGGTGATGTCGGACGGCAGGGGACGCGACTTGCCCGTGAAGGTATCCCATTCCGTGACGGCCCAGTGCCCCCGCAACCGGACCGTATGATGGCAGGCATGGATCATGTCGGTGTTGCAGATGAACAGATGACGCGAGTTACCGTCCTCGCGGAGTTGATAAAGCAACGTCCCCGCGCCGGGAACCTCGATATCCCGGAACGGCGCGAGCACGTCGAGCAGGCGCGCGCGGTTGAACTCGATCCACTGGTGGCGGGCGGCGAGTTTCCGGGCGCGATCAGACGGCACGGCGTCCACAAGCGAAGGGATCTCGCCGGCAAAGATGATGGTGCCGGCAAACTGTTCAAGCTGGTCGAGCGTCGTGGACCGGATCGTGCGCATCGGCGGCACGACGATGGCGTCGTAGGCCATCTTGCCGACACGGAACTGGCACTCACTCGCCCTGCTGGCTTCTTCTGGAGCCGGGACGCCCTCGTCCCGGTGGCCCGACGCTGGCGCCAGTGAAAGCGAAGAGCGGGACGAGGGCGTCCCGCCTCCAGAATATGAGTCGGCCTGCCCCGCCTGCGAAGGAAGCAGCGATTCGCAGATGAAGTTGAAGTCCACAAGGCCATTGAGCAGCCAGTCGGTGATATGGCTGAAACTGGCCTCCCGTTCGGCGCGCTCAACCTGCGTCTGCTCGATCGGGCCAAAGCACAGCCAGAATGACTCGACGGGGTGGATCACGCCGACCCGAACACCTGGCCGGCCCCGAGTGAGAACGGTGTTGAGGCGGGCGAAGTGATCCTCGACGAGCCGGTATTCCTTGTACCAGGGTGACTGGTAGAAGATGGAGGCAGGATAATCGCGCTTGGCTTCGCCAGCCATGCTGACCCACGCCAGATGATGAACACGAACGGTGACGCCCAGAGCCGCCTGCCAGTCGCCCTGCGCCTTGTGCCCGGCAAAATCGAAATCCCAGTTCGTCACGCCATACAACTCGCTCAGGACCCCGGGGTAGCCGAACTGGTGCGCGGCGCTCTGGGCCTGCTTGGCAGTCGTGTACTCATGCCAGTCGCAGAGCATGTCAATGCCGGGGAGGTCAAACGACCGGTAGGAACGCATCGCCTCACCCAAAGCTTGCGTCTGGGACAAGAGCGACGGCTCTTCCATCATGTGGCCGGTAAGGGCAATGCCGTTGCGCCGGCACCATCCACCCACCGTATCGGCAAACGCACTCGCGAATCGCTCGGCAAGTTGGTCGTGATACCGGTAACGGGTCACGGAGGCCGTGCCGCCGGGCAATTCCCAGAAGAGCTCCGGCAGGGACTCGAGCAAGTCATCGCCGAACCCGCCCGTCCACGGGATGATGACATCATTGGTGTCACCAGCAGACTGGAAGGTTTTCTTGTGGGTGAATTGGGGTTCATCGGTAAAGATGGCCGGGATGGTTTTTCCGAATTCCGCGCCGACGATCGTCTTGTAGCGCTCGTGGGTGACCTCGACAAACCGCTCGATGGCCGGTCGGCTCAGGGTATCCACGTAGGTCTGGTTGTTGAACCAGGAAGTTTGCGCAGCGGTTTCGAGGTAGGCGAACCATATGGGGAAGGATGAGGGATGAGGGATGAGGGATGAATCGGGGAGGCGGCGGTAGTATTTGAGGCAACCAGCTTCATCAAGCTCAACTTCAAAGGCGGCGAGCAGCGTGCCATTTTCATTGCGATTCGACCCCGCCCACGAACTGTGAGTTGCGGCAACCGCGCCGGCGCCGTAGGGCTGGCACGTCCACAGCAGATGCCGGGCACGATAACGCTCGTCCTGGGTGACCAGCCCGCCGGCAGAACCGGAGGGCCAGCGATCCTCGTCATACAACCACGCCAGCATCTTCTGTCGCTTGGACTGCCGCACACAGTCACGGACGATGTCCATGTACTCGTCGCCCAGGTATTCCGTGTCAAGTCCGGTACGGACATGCATGGTCGGCCCGCCCATGCCCATTTCCTTGAGGTAACCGAGTTGGCGGAGCAACTGATCCCGGTCGAGCTTGTTGTTCCAGCACCAGAACGGCGCCCCGCGATACTCAGCCGTCGGATTGCGGAACAGTTTCGGATCCAGTCCGTCACTGGCGTTACGGGGATACAAGTTAAATTTTTTGGGCATTGGTTTCATGATATTTTTTGTTTTTTTCTGGTCTTCTGCAGACCCTGCGGGGCAATTCCCCCCCCCTCTGCTGGACTCACTCTTAAACGCAACTCTTCACCGCTTACACTTCACCGAATACACTTAACCGCTAACACTTCACCGCTTACACTTAACCGGATACACTTAACCGGATACACTTAACCGGATACACTTAACCGCTTAAGCAGGCCGTTTAAGTGTATACGTTTAAGAGGGGCGGTTAAGGGTAAACGTTTAAGGGTAGCGGTTAAGGGTAAACGTTTAAGGGTACTACTCATGGGTTGCCGCCTTTGAGAGCCGAGCGATGAGTTGAAGGGCCACCTGGTATACCTCCAAATCCTCATGAGTGAAAAGATTCCCCACTCTCGTGTGGTACTGTGCATGAGTTTCGCAGGCCCTGTTGGCTGCAGTCTTGCGCATGGCGATGAGCATGCTGACTATTTCCGCCAACAGACTCTTGCCAGGATAGGCTTCAGTTGACGCCAGCAGCGCCTTGGCAACAAGTACATCGAGGCAAGCCGCACATTCAATTGCGGACCCGTTTGCATGCCCCAAGTAGACGATCCGTTCTTTCGGCAACCATGTGTTGCTGGCGTGAGCGATATTCACCACGATACTCTCCGCTCCCCGATCCAAGTGATCACATGCCGCAACGCGCCGATCCAGCCGATCTAGCAAGGCACTGCGCAGTGTCATGAAGCTCATGCCCTTCTGATAGATGATAAGCTTCTCATGTCCAAAAGGCTGTGTCATGCCCATACTCTCTCTCCACACTTAACCGCTTACCCTTAACCGCTTACCCTTAACCGACACACTTAACCGACTAAGACGGCCGTTTAAGAGTAAACGTTTAAGAGTAGCGTTTAAGTGTAAGACCCTTCACCGACCTTCTTAACCGCTTTCCGTCGCCCCGGCAATCCCCTTATCAATCCATCAACCTTCCCGTCACGAATATCGCTCGATCAACCGGCCAATCCTGTCTTGATCCTGAATCTCCCCGCCGCCAATGATGATGATCCCCTTGGCACTGCCCAGTTGATCGGCAAGGATATCCAACAGTTCCCAGCCATGCGGCTTGTCCCACGCATAGATCTGGATCAATTTTCCGGCGGCCCGGATCTTGCGGTACACCTCCGGCCACTGCGAACAATCCGGCTGACCCGCCCCCGGGATCCACTGGATGCCCTTGAGTTCGGGAATGCTCAACAACGCATCGAGATGCGGTAATTGGCCGGGACCATCCAGATGATAGAATGGGTTGACCAGTTTCTTGCAACTGGCGGCCAATTCGGGCAGTACAAACCGCTCGAATTGATCAGGCCCGATCATATAGCAAAAGTCGCACTGCAACATGTAGTAGGGCTGTTCAGAGAAGATAGGACACCAGGAGGTATAGCCGGGATTCAGATTGGCTTCACGGTTGAGGGCATTGAAACATTGCCACCAGGCCTCGTGGCCGTCCCAGGCCAACCGTTCCACCTCCTCAGGACAATCGTAGAGATCGTAGAGCAGATTCTCATTCGGACGGAAGGTGGAGGCGATGTCCAGATTGCCGCCAAGATCCGTCATATCGAGTTGCACCTGCCCCTGAAACCGGGCCTGCGCCGCCCGATAGAGATCCACCGTCCGGTGCCACCAGGGCGACTGCCAATCCACCTTCAGCCGGGTTTCGGAGGCCGGGAGCACCTTATGCGGATGGAACCAGGTGGTCCCCACGCTCTTGCTGTTCGTCACCTCCGCCCCCATATACGCGGCAACGACACCGGGCCCGAAATTCGCATGAACATGGGGAAAACCATCTCCCAGAAAAACCGAGCTCTCAAGATGGTATTCATACCAATCCACGATCTTCTCAACCGGCACGGCAAAATCATAAAAGCTCTGGAATCCATACCACGGAATGTCCGGCTTCGGTCGCGTCGGAGTTCGCCCCGACAGAACCGCCTGAATCAGCGGACGCTCCAGATCGCCCGCCCACCAACGGCGGTAGTTTTCTTTTACTGTTTCCCAGCGTTTCACATTGAAATCAATATTCATGTTCAGTTCCATTCTAAATTCTTAAACGCCACACTTAACCGCTTACCCTTAACCGGATACACTTAACCCACAACACTTAACCGGATACACTTAACCGGATACACTTAACCGCTTACACTTAACCGGATACACTTAACCGCTTACACTTAACCGCTTAAGCAGGCCGTTTAAGTGTAAACGTTCAAGAGTGGCGTTTAAGAGTGAAACACTTCCCCTTACACTTAACCGATCTTTGCTCAGGCATCAAACTGAATCACCCCATAATCCGCCGTGCTGCCGGCAGGACAGGCGCAACCGAACAGCGACGAGGCCGTCTGCGGCTGGTCGGCGACCGGCCTACCGATGACTCTCAGTTCAAACCGCATGTCCGCGGCTTGGGGTGGAAATTGATCCAAGGGTATGCGCGCCGCGCAGGCATAACCCCGACCCTCCAATCGCAACAGTCCGTCAGTCTCCGCCATCGGCACAACCTCCCGTTTTGCGATCCGGAAAATGGACAACGCGCCGGTCGTCGGATCCGGAACCAGAAAGAACTGGAGATTCGGTTCGGCCGGCTGCGCCGAGGCGACAAAGACTTCCACACAGGATCCGGCCCAAGGCTGTTCCAGGTTGGTCTTGATTTCAACATCGGCAATATCCAAGGCGAGCAGGAGATGGGTCGCCGTGCGCCCCAAACGCACATCAGCATGAAATGCCTTCCCTTTCCTCAACTGCCGCGGGGCCATGGCGGCGAGCGCCGCCGGCACCCCCACAGCCTCGTTGACAGCGACCACGGTCGGCACGCGCCAGGCAGCGTTCAGCCGCCGGTACGCGAGGGTCGGCAGAAACCCGACGCCCTCGACGTCGGTTTCGACACCAAAGGCCTCAACCGCCGCGCCCACCTGAAGGCGCCAGCGATGCTCAAGCGTAGCACCGGGGGCGAGTCCAGCGACTTCCACCGTGGCGGTGCCATCGAGAGTCACCGTGCCGATTTCGAGCGGCTTCAAAGTCACCTTGCCGGTCGCGCTCGCATCGCCAAGATTCGTCATGCGCAGTCGCACTTCGTGATTCTCGTCAATCTCCAGCCTGGAGGTAACGATCGGCCGCGGGGCCACGCTCTCGCGCGGCCAGTCGCGGTAGGATTCCGGCCGACAGCCTCCCTGCCGCGGGCCGGCCTGCTCCGGCGCGAACGGCTTGAATCCCAGCGCCAGAGCGGGCGAATCGGAACGCAACGAGAAGTCCCCGCCATCGGGATCCAGGAAGAGCGGATCGCTGGCCACGGTGTTGAGAAACTGGCCCTGTTCCTGCAGCGTGCCCAAGGGTTCCCCCAGATCCAGTGCATCGGAGTGGGACCAGATCAGGTTGTCACTGAACTGGCAGATCTTCCGGGGCCAACCCTGGGCGGCATAGCCGGAGCCATCCATCCGGCCCTCGCGAAAGACGATGATATTTTGTCCAAACACCCCGACGCGGTGTCCTTCGTGCCGGCCTGCGGGCGAGACATGCGGCGCCCCGGAATAGGCGAAGATATTATTGCGAACCAGCATGTCTCGGCCGTAGTGGCAACTGTAGGCGGCATGGCGCGTGTGGTGAACGAGATTATCCTCGAAGATGATTTCCGAGCTGCCTTCATCCGGGTAGATTCCCCACCCGCCGTAACCGTAGCAACTGATGTGATGGATGTGATTGCCCTTCACGAGGCCACCGGGCTGACGTCCCAGCAGGTAAATGGCGCCATTGTCGCTCAACACTTGCGCCCAATTAATATGGTGGATGTGATTGTATTCGATCCGGTTGGCCACCGTGGCGGTGTCGGCATAGCCCCAGATCCAACCACAGGAAATGCCGGTATAGTTCATGTTGAAGATATGATTGTGCAGGATGCGGTTGTGCCCGGCATTGCCGACCCAGATCCCGATGGCGCTCGGGTAAAGAACGCTGCCGTCATGGATCACGCAGTCGGAAACCAGCGCGGCGCGCGGTTTGCCGTTCGCCGTGAGTTGGCCAATCTCGCGATTGGTTGCCCACGAGTTGATGCACCATTCATGATCCACGCGCACACCCCCGGCTCCCATGTCCGACATGGCGCAGGCCACTACCCGGCAGTCGTGACTGCCAGCGCCAAGCTGCACCGCATATTGGGCGATCTGGCGGATCTCGCACCCATAGAGCGCGCAGTGTTCCGCATGGCTGAAAACCACCGCGCCAGGAATGTCGAAACAGGCCTGGATCGAACCGGTCCAATCGGCCGGGGGAAGCCATTCGGCATGCTGGAAATGCAGGTTCTCCAGATGGACATGACGCACGGGGTTTCCAGCGGATCCTTCGACACGAACCAGAGTCTGAAGACAGGGGGCAACGACCTCCGTGGTCCCGGGTGTTTCTCCCTCCAGGGGCAGATAGAAGAGCTTTCCGCCGGTCCGATCCAGATACCACTGACCAGGTTCTTCGAGCGCCTCAAAGACGTTCTCGACATAGTAGCGGGCCATCAGGTTCTGCTCATCCTTCAGACTGCCAAGACTGCGCGCCTGGAAATGAACGATGTGTTTATCCTCGTCGATGCTCTTGATGCGGTGGTGTGTATCGAACCAGAGCTGATAGACCACCACGTCCACGTCCTGGATATTCCGCCAATTGCGGATCTGGCCGGGCTCGTACTGCACGTTGTCCGGCCCCTCATGCCAGTTCATCCCGGAGTCCTTACCGGTCAGCGCCGCGAACCGGTGGAAGCCGGTCCGGGGCAGGCGCGGGCGAAACCGACGCTGCCCGTTCACAAACAGTTGCAGGAAATTCCAGTCGCCGGTAGCCACCTCAGGCAGATCCGCCATCCAGAGACGGCGCCCCTGATGTTCGCCGACTTGCCAGTTCGTGATTTTCCGTCCGCCGCTGAGCACCGGCTGTTCGCCGGGATAGGCCGAGAACCGGACGGGGGCCGATTCCGTACCCGCGAGTTCCGGTCCAAAGACCAGTGGTTCCGAAAGAGTGTACGCGCCGCCGCGGAGGCGCACCTCCGCCGGCTCACCCGCACACCGCGCGTCCCGCAACGCCTGCAAGGCCCGCCCCGGCGTGGCGAACGGCCCGTCCTGCCGGTCCGGTGCCGGATCCGCCAACAAACCGCTCCACTGATCATTTCCAAGCGGTGATACGTAAATGATGTTCATATTCCGTTGTTCCTTAAAATTTGAAGGGACTGTCCCAAGCCAGCCAGTGCATCGGCGGCCTCGGCGGGAAGCCGTCCACTCTTTTCAATGGGAGCGTCCCAGGTAAAGACCCCGCCATGGTCAATGATGTTGGTGGTCAGGCTACGAAGCTGTTCCACGGTGAACCGCAGGGGCATGGCGCCCCAGTTGTTGCCCAGGTAGCTCCACACATGGTACTGCTCGCGATGGCCATCCTTCGCCACCACCCAGCGACCCGGACAGACGAGCTTCTCGGGCTCGTTGGTTTCCCCGGCGGTATAATCCTCCGCTTCGGAATGCGGTTCCAACATGATGCCTGGATTGAAAGCCACGATGCTGTCGGGGTTACCTGCGCGCGCCGCCGCCGCGAAACTGTGGAAATTCGGCGCGTCCGCATGCCGGTACATCTCGTCGGCGAAGTAGCACCCATCGAACCACCACCCCTTCACGAGCCGTCCCCAGCGCAGGGACCACTCGCGGATCACCGCCTCCCATCTCAATTGGAACTCGACCAGCCGCTTCCCGGTTCGCAGCTCGTTGTTCCAGCCGTGCGGCCAGCCACCCTTGTAACCCCATTCCCAGCCCAGCTTTTCGCAGGCGAAAGGATCCGCCGCCGGCGCGCCGCTGGGAAGATAAGCCAGGAGCGCAATACCACGCTTCTCCAACGCCACCGCCAGCTCCATCAGCACATCCCGCCGCGAGCACCGGCTTGGGGTGCGCCCGACCAATCGGTCATAGGTGGCATTGGGTGAGAGGAAGAAGCCGGAATTCTGCCCGAGGGTCAGCATGTAGTAGCCAACCTTGGCCGCCGCAAGCTGGTCGGCCAGGCCTTCCACGTCAAAGGCGTCAATCTGCCGGTTCCACTCGTCGGGCAGCAGGTCGGCACCCGCTGTAGAGCTGGCAAAATCCGCCAGGTAATGGGATGAAACGCCCCAACGGGCGCGCTGAAACCAATCGGTTCGATTTGTCATTAGAATGTCCTTCATTTCCAAGTTTGCATATTCCTATGCGTTAAATAAACCTAAAATCCGGCACTTGTCCGGCCTGCATCACCGCGTGCACTTCATCCCACATCCGATCCTGGTAGGAGCGGCAGGTGTAGAGGCCGAGCAGCGAATAGTCCAACGTGGTCGTGGCCCGCGCGCGGACTTGCCGCTGGCCGTTCAGGCGCGTCACCAGTTCGGCATAGACCTTGGCCAGCGCCTTGGGTTTCCCTTCCGCCGTGAAAATACCGCCGTGGTTCGAGATGTCGTTGGCGGCCGGCATGTCGAAAGTCGGCCAGTTGATGAAGCCGTTGACATGGGGAATCAAGACGTCGGTCAACGTGCGAGTGTAGTCGGCGTGCTCCTGCTCGCTGCGGTGCGGCAGGTCACAGAGGAACTTCGAGGTCCCGCCACCGTACCAGCCGAACTCCTGCACCACCACCGGCTTGCCGTAGTGATCCATCCGAGCGTTACCGATGCAGGCACTCAGCCAGTAGCGCAGGGGCTCGCCGCCGTCCAGCGGATCACCCCGCCCTCCGGGCACGCACTCCCAGGCGGGGTATGGATGGAAGGTGACAAAGTCAAACAGGTCATGCAGGGCGCGGTTGTGGAAGCCATTGGCAAGGAACAAATCCTGGTCGGGCGACAGCCAGGCATTATTACCCGAGACGATCATGTGGCCCGGCGCGGCGGCGCGGATGGCATCGCACTGGCGCTTGCACCAGCCGTAGCCGCGATCGTTGAGGTAGTTCCTGAAATCATAGTCGCACAGATCGAAGGGATTCTCCCTGAACTTGATATGACCGGGCACGTCGTGGAACGAGGCAAACGATTTGCCGTAGACCCGGTTCATGGTTCCGACCGTTCCGTAGCGGGTTTCGAGCCACTTTGGCCAGGCGTCGCGGATCAGGTTGCCGACCCGCTGCGAATCCTTGTCACCGCCCACAGTCATGTGCTCCTGCTCCCAGTAGAGCAGTTCGTTGCGCAAGTCCCAGGCCCAGATCGCCGGGTGGTTGGCGTACCGCCCGCAAAAGGCCTCCCAGAAGGCACACGACTCGTCGAGCGACTTGCCATTGTCGGCGAGACGCTCGACATCGAACCAATCATTGCCCCCGATGTAGCCGCCCACAGGCATGAGATAGATGCCGTGTTTCTCGGCCAGGGCAATGAACGTGTCCCAGTTCTTCATGCCAGCCGCCTTGAGGCCGGTGACCAGATCGAACACTTCATTCACGCCAATGGCCTGGCGGACGCAGTTCAGTCCCAAACTGGCCATGATGCCGAAGCGGCGATCACAGTCAGCGGCGTCAAAATTTTGGAACAGCGTCCCCTGCCCCGGGTGCTGGTCGTTCAACATGTTGCCGCCCAGCGGCGTGATCAACGCGCCATCGGCGGTTTCAAAGTTCCATCGATCGGCTGATACTCGTACTGGTTTCATGAGTCATAATCCTTTGCGATCTTTGCGTGCTTGTTCAAACTCTTCATTTTGGCTGTCATTTTACCTGCTTATACACTGACCAACCGAACCGGGTACGCTACTCGTGTGTATATCCTGTCCCATATTCTCGTCTTTCCCTGCCCAGTACAATTTGCCGGTGACATTGGAGGGAAGAATCATACGGCCACTAAGACATCCCGCCTCGTGGTGAAGATCGAATTCGATGAACCCGTGAGGCGTCGGCAGTCTGCCCGACATGGAGGTCAACCGGCCAAACTGGGGCCGAACCTTAACCGTGCGGAACCCCAGCCCCGGCTGTACGCCCAGAAAACTGGCGAAAAAGTGATAAAGCGGGTGGGCACCCCAGGCATGACAGTCCGAGCGCGACGGTTCAGGCTGCTCGGGAGTTGTTTTGAAGCCCAGTTTTCCCAGTTCGCTCCAATAGGAGAGGCGGCTTTGCAGACAATCCACCAACCCGCACGCCGCATACGCCTCAAAGAGGTAATGGCTGAAATAAATGGTGGCACGGGACAAATCGTTGCGATCACGCAGGCCCACTTTGACCCTTTCGAGGCGTTGCGCGTCCAGCATGCCACTCAGCACGGCCAGCGAATTGGCGTGTTCGCTCCAGCAATCGTGCGCCTGCGTGTCGGCAAAAAGTCCGTGCGTCTCACTCCAGAACATGGAACTGATGCGGTCATAAAGTTCTTTCGCCATCCGTTTCGCCCGGCTCGCAAGTTCCGGTTCGCCGAAATGCGCCTCAAGTTCCGCACACCAGCGTAGCGCCAGAAGGAATTGCAGATTCAAAATCCCGGAAATGCCGGACTCGCCGTCCGGCGGCATCCCGTTATCCCAGTGCGGCACCCAATCGGCGAAGTTCCAGCCACGCGGTGCCTCCACCAGGCCCCCGGCAGTCAGGTAGTTCGACCAGGCATTGAGGATCGACCGCATCGTGTTGAGTTGGGATTTGACGAAAACCTCATCGTCGCGCCAGTGGGCAAAATCATGGAGCATGCCGATCCACCAGAGCGAAAACGGGGCAATGGTCTGCACGGCAAGTCCCGGGAAATGTGACCGGGTCAAGCCGTCGCTTTGCAGCGAATGGCCAAACTGGCAAATCGCCTTGCGCGGCAGCCGGTCATCCCCGCTGAGAACATACGTCACCAGCGCCTGAAGACGGGTGTCCCCGATGTACATCAGTTGCTCGTAGTAGGGACAATCGAAATAGGCCTGATGCATGCACATCTCAAGCGACCGCACGGCTAGCGGGACAATCGCCGCCAGCGCCGGATCGGAACTCTCGAACCGGGCGGTTTGCTCCAGCGGATAATGGGTTTCGAGGAGCGTCAGGTCTTCCAATTCGACGCCTTCCGCGGCGGTGACCACCAGGAGTTCCAGGTAGCGGCCCGGCCGCCAGAGAGGCGGGGCGAAGGTTCGGCGCGCGCCGTCTGGCAGGAAGGTGTCACCGTAGCCGGTAAAGACCTTCCCCTGGATCTCGTCCCGATGCCCCTTGACCGGCCACGGCGTGCCGTTGGGCTGTTCTTTCTCGAATAGCGCCTCCGCCCAACGCAGGCGGATCCGCGACCCGGCCCCGCTCCTGACAGTCAACCGTGGATAGGCGCAGAGATAGTTGCCGTTGTCGAGAATGATGCGCCGCACGGAGTGTGGGGGCACGGTGACCGGTGCGCCCATCAGTAGACCATTCCAGCCCTCCTCTTCCTGCCGGCCATGCAACGCCTCGTCCACCAGGGCGGTATCGACCACGCCGATGAAACGGACACGGGCGGGTCGGCAGGGGCGTTCCAGCATGGCGGGCAGCGTGGAAGGGACAAGATGGTGCGTCGGCCAGTTGCTGAAGGCCCGTTCCGCGTTGAGCCCCGGTTGATCTGCCCGCGCCAGCTGCCATGAAGAATCCTCCGAATCGGGTCGTGCCATCTTGGCGGCATCCAGGGTGATTTCCGGCCCGGTGCCCCAGCCGATGGCGTTCTTAGTTAAGGAGTACCCCGCCTCAACCTTCGTGCGCCAAGGAGCGACACCCGTTGCCAGTTGGCCATGAAACTCACGGGATGTCGCCAGCAGGAATCCCGGCTGCAACCCGATCAGGCCGTGGGGCCCGAGTTTCCTGCCAAAGGCCCACACCCGCACCATGATTTCATGCGTACCCTCGGGTAAATTGACCTCATACGAGTCGTAATGCCAATGGAGGGGCTCACCCCGTTCAGGTCCGCGTCCGACCAGGGTGCCGTTGATGTAGAGTTCATACAACTCGTCCGCCGTGACATGGAGCGGAACACGCGTCGCGTCCGGAAGATCAAGCCGCAGCTGGAACTGCCACGCACCCGGGGGTACCATCCCCTCGGGATGCATGACCCAGGAGACCGGCCAATTGGCCCGGTGCCAGAAGTTGTTGCAGGGCCAATCCGCGAACGGATCATTCCCAATGACAATGCGTTTATGTTTCATGGGCAACGACGATACCCTTACTTCGGCCATTGATCGCACTCACGGGCACCGGACTGCCGGCCACACGGAGAACATGCCGGCCACCGGTGGTCTCGTAGTCCAGTTGGACCTCCCGGCCATTCACGGTCAGCCTTGTGGACGTCTGGCCGTCACCGTCGCGGAAGCCGAGGCGGACCTCCAGATGGTCTACCGGCTTTTCATCCACATAATTCATGACCGGCCCCAGCGGGATGATCCCGCCTTCACGAATGTACAACGGGAGGGTTTCCAAGCCAGCCTCGACATCAATCCATCGCGCTCCATGCAGCCGCTCCCCGGTCCACCAGCAAGTCCACACACCCTCGGGCAGATAGACCTTGCGGCGTGGATCCTGGGTGACGACAGGCGCCACCAGCAGGTCGCCGCCAAACAGGAACTGGTCTGAGATGTTGAATGTGGTCGGATCGTTCTGGTAGTCCACCACCAACGCCCGCATCAGCGGCAATGACTCGCGCACGCAGCGTTCAGCCTGGGCGAAGATGTACGGCAACAGACGGTAGCGGAGCTGGATATAGTTGCGGCAGATGCGCAGCGTTTCGGGCTTGAACTTGTAGAGTTCGCGGTCGCCAAAGCCGTGGATGCGGCTATGGCTGGTGAACATTCCCACCTGCATCCAGCGGATCAGCAACGCATCGTTGGTGGTCCCGCAGAAGCCGCCAATATCCTGACTCCAGAACTGGAAGCCACTGAGCCCGAAGGAGAGCCCGCCCTCCAGTTGCGGAATAATGTTGAAGGCGTTGGGGCTGTTGTCCCCACCCCAGTGCAACGGATAGCGCTGACTGCCGGCCCAGGCGCTGCGCGCCCAGACCACTCCGTCACCGGTGGCTTCCTTGGTGACTTCAAAGACCGCCTTGTTGTAGAGCAAGGGGTAGAGATTGTGCATTTGGCTCCCGGGCGTACCATCATGGTAGACTCCATCCAACGGAGCGGCCTCACCGAAATCGGTCTTGATCACCTTGGCACCGAGTTGGAACAACCGCCGCAGATACTCCTGATGAACCTTGACGGCCCTGGGATTGGTATAGTCCACGATGCCGACAATCCCCTTGAAGCCGGGGGTGAAACAAATACCGCTGTTGTAGATCCCGCCGGCGGCGTTCTTCACGAAGCCATCCACGGCCTTCAGGTCGTTGAACAGCGCGGAACCTTCGGGGATGTAGGGCAGTTGCCAGAGGGAGATCTTGATCCCCAGGTCGGCCAGTTGCTTCAGGTAGGCAGCCGGATCCGGGAAGCGGTCCTTGTCGAACTCCAGATCGCAATACCAGTCCTGCTTGAACCAGTGGGTATCCAGGTGGATGACATCGCAGGGGACTTGATGCTCGCGCATCTTCCTGGCGATATCGAGGGTCTCCTCGGCCGACTTGTAGCTGATCTTGCTCTGCCAGTACCCGAAGGTCCAGCGTGGCGGCATGGCCCCCTTGCCGGTCAGGTCGGTATAAAGCCCCAGTACCTGGCGGATATCACCGATGAAAATGAAATAGTCGAGAAAATCGTCTTCCGCCGCCACCTGGACGTCGCAGGCGCTACGGCTGCCGATCCAGCAGGTCATCAGTGAACTGTGGTTGAAGAAGGTTCCATAGCCGCGCGTGCTGACAAAGAAGGGAATGTTTTTATAGGACCGCCCCGTGGTCACCCCCAGAGCGTCGACCATGTTCAGGTCTATCGTCTGCCCCACCTTGTTCAGTTTGATGAACTTCTCGCCCAGGCCGTAGATGGCCTCGTCGGGCATCAGGTCGAAACTCTCCGCGGCGACCGGCAGTCCGCCTTCCAAGGTGCGGCAGACACCCGTGTTGTAGGCGTCCCAGTTGCAGAAGGCATCCTTCTCCGGACCGCCGATGCCGGTGATCGCCCGGCCGTCGGGCGTGGTGATCTCGATCCGGTAGGGCGCAAGGGACACCGTGGCAATAAATGCCGGCGTGGTGATGGTGATCACCTCGTCAAGGGACACCTGTTTGGCTTCGGCCAACCAGGGGGCGGCCTTCATGGCGGGATCGGTACGCCGACCCTGCGTGATCGTGCAGGAGCCGCCGATCTTAGGCGACGCGGCCAACATCGGTGTCTGATTCTCCGGAATCGACTGTCCTTCGGCGTAACGGATCCGCAAGGTGCGATCCCCGATCACGTCAATCCTCACGCGGCCTTCCACTTCCTTGCCGAGGCCCGCCAGCGCCCGCTGGTTGAGCATGTCGGTATCGGCCGACGACACGGCACGTTTGCTGGCCATGACGGCCGTGGTCCGCAGCACAATATGGTGCGAGCCGATTTCGACAGGATGGGCCTGCTGGACGCTGGCCCGGTAAACGGCGGTTGTTTCAAGTAGGCGTGTATTCATGATCATTAGGTCTGGACTCCAAGGATTCCTTTTTTGTTTCCATATTTTCCATCGGAGACAGCAAGTAGGCGTGGTTTGCCGCAAAGGCGGTGGCGTTGCGCCTTGTAGAGGGCCAGCGCCTCGGGCTTGAAATAGAGCCCGGCCTTGGCGAGAGCGGCATAGAGCTGCCCCATCCGGTCGAACTGAGGACGCATGTCGGCCTTACCGACGCGAATAATCTCTTGTTCGTTACTCATGTTTCATTTTCCATTCCGGCCCGATAGGTGCTTCGCTCTACCCCGTTGGGTTCAATTCTTCTCCACCGCTTGGCCAGGGCCATGTTCGCTTCATTGAACCAAGGTTGCATCATAGTTTTACACCTCTGGCGATGTCCGCCACCCGCTTGAATTTCTCCACTGTCACTCCCGGCGGACAGGAATCGGAATTGGCAAGGACGAACGGACCGCCTTGCCCATCGGCGATGACCTGTTCCACATACGCGCCCAGTTCGCTCATGGGCAGCCGGAGGAACTGCGTCGGCTCGATGCCCCCGATGATCCCGAGTGCGGGGCCAGCGATGGCCCGGGCCTCCGCCAAAGTCAGGTTGCCCGTGGGAAGGGGCGACAGGCTTTCGACCGCCATGACACCTGACATCTGCATGGGCCTGATCAAGGCCCGAACATGTCCGCAGGCATGTTGTACATAGTGCTTGCCATTGGCTTTCAGGATGTCACACCACTGCGATATTTCGGCGCCAATGTAGCGGTCGTATATCTCCGGGGAATAGTTCTGCGTGCTGGAATCCTCCCAGGTAATGAAATAGTCATAGTCCGCCTCGGCGGCCATCCGGGCGGCCTCGATGTCCCGCGCGACCATGGTCTGCCAGAGGGTATTGACCGCATCTGGGAAGTCGGCCTGGGCATAGACCAGTTCCTCCGTGCCGGCATGATGTTCGACCAGCGACTGATAGGCCGACTTGCAGCGCGGAATGAGCATGCCTAGGGAAAGCCCTTCCCGCCCATCCCCGGCGAAATGCACCGCCATCGGCTTCGGGTCACGGATGATGCGGGTATGCTCCTCAATCCAGGTCTGAACCTTGTAGTCCTCCTTGGTTTTCAACGGGTGCTCGACCAGAAAATTTGTATTTCCAGACTCACTCTTCATGGACGCCATGCGCAATTCACCCACCGGAGTGCTGACGACCGTAACCTGCCTGCCGTCCTGTTCGAAACAGGTGGTTTTTACCTCTGGATTCATTGCATATCCGACCGGACATGGGGCACCCCGCCATAACGGATCGGCACCGATCATGTGGTGGAAGGCCAACGGCCCGGCATCCTGAACCTCTTTCGGGAAGTATTCCCACACATAAGCCAGAAACGGGCTGAATGGCAGGCGATCCACCGGCTTGCCGGTCAGCGCCGCGACGATACGTTCCTTTGATTTCATTGATCGTTCACTCCTTTTTTACCATAGCATCCGGCCTCCATCAGCGCGATGGTACCGAAAAGTCTCCCCTTCGAAGGTATCGAACCACGACAGGAACCGGGTGGATGGATTGCGTAGGGCGGCGCCGCTGATGGTCACCGCGCCCAGGCTGTGGAGTTGGCCGTCACGGATCTCCAAAGGCAGAACAGCAGTGCCGACTTGGATGGTTTTGGGTGTGTATGTCATTGCTGAAATCCTTCGTACTGTCCCGCACTCTTCCACGCCTCGATCATGGCGCGGTAGTTCTGCATGGGGACATCCTTTTGCACCGCATTGCTGGCGCCGAGGACAAAGGCGCCATGCGGCTTCTGCTTTTGCAACAGCGTCGTCGTCGCCTCATAGACCTTTTCGGGCGTGCCGAGCAGCAGCAATCCGCAATCCACGTTGCCGCAGAGGCAGAGCCGGTTCCCCACCACCTGCCGCGTCCGGGCCATGTCCATGCCGGCGACCGAATCTATCGCCTGTAGGGCATCCATCCCCGTATCGGCCAGGGCGTCCAAATAGGGGGTGAGCTGGCCATCGGAATGCATGATGGTCAGGAGCCCCATCTCATGAGCCGCTTCCGCCCAGCGCCGGACATAAGGGAGAATGAATCGCGCCATCTGGTCAGGATTGAAAAACGGCCCTGAGTTGTCGGCGATATCGGAAGCTGTAAAAATGATTTCCGCCCCCAAATCCCGATAGCGCCTAGCGTTCTCCAGCCCCAGGGCCAATCCCTGCTCGGCCATCTGATCCACCTTTTCCGGCTCAAAGAAGAGTGCCTCGCAAAACTCCGGGCTATAGTTGGCGGCAATAATCCCCCCCGCCCCGCCGACCAGCGCCAGTTCATCGCCCGCCAAGGCCCTAAGGATCTCGAACTGCCTCCAGCGCAGGTCGCCCGGCAACACATTATAGGCAAGCTCGCCGGGAGCGGTATGCCAGTACGGTCCCGGAGGGGTCACGGCGGCGAAGTGCAGGTCGCGGCATACCGACACAATGATCTCCGCATTCTCCTGCATCGCCCGTTCCTGCTCAGCGGGAGTCAACCGCTCCATCTCCTCGCCCAGCACGACATGCCGACCGGACGCTGCATCCCAGGCATGAAACTCCAATTCCCAGATCGGCACCGCGCCCGCCGGAATCCGACGTTCCAGTGCCGCTTTCATGTCTTCATAAGCATTCTGAATCATGTGATCTTCCTGTTAATGGGGCCCACTCAATACCGGCAGTTCTGCCAAAACAGTTCGAGCATATATTCGTAGTCCGACACCGTCACGCTCGGCGGAATGGAGTGGTCGGACATGTAGACATACGGGGCGCGCAGCGCCTTCATGCCGTTGAGTTTGCCGAGGCACTCTTCCTTGATGCGTTCGCGGCTGCCGCTTTCCAGGGCGCGGATATCGATGTTGCCCATGAAGCAAAGCTTGCCTTTGTACTGTTCAGCCAGCTTCACCACGTTCATGCCGGTCTTGGCTTCCATGGCCTGGATGCAATCCACTCCGGACTCGATGATACTCTCGATGTGCGGGCGGAAGTCGCCACAGGTGTGCAGGATGACCGGCAGGTGGTAGTCCTTAAACATGCTGAACAACTTCTTGTGATAGGGCAGGATCAACTCGCGATGGCAGGTCGGGGAGGCGAAACAATTCGCCGTGTAGCCGAGATCCTCGTAGATGTGGAGTCCATCAGGCAAACCCACTTCCCGGAACAACAGCTCGAAATAGTCAATGTACTTTCCTGTCACCAGGGAACAGAAATCATGAATCCACTCCGGCTCCAGCAGGAGGGATTCGAGCATGGTGACATCCCCGAGGATGCGACGCAGGTCCTCGAACACAAAGAGACCGGAATAGGTAACGAACTCCTCACCGGCCATCGCCTGCTTGTATTTGGCCTTCAGCGCATTGAGATCCACATGGTCGCGGACATTGATCGCCGCAAACGCATCACGGAAATCCCGTTTCCAGACCTCCGGCGAGGAGACCATGAAGCCCACATGCTCGGGTGTGCCCGCCTTGTGTTTCCATGTCTTCATGGCGGCGCCCCAGCCGTCGCGGTTGACGATCCACTCGTCCGACTCTTCGACGACACTGACGAGATCCGGCCGCGGCGCGGGAGCCGCAAACCACGAGATGCTGCGCAGATCCAGGTTGAAACGCTGTATGAAGTCCGTGTCAGGCGCGACCCCCTGCTTCTGCCACGCGTTCTCGACGATGAACGGCCAGAAAGCCTCGTTCAACCCGACCCGCTCGGGGAGTTGTTTAGCGAGTAATGTCTTGATGATCTCACGTTTTGTCATGGTATTCTTCATTATTTGTTTAATTTCGAATCTTCGCGAGAGCACACACCGAGCAGCACTGGCACAGGCCGGGGCGTTCCACCGGAGGGACGGTTGACGATGTCGAGCGCACCCGTCGGTCCGGCGGCAAGCAGAATACTGCTGCCGCCGCCATCCAGATTGACCGCCCTCGCGCATCCCAATTGCACCATCAAGGTGGCCAGTTCATGCACAGTCATTCCCACGCTTACCCCTGGCTGTCGGCCATCCACCACTACCAGAAACAGCCAGCGCCCCCGGGCATCGGCCCCCACGGCGGTGCGCGGGTGACGGTCGCCGCCCGGTGCGGGAATGGGCCGACCTTCGGCGACCAGGTCGTTGCACCAGACATTGACCCCCTCGCGCAGGCCTGCCGTCTCGCCGGGATCCGCTCCGAAATGCGGATACTGGGCGTCATCGAGCCAGAAACACAGATTCGGCGGATACATGCCGCTACGGCGCACACCTGCATGAACCACCAGACCCAGGATGTCTACCGGCAGGCCCGACCTAAACGTCTTAACCTCTTTACCGTTGGCGCCGGGAAGAACCCCGAAGGCATTGGCGTTGACGGCCGCAAGAGCTTTGAACTGCACCGCCAGTTCACGGGGATCGGTCAGCACCGATTCCGCCGGGCCATCGCCGTCCGGATCGTCCGCCGGCATAACGATCACCTCGAGGTCCGGACACTGCAAATCGATCCGTACCACATGAATCGCCAGCGGCTCCGGTGCCGTCCGTCGCTCTGTCCAAACGGTCAACGGCAGAGCCAACTCCGCCTGCGTTTGCGGTGCGCCGGTCAGACGCACAGGCGCGTTGGCGGCCGGAGAGGCCTCCCCCGTCCGGGGCATACTCGTGCAGCCCGTACTTGCCAGAACGAGGATCACCCCCGCGCACCATCGCCGCGCACGGAGCTCCCTGCGGAACTTATTGATTATCGCTATCATGGGTGATTCCTTGCTCATGAGTAGAACCGGGCGATTTCACGCCGGGCGATTTCCACTGCACGACGAGGCTTGTCGAGGTTGCCGTGCATGGAATACACATCCCGCACAACAAACTCCAAGGGTATATTCTTCCCGGCAGTAATTTCCAGTGTTTCTCGAATCTCTTTCGCCCAGGCCTCCTCATTGAGATGCACATCAAGGCCGAGCAGGTTCGGATTGGGTTTACGCGAGTAGACAATTCCCTTGCCCGCAAGCGCCTCGGCCATGTAGGCCTGATTCGCCCAGCGCGAAATCGAGACGGCCTTCAGGTTGGGGAGTTTACTGAGCGACGTCTCCCAGATCGGGTCGGCAGGCTCACAGCAACCCCAGTAAACCAGACCAAACATCGAGGCCAAATCACGGTAATAGGGAAAACAGAACTCATGAAAGAGTTCAGGCGAGACCCCCACTGTTTCCTGGCTGTCCATGCTGCCCCACATGTCCGACAGTTTCACCTGGCTGGGAGCCACGGGCGCCTTGGGTAGCAGGGTTGTGAAATTAAAACAGGTTCCGCAGGTGCATTGGTTGCCGTTATTGAGGACCAACAACCCTTCCTGCTCTGCCCAGCGCGCCATGCGGCTGGCGTTATCCCGCAACAAGGCCATCAGTGCATGAAGCTTGTCGGGGCAATCATACATCGCCAGAAAAAACGTCTCCATGCTCATGAGACGCATCAGACGCTGTGTCAGATAGTTGTTCCCATAAGTCCCCGAGCGCATGGCCACTGGAAGCACATCGCCAAAGGTTTCCTCCAGGAATTTCTTCTCGGCCATTGTGGACTCACGGTCGAGGAAAAAGACTGAGGGCTTGACCATATCGAAGCCATCATTGAGATCCTTGATGGGACATTCAAAATGGTACCCCGTGGTAACCCCTTCCGCATCCTTGGCATACGTGGTCGGAATTTCGATACCGAACTCGTTACACCACGCATGCCACCCCATATCGAGGGTGTCGGGGCAGACATGATCATCGTTGAGGAGTTCGTGATGGCGGATAGCCCGCAGAAACGAGCCTTCCAGTTTGCGTCCGTAAGCGGATTTGCAATGGAAGATGGAGTCCGGCATGAAATCACGGTCGAACGTCCCGGTCTCGATGACGAAAGGCGGCCGGGTTCCCGGCTTGCCATCGTTCATATCGGTCCACTGTTGGCGCCGCTGCGCCATCACCGGCAGCGCGGCAATTCCGGCTTGTTTCCGGGCAAGTTCACGCAGATAGCGACGTTCCTCGTCTGGCAGAGAATAGGTCATGGTGGCTTCGTTCATTTTGTCCTCCGATTATGTCGTTTAAGCAGGTCGGTTAAGGGTATCCGAGTAAGGGTGGCGGTTAAGTGTCCGATGGACTAAACAGCCTATGGATTTGTTCCACCATCCCCGCATCGAAGGGGACGGCGTCCTCATTGGAGGCAAACAGGTAGTCGTTCTGGTGCAAGCATTGGCCCTGCCCGTCGAACAGCCGGCAGCTGACGTGCAAGCGGGTTCCGGCGGTCATCCGAACCGGGGTGAGATTGCGTAGGAAGAGCGACTGGTACGGCTCGGCGTCCACGGTGCCATTGTAAGTGTCGACGACACCGGTCGCCAGGTTGCGAACCGTCACCTCGTAGCGTCCGTTGAACGGTGCCAGGCCGTCGTGCGTCAGCCACAGTTCCGGCTTGAAGCGGCGCAGGACGCAGTGCGGATAGCGCAAGGAGAGAATGCTGGGCTTGAAGCTGTTGGTGACCATCGGCCAGCTCAGTTTTGGGCGGCCGTGCCAGTCGATCAGGGCGTTGCCGGCCAGACCCGGCCACGGCTCGTTCACGCCCCACCAGATCACACCGCAACTCTGTCCCTGACGGCGGCGGATCTCCTCGACCAGGAAACGCCCGCCTTCCCCCTGCATCCATTGATTGGTCAGCACCAGCGTCTCAATATCCTCGGGCGGGCCGAACAGCTTCGCCGTCGAGGGCAGATCAAGCCAGAGATCGGGCAACTGGTCCCAGGCGGCGTGAAAGGCGTGATGCAGCCGCCAGACGGGATCGCTCTTCTCCGGCACAGCCGGCGCATTCTCCTGAAGCACGTCGCGGATGGTGGCGAGGTTGGCGATGCCGGAAACCGACGCCTCGGAGAAGAGGCAACCCTTGGCGCCGAGCCAGTAGTCGTAGAGGGAATCGCTATCGCGGAAGCGGTGGTCGCCAATAGCCGGATTCCAGTTCCAGATGCCATGAACCTCGCCTTCCCCCTCCATGCCGGAGGTGATCTGGAAGGGACGGGAACTGTCTTCCCTGGCGCATAGCTCGGCGAGTAGCAGCAGCGCCGGCTCGTCATAGCGCTCGCACCCACCGCGCCAATCGCGGTTGCCGTCGGCGATGGCGAAGGTCTTGCGCACCCAGTCGACGCAGGCGAGCATGCGCTCGGTGCCGGAATCACAGTTGTCCCAATAATGGTAATGCTCGTTGCCACCGCACCAGATGACCACGCTAGGGTGACACTTGAGCTGGTCGACGATGGCCCGCGCCTCCCTGGCCAGGACACGGAAGAAACGCTCCGTCCGCGCCAGCTTCTGACAGGCCAGCGGGAACTCCTGCATGACCATCAGCCCCAGTTCGTCGGCAAGTTCGTAGAAGGCGTCCTTCTCCTTCAGCCCGCCACCCCAGACGCGGATCAGATTGACCCCCGCCGCCTGGAACTGGCGCAGGAACAGCTCGTAGCGCTCCCGGGTGATGCTGCCCGGACAGGCGTCCAGCGGGACCCAGTTGACGCCTTTGAGAAAGACCGGGCGGTTGTTGACCAGCAGTTGCAGCGGAATATCCTCGATCCCCTGCCCCGCGCAGGCCACCCGGTCCAGGGCGCGCAGCCCCACCAGGCGCTCGTAGACGCGGGTCTGGCGTCCCAGCACGCGCAGTTCCACGCGCAACGGCACGCGGTTGGTCGGGCCCAGGCCGTTGGGCCACCAGAGCGCGGGCGACGGCACCTCCACCGGCACAGTCACGCGAGTGGCGTTCACCAGCGGCAGAACGCGGCGAACGCCCGCCAGCTCGACCACCAATTCGCCAGTGGACACCGTCTCGCTCAGGTCGATGCCGACGCGGACATCCGCCCGCTGCTGGTTGCGTAGCGTCGTGGCCACATTCACCGCCGTCACCCGCAACCGGTCGCGCACCACGAGGCTGACCTCATCCCAAAGCCCGCGCGGCTGGAGCGGCGGCGCAAAGTCCCAGCCTTTGCCCATGCTGTAGCGCGCCTTCAAGGTTTCGGGGCAGTCGAGGTTGTCGGTGAAGGGAAGCAACACGGCCACCAGCTCATGGCGGCCGGAGAGGCCGGAGAGCGGCACCTCGACGGGCGCGAACATCCCTTCGCCGTCCACCACGAGGCGGCCGTCGAGGAAGAGGCGGTAGCGGTAGTCAATGCCGTGGAAGAGGACAAGAGCCTCCTCGTCCGGGCCGGCGGCGGGCACGTCGAACGTCGTCCGGAAGAGCCACGTCTTCTCGGTCATCCAGGCGACCGACTGGATGTTGTCGCGCTGGTAGAGTTTTTCCGGCGGCAGACCGAACGGCGAGTTCTGGACGGAGCACGGCACCGCCACCGGCCGCCACTCCAGGCTGGCGGGCAGAGCCAAGGGGTCGTCCGCACCTCCGTGTTCGTCCGTCCAGGCAAGTTCCCATTTCAATTTCATAGCCTTCATTTCTTTCTCCAAAACGTCTATCGTCCTATTCATCAAGGTCAAACTCCATCGCCGGTTTCTTGTCCGGCGTCAGGAGATCACCGGGGTCGGTCAGCGCGGGTACCGCCTGGTTGCGCCCCGGAAAAATAGCCCAGCCCCACAGATCGGGTTCGAGCCGCGCCTCGGTCGGTGCGTCGGCCAGCGTCGAGGTCGTCTGGTTCGACCAATAGGAACGGCTTAGCACCGCCGTGCCCTCCGCATCGGTCTCCAGGATGCCCCAGTCCAGCTTGATGCGCCGCCCCGGCTGTGGCACCACCCCGATATCCTTGAACGGCAGCGTCACCTCGAGCGTGTAACCATCACCGCTGGCGTCCAGCCTAACCTTGGCACTGTCTATCAGAGTGACCCGATCGAACTCGGTCCGCCCCGTGGGCGAGACAACTTCCCAGCGTTGGGCCGGCACCGTACCGGGGACGACGGCGTCGTAGAGGACGACAACGGGCTTGCCCTTCATGATGCTCACCAGAACGCGTTTGTCGCCCGCGACCGGCGCGCGCCGCTTCGGGTCGGCATCGGCCTGCACCCCCAGCATCAGATCGGCGCAGGCCCCGGTCTTGAACAGCCGGTCCCATTGCTCGCCACTGTTCTTGAACGGACCCGCGCCGCGAACGACGTAGCGCAGGTACAGGTTTGCCTGATCGTGGCAGAACTGGAAGCTGACGGTCTTGCCCGGATTCCCGGGATCGGCCGCCAACTGCGCCAACGGCTGGCTCTCCCAATTCTTCCCCATGCCCATTCCCTCAAGCGAGAAGCAGTCCAGAACCTTGGCCGCCTCACGGGACCGGAGTTTGTTGACATCCTTTCGCCAGGCTTGCGTCTGGTTCAGATCCGCCGGGGTAACCGCGATCTCCCCGCCCAGCCGCTTGAACTTCTCGAGCCCGGCAACCTCAACGACACTGGCGTGATTATGGCCGGCCACCGCATAGTATTTGCCGTCCGTCGTCGAGCGGCAGAACCATCCCTGGAAATGTTCCTGACCGACGGTGACGTCATCCAGGCGCAGCCCGCGCCCGTGCTCTTTCATGCTCCAGGAGATGCGCTTGCCGTCACGCAGATCGCGGAAGATGCGCCCCGCCAGCAACCCGTCGGCGGTCCACAGGTTCCAACTGCCGAGGTTGGCGTGGGTGACGAAAAACTCACCAAGTTCCCCCGTCGGCGCCGTCTCGTGTCCGACCACGCCGAACTGGCAGACCACCTGGGCCGGGGTATAGGGGCCGCAACTGCGGTCCGGCCCGACCCCGGCACCCTCGTTCTTGTAGCTCCAGAGCAACTGGCCGTCGGCGGCATAGCCGGCATCGGGACCATCGCCGCCGAAGCGATAGTAGCCGCCGTTGTCCAGCCGGAACACGATAGTGGCGCTGGCAGGCAGTGGCAGTTTCTTCTCTTCATAGACTGGAGCGCCGTTGGGCAGGAACTCCTTGACCAGAAAGGCCACCGGCCCGGCCTGGATATTGAGTTTGCCGTCGAACTCGCTGAGGTTGCCAATTTGTTTCGGACTGAACTCGCACTCCCCGGCCTGGACCTGGCCATCGCCGTTGCGGTCGCTCCAGCGGAACTGGAAGTTGGGCAGCGGTTTGCCGCCCAGGGCGCGGGTGAATTCGGGGGCGCGGAGCGGGCCAAACGCGGCGGCGGCCCCCATGGCGGCCGCCAGTTTCAGGCGATCGCCCTCATGGAGGTAGACGATGCCGCAGGCCTGACGGGCGAACTCGCCGCGGGTGACCAGGTAAGTCCGCCCGTTCAGCCGGATCGGCACTTCCCCGGCGGCGGATGACATGAACATCTTGCCGTTACCGCCGCTGCCGGTCCACGTCAGGTTCTTGAGCCGGCTCGTCCCCTTGTCCCAGTCGAGTTCGAATTCGAGCGGACCGTAGAAAAGGCGGCGCTTGTCGCCCGGGTCGAGCACGCCCCCGCCGCCATACGCCGTCGGGCCGAGATATTCGCGCAGGAACTCGCCGGTCGGGCTCCAGCAGCAGATCCGCTTCGGCCAGTAGGCCTCGGACACGCACCAGAGCTTCCCCTCGCGGTCCACCGCCAGCGCGGTGATATCCTGCATGCGTTTGACATTCCACGGACCGGCCTGGTAGCCGCCCGGTTCGCCCACCTCGCGCAGGAACTTGCCGTTCGGATCGAACACCCGGACCACTTGCCGCTCGGGGGCGCGGTCAAAGACATAAAGGTTGCCCTGCCGGTCGCAGGTCATGGCACCGGGCATTTTGAGATCCAGCGCGAAGGGTTGGTGTTTCCCGCCCGTCAGGTCAACCTTGATGACGGCGCCGTCGCTGGTGGCGTAGAGCGTGCCGTCGGGGGCAAAGGCCAGTTCACCCGGCTTCCGGATCGCGAGTTCGCGCTCGATCTTGCCGCTCGCGCCGTCAACAACCTCCAGGCGCTCGGCCACGGTGGCGTCCACCGTCGCCTCGCCGCCAAGATACTTAAGGGGCGCCACCCCGAAAACCCGGCAGCGGGCCACGTCAATCCCGAGCCCGTCCTTGGCGCAGCTTCCCTCGTGGGTCGGCACGGCGAACTGCGAGACCACGCGCAGGCGGATGGCGCGCGTCGTGACCTCGCGGCCGAAGTCCACCATCTCGTCGAGGTAACGCGCCTGGGCGTTATGCCCGGCGAATCCCCCATGATCCATCCGGCGGCGGCTCGTGAACCCTCCCACCTTCTCCCAGTTGGCACTCGCTTCGAGGTCGATGGGCCCGGTAGCCGGTCCGATCCAGGCGTCAATTTCCGTGCGTTCTCCGTCCACTTCCTTG
The DNA here is from genome assembly GCA_964398395.1 of uncultured Eubacteriales bacterium. Classification (GTDB taxonomy): domain Bacteria; phylum Bacillota; class Clostridia; order Oscillospirales; family Acutalibacteraceae; genus UBA1447. The sequence continues at coordinate 29,582 of CAYNMU010000006.1, forward strand.
ACGGCCACGCCGCGGAGTTTCTGCGGGTCCTTCCACTCCAGCATGTAGATCGCCGGCGCCGCCTCCGAAAGCGGTTCGGTGCGTTTGGCCACCCAGACACCGTCCTTGTCAACCGTTCCAGAGTTGACCCTCACGGTGGCGGTGGCGAAGAGGTTCTCGAAGCGGCGGCGCAGGAGGCGCATCCCTTCAATCCGCCCGCTCCAGGCGCCGCGGGCGGAAGTCAGATTGGCCGCAGGAGCCGCGGCCAGGTCATCCAGGCCCGCTCCGGGCGCATCGGGCAGAGCGCCTGCATCGCCCTCCATGATATCCGCCAACTCGTCACCCCCGCCCTTGATGAAGGAGACGAGGAGCGCGCGGGTGGTGGTATTGGGCGGCGCGACGGCCACATCCCAGGCCAGCTTGCCCTGGCGCTCGAGCTTGAGCCACTGGTCATGTTTTCCCGGATTAGGCGGAAACGGGGCATCGGGCCTGAGGACGCTCAGGACGACCTCATAGGACTCGCCCTGGGGCACGGGAAAGACGCAACTGCCAATCTCGACCGGCTTGGCAAAGGTCAGCAGGATTTCCTGGCGGCGGCCCGGACCGCGGGTGCTCTCCAACCAGATCAGGCCCTGGCCTTCCGGATGACCATAGCCCGGCGGATCGCCCTTGAGCCGGAAGAGGCGCAGGAAATCGTTGCGCGAATCCGGGACGATCTCGTACGGAACCTTGGCTTTGCGGGCCTCCGGGTAGGCGGGGCGGCAATTCGCCACATCGATGGCCGCCCAGCCGCAGGCGTTAGCCAGCCAGTTGTCGACGGCGTTGATGGCCAGATAGAGCTTGCCATCCCGCGCCGCCATCCCCTTGATGCCGCGCCGGCGCTGCTCGGTGTTCTGCGCCACCAGCACCGTCCGCCACTTGCGGGTAGCGATATCCACCCCCCACACGCGGTCGGCACCCTCGTCGGCCGAGCCGTAGTGACCCGCCCCGGTTTGTTGCACGAAGACCGTCTTGCCGTCCGTGGCCATGCTCTCGCCGGCCGACCAGGCGGCGAAGGAATGGATCCCCCAGAGCTTGCGCCCCGTGAGGTCGCAGGCCGCAAAACCGACGCCGCTCTCCGGGCAGGGAGCGCCAAAGAAGAGGAAGTCATCAGCCGCGCAGCCGCCCCGCGGGGGCGAGTGGTCGGCCAGCCAGCCGCCCGGCCCCTCGTGGCCATTGAGCCAGGCGGAATTCTCCGGGTGGTTCACCGTCACGTTCGGATAGACGCTCATCTCGTAACGCAACTCGAGCTCGGGCGCCGTGATCGCCTTCCAGCGGTAGGTTCCCGGCGCTACGGGCTTGCCGGTCTCGTCGGCGAGATCCCAGCGTTCTTCCCGGGCACCAGCCCCGCGCGTTTCACGGGCGATCAAGTTGCGGATCCTGCGGCCCTGCGCGTCGTCGATGGCCAGGGTGAGAAGGCCGGCCTGGGGCGACTGGTAGGCGATCTTGTACGGCGGCGGCAGATCGGTCACCACGGCCGGGACCGGCGCCGTGCCCAAATCCTCGAAGGCCAGGATCGCATCGAGCCTCGCCACCGGGCTGGCGGCACCCTTGTCCGTCAGGGCCTTGAGGATGCGGATCCGCAACCCCGTCGTCTTCACGGGCCCGGCAAACTGAATCCACCGCCCCTGCTGGCGGCTGGCCTGGACCTGCTCCGGCTTGAGTTTCCGCCATTCGGATTCGACACCGGCCAGCGGGGTCGAGCCGGCGGCGCCGCTGAACACGTCGAGTTTGAAGGCCCCAAAGTTGTCCTGGAGGTACAGTCCGCTCACGGCATGCGGCTCGTCCCACGCGAGGATGTACCACTGCGGATTAACGTCACTGACGGACGAAACCGGGATATTGCCACTGGCGTTGACGCCGGAGCTGACCCAACTTCCGCGCCCGCGGGCCGGGTCGATGGCGCGCCAGGTGGCACCGCCGGCGCTGTCCGGCGCCTGATATTCGGTTCTGGCCCGCGCACCGGCCAGTGGTGCGACGTTGAAGCAGCGTTCCGCGTAGAAGCGGACGGGGCCGAGGGTTGAACTGCCGCTCTTGCGGATCTCGCCAAAGAGCACGGCGCGGGTCGTGATGGGCGTGTCGAGCGTCACGATCCGCGGGCCGGCGGCGACGGGGACCGCGCACTCGATCCAGTGCGTTGGATTCGCAGGATCCCCCGGATAGGGCGCGTCGGCTTTCAAAAGACGCAACTGGGGCAAGGTGGTCAGGATCGCGCCCAGCGTGACCGGCTGCTTGAAACTGACGAGATACGCGAACGCATCTCCCGCCGTTGATTCGCCAGCCACGCTTCCCGCCGACCAAAGCCGCCACGGGGACTCCACCTCGGATGACAACCCCAGCGCGTAGAGCATGCGCGCCGGGTCCAGAGCCGTCGCCTTGCCATTTTGAAATACACCGCAATTCGGCAGGTCGAGCACTTCGCGGGTTACGGGCGCTGCCGCCGGCGCGGCGGCCGCGACAAGCCAACCTCCCAACACCGCCAGCGCCAACAGGCCAACCGCAAGTGCTTTGCCGGACAATCGTTGAATGTGCTTCATAGGCATTTCAGGTGTTCCTCCAGGTTAATGACTGCGTGGGTATACATGGGTCGCTGACAATCGAGATTGGGCAGGCCGTGAATCAGGGCTGGCACCTCGCCCATGGGCGTGATGATCATGCCGTGGCCGAGGTGGTAGTGCTTCTTACCGTCATAACCGCACAAGTTTACTGCCGCCATGGCGCGTCGGCGTTCAATGCAGGTGATAACCGATGCGCCGGGGAAGAAGACCAGCTCCAGCCAGTGGAGGTATTTCTGCCGCCCCGCCGCGGTGCGCAGTTCCTCCGTGGTCACGCGGTCCTTCCGTTCACCACCAGCGCCCGTCGGCACCAGCAGCACCTCGACGCCCGCCTTCTCCAGCAGATCGTCCAACCCGGGAATGCCGCTGTCGGCGCAGATCGCGACCGCGCAGCACGCGCCCTTGACCTCGAAGAAACTGAATAGCGGCTGGCGCGGCTGGCCTGGGTCAGCGGGATCGCCGGAGGGGCGCGCCGGATCCGGGGGGATCAACTCGCCCGACGGATCCAAGGGCCGCTCAGTTAGCATCACGCGATTCTTGCGCTGGACGATAAACCGGCCGTCGGGATAGACGATATAATGGGCGAGATAACGCTTGTCGCTACAGGCCTCCACGAAACCGGCGCAGACGACCACGCCGCTCGTCCGCGCCATCCCTGCCAGCGCCTTAAAGATCGGGCCGTTGCCGGCTGGTTCCGCCGTTGCCAAAACCTCGGGATACGGCCCATAGCCGGAGGCGCTTAACTCCGGCGTCAGCAGCAGGTCCGCGCCATCGCTCCCCGCCCGCGCGGCAAACTCCGCGATCTGCCTCAGATTCGCCGCCACATCGCCGGGTTTACTCGTAGTGGAGGCTATTGCAATATGAATAAGTTTCATACTCCTCCGACCGCCACCGGCACCTTGGGTTCCTTAACCCCAGGCACCCCCGTGTGCTGGATTTGCAGCGTCGTACCCTCGTCAAAGAATCGTTCGGCGCGGTAGAGATTGGCCTTGGTGCCGAGAATGTTGAAGGTATGGCGGTACGGCGTAACATGGTAGGCGTTGAGCGTACCGAAGTTCGTAACGCCTATCTGGGCTACTGTGAGTTTAGTCGTCATCGTTATCCTTTCGTGAACCAGGTCTGCAACCAATTGCAGGTAATCTCGTTCGTGTGCTCACCGGCGGGCGGGACATAAACCGCCGTCGGCATTCGAGTGTCATGCCTGGACTCGATCCCATTCCTCGAAAATTGCAATCGCGGTTGCGGGATCTGACCCTGGCGTCAATTCGAATTGCGCAATCACGCCGCCGCGCGAATCGTACAGGTGGTGCGCCACCTTCCTCACGGCTTTGCGTCCCATCTCGGGATCTGGAGAAGACAGCACGTGTTGTCGGTCAATCTCGCCCCAGAAGGTGATACGGCCTTTCGCGCGCCGTTCCAGATCGGCCATGTCCATGCAGAAGAGCTGGGAGTTCAAGGCATCCACGCCCACCTCGATCAGGTCTTCGTACACGGAGGCAATGTTGCCGTCCGAATGCATGAAGGCAAACTTGCCGTGAGCATGGGCCAGCGAGCAATAGTCGCGGTAGAGCGGCTTGAACCATTCCCGCCACATCTCCGGCGCAATCAGCAACGTGTTCTGCGAACCCCAGTCGTCCATGAAGAAGATGGCGTCCACATCGGTCTTCACCCAGAACTCCAACTCGCGCAGGTAGTAGTCATGAATCTTAGAGAGAAGCGCTTTGGCATCGTCAGCGCCTTCAGCCAGATCGAGCATGGCATTCTCGGTCCCCCGCAAGAACTGATACCGTTCCCAAGGGCGGCCAAAGTGCGGCGGCAACACAAACCGATCCGACGCAGCACACCCCCGGTTCACGATGTCACGCGCTTTGGCCTCATCCTCCGGCAGGCACTCATAAGGCGGCTTGATCGTCCTCCAATCGGATAAGTCCGTGAGAAGCGGAGCGCGGACCTCACCAATAACTCCGCGCTGGAGGTTTTCAAACACGCACCCCCACTCGTCCACATACGTTCCGACCGCATACTGATCGCCACGCACCTGCGGAGACGGCCGGTACACCACCTCGGCCCAACCCAAATCACTCGGCCAGCGTCGTCGTAGTTCTGCCAGGCATTGGGGTATGTTTTCTTCTGCCCACGGCAGCGCCCATAGGTCACGAGGCAGGCGCGCTGGAGACTCAAAACGCAACGCTTGTTGTACGATCTCTCTTGGCGTCGAACTCATGACCCTCCCACTTTCCCGGTTTGTTGATTATAAACGCCATGCGTCTTCGCCGTCTCCACCAGGGCAAAGAGATTCTCCTCCGGCGTCGCCGGACCGCACTGGTCACCGGTGGAGAGGATGAAACCGCCCCCCTGGCCGGCATCGCGCAACGCCTGCCGGGCTGCCGCGCGCACATCGTCCGACGTGCCCCGCAGCATGACGTTGGTGGTATGGAGATTGCCCATCAGACTGATCTGATGTCCCCGCGCCCGCTTGACTTCCGCCAGATCGACGTCGCCCATGGGCGCGATCTCCAGCGGGTTGATGCATTCGACGTCAGTCTCGTCGCACAGCAGATCCACCAGCGCCCGCGACTTGCCGCAACTGTGCAGCATGGTCGGGATCCCGGCGGCCTTCGTCATGGCCGACCATTTCTTCAGGGCTGGGATCACGTACTTCCGCGCCAGATCCGGCGAGGCAAGCGTGATGGTGCCGGAACCGCCGAAGAGCAGGTAGTCGGGCTTGATCGCGATCAGCAATTCCATCACCTTCGTGCCGAAGGCCAGATCCAGTTCAAGCCATTCCTGGAGAATCTCCGGGATGTCGCACTCGGCGTAGCTGAGCGGCTCGACTCCGCCCTCGACAGCGGTCATCCACCCTTGAAAACCCGGATAGCCGATACACAACCCGAACGCCTGCTGGCGCTGTTCGCAGGCCGCGCGCATCTCCTCGACCACCGGCATGTCCAACCCCGCCGGTTCCTGCAGCAGCCACTTGTATTTCGGGAAGTCGACGGTCAGATCCTTGATCGGCTTCTCGATCGGCGAGGGCGGATCATGGCGAAAGCAGAGCGACTGTTGCGTCATGTCCCCGGATGGCGTGCGAATCAAGGTCTTCTCGATCATCGCATCCTGGGCCTTGTCAAAAACCAGTTCAACCTTACGTTCCACGCGGGTTTGCTTGAACTGAAGCGGAATAAAGGTGCAGGAGGCCATCCAAGCCTCGATGCCGAAGTAGTCGGCGGCATTCAAATAGGCTTTCCACAAGGGCACTTCGTTTTTGAAATAGATATCCCAGAACGGCAGTCCCGTCCGCTTGCAAGGGATGTAGTTGGAAATGTCAGGGGTGCAGGGCACGCGGTCAGGTAGGCCGCCCGCCCGCATCGCCGTTAGAAATCGTTGTTTTGGGGTCATGGTCATCGTTCTTTACCTCCTATATTTGATACCGACCGGACCGCGGCCACCACTTCGGCAGCCTTTCCGGGATCGGCGCACGGACAAATCAGAATGGCCCGGCCTTTCTTGAGTTCGTCGAGATGCGAAAGAATCTCATCGGCACTGGCGTCGAGCATCAAAGCGTTACTGCCGGACGCCTCAAATAACTCACCCAGACAACTGATCGCCGGCGGACAATTGGGATCGTTCGAAATCTGCGCAATCGAATGCCGTGCCAATCGGCCAACCACCCCATGCACCGCGCGCCCCATCATGTGATGGTGCACCGCCAGTCCGCCGAACCGTTCCCGGATGCGGGTGGTCCACGGCAGCCCCCATTGCTCGCTGAGCGCCGGCCCACTCAGATCCATGGCATCTTCGGAAACATAGAGCGATCCCGGCGGCGCCAACGCGCCCCAGAACGGCATCCCTACTTCTTCAATCTGCTTGCTGCACACGCCCCGAAGATGAGCCTCCAGGGCGATGATCGCCTCCGTGCAAAGATCCAGCAAGGCGGTGACCTCGTCCGGGTAATCGTAGAAATCCGTGAACAGCGCGTTCCCGCGCAAGGCATTGGCCAGGTCGAGCGGTCCGAAGTGCATATGGGTGTTCATCAGGCACGACCCATCATTGTGCGCCTGCCAGAACTCGAGCATCTCCCGGTTGCGCCGCACCCAGCGATTGGCGGGGTCGAACCGTAACTCCGGCAACCGGGCATAACCATCCTCCCCGGCCAGCGGGTGCTCGGCCCAACTGGTCCATTCGGCAAACGTCACGGGCACGTCGACGAGAAACGTGTGGTGGATCGCGATCCCCAAGTCGGGACACAGCCAGGGAATGAGGTCGTCGTCCCGGTCACCGCCCTCCGCCAGCATCGCCTGCGAACTGGACAGCATGTCCGCCGCCATCGCCAGATGACCGCCATTCTCGAAGTCGTACTCGAAGAGGTTCTTCTTCTTTACCCAGCGCGGCCGGATGACGATCAACAAATCGCCCGGCCGGTTGGACGCATAGAACTGCCGGTAGCGTTCCACGCGCCGACAAATGTCGGGGTGCAGCGAACGCCCCTCTTCGCATGCGACCGGGCGATCAAGGAGGCTCACCATCATGCCATCACCCTTTCCCCAAGGGAGGGGGGAACAGCAACTGCATTGCCACTTTTGGCGGACTCCTCGGCGGCGAAAACGACCGCAACGGCCCGGGCGCCATCGATGAGCGACGGATAGGGCGTGCCTCCCTCGCGGACAGCCTTGTAAAAGCTGCGCAGGTTGCCACAGGCGTCGCCGCCTTCGTCCAACGTGAAGGGCAGCAAAGGCTCCGCCGCGCAATTCCCCCGCTTCTGGGAGTGGATGACGTTTGCATCGCCGTAGGACGGAGCGCGGTCGTCGATATACAGGCTCTGTTCCGTGCCAAAGAGATGCAGGGTGTGCCTGTACGGCGTGACATGATAAGCGCTCACGGTGCCGATGAGGCCTGACTCGAATACCAGGATGCAGTGCGCCACATCGGCGGTCTTCGTGGTGTGGACGTCATAGCGCATCATGCTCGACACCCGCCGGATCGGGCCGAAGAGGAACATCAACTCATGGAAGCCGTGGCACCCGCATTGGAACAGCATGCCGCCCGGATTCTTTTCCGGGTCGCCGCGCCAGTCGCCTTCCTTGATCTCCAGCCCGCCACTGTGCGCGATTGTCATCTCAAAGGTGGCCAGCCGCCCGAAAAAGCCATCGGCCAGCAGACGCTTGAGATGCAGTGAGCGCTTGCTGGAGGAATGGTCGGCATGACCTACGGCCACGACGCGTCCGGCCTTGCGCTGGGCCTGCAGCAGAAGCTCGATCTCCCCCGGGGTGGCGCAGAGGGGCTTCTCGACGAACACGTGCAGCCCGCGCGCCAAAGCCGCGGCGGTCTGGGCCGCGTGGAACTTGGCGCCCGTCGAGATCACCACCGCCTCGATGCCGGGGGTCGCCAGCAGCTCCTCGTAACTCGACACCGGCCTGGCGCCATCCTCGGCCTGGCATTTCCGCAACGCCTCGGCGTTCAAATCGTACGCCGCTACGATCTCAAACAATCCGGTCTCCCGCATCCGCTCACGGCGATAACCACCAAAATTGGCAACACCAACCTGCGCAACTTTCATCTTCATAGTCAAGGGTCCTCTCTTGTTTTTATTTCGCGCCTTCCGGGACGGGGGCGTCCCGGTTTTCTACCCACTGCCTACTGCACCGTTACCCCGGCCACTCCGAAACGCACGGACAGTTCGCGTTGCGACTCCAACCGGGAGTCGGCGGGAAAGCGTCCCTTAACGATTTCCTGCCTGATTTTTGCAACAATCGCCGCATTTCTCGAAATCATGTCACAACCCTTTGATGCATTAGTGAATTTAATCATAATCTGCGCTAATCACGAAGTCAATGAATCAGCAGTGGGGCGCGAATGCAAAATATTGCAATCGCACCGAATTCAGGATTCAGGATTCAGGAGTTGGGTTATGCCCGCGATTAACCGACCCGGCAACACTTCGTCGCTGTCCTCTCCGACGAAGTTACCGACGGTAGAGGTCCTCGTACCCCACCCGCAGGGCCACTTCCGATACCCTCAGGTTGCGGTCCTTCATCAGGTAGGCCGCCTGATGCATCCGCTGCCGGATGAGATAATCCTTGGCCGACGTTCCGAAGTAGCGCTTGAACACCGTGCAGAAATGCGGAACGGAGAGCGAACCTCATTTGGCGTTCCCGAAACTGCCGGAACGTGACCATTTGGAAATTATTTGATGGGCCGCAGGGTCATCAAAGCCGCGCCCAGTTCTTGCGTATGTAATCGAGGTAGCGCACGATCATGGCTGGCGGGACATTGGAGGGAATATGGTTCCCGACCGCCCAGATGAGCCCCCGGCATTTGGGGATCTGGGCGATGGTCATGTCGATCTCGGCCTTCACCTGGTCCCACGTCCCGAACGTCAGGGTCCGGCAGTCCACGGCGCTGCCCACCAGGCACGTGGTCTCGCCGAAGTTGTCGGCCACCCACTCGAAGTCGTTGCAGGGCTCGAAGATGAACCCGTCGGCCCCGGCCTCCCGGATGTCATGCATGAACATGTCCCACTTGCCATCGCTACAGAAAAGCACCTTCTTCCCCTTCCGATGCAACGCCTGCCAGAGCTCGCGGTACAACGGAATGATCACGTTGCGGTAGAACGGCGGATCGAGGAACGGGCCCGCGGTCCAGACGAAATCGTCGTGCTGGATGAAGACCTCAATGGACGTTTCCGCCTGCGCCCGCACGTAGTGAAGCGTGCGGCGCGCGAACGACTCCAGAACCTTGGCGAACCGCTCGCGGTCGGCGGCAGCCATGAGCAACATGTCCCAGCCAAAAGCCTGGAGGGCACCGGACATGACGCTGTTGTAGAAGCCGCCGGTATGCACCTGGTCCGGCAGGGCGGCCCTGGCGGCCTGGTGCCACTGCTCGTAGTGCGCGACCAGCGCCGCGGGATCCGGCAGGCCGTACTCCTTGCAGGCATCAAAGGCCAGCACCTCCTCCACGTCCTCGAAGGGACAGATACCCATCGCGCGGTGATCTGAGCCGTCCTTGGCATAGTCCGCGTGCCCCATGTCGGTGATCCGCCCCTTACCCCAGGGGTCCGGGCCCTCGTTCGTGCTCCACATGAAGTCGAAATCGAGGTTGTTGTAGAAAGTCCTGCGCCGGTTGGGATCGCCCTCCGGGCCCAGGAAAGCGGCGATCTCGGGCGCCTCAAGCGAGTACTCCAGGGAATATTCCGTGTGTCCGGGCCGGGGTGTCGGCCGCAAGTTGATGCAATCCATACCAATCGGGTAACTCATCGCCTATCCTCCTTTAAGATGCGGAAGACCTTGCCATTCTTCTTGCGCGGAGTCCATGATGCGGATACAGTTTCGTATGGACTATTTACAGCATCGGTCGTTGCTCCCGGGCGCGCCGGAAGCCAGGCAGTCATGAGTTTACCCTTGAATGTGAAGGTTTCACTGATCGAGGGCGCATGTTCCTCCTGCGACCGGAGATGGACCTTTCGTCACATCCACAGCCCGTTCGCCAGGCTCTACCACGTCGCCAGCGGGCGGGGTCTCATCGAACACCACGGCCGGACCTTCACCCTCCTGCCAGGGCCGCTTTACCTGATCCCGTCCCACACCGACTCGAACTACGCCTGCCCGGACCGCATGCGCCTCAACTGGGTTCACGTGACGGCCCTGGTCGGCGGCGGGATGGATCTCTTTTCCCTGCTGGAGCCGGCTTTCGTGGTTGAGCCTCTCCCGGGTGAAGACTACGGCGGATGGTTCGGGCAGATGCTGAAGGCGGCCCGGAGCCCGGGCCTCGGGAACCGCATGAAGGCCGAGGGCATCGCCACCTACCTTCTCTCCCGTTTCCTGGAGGCCATTCCCGCCTCCATCCAGGATGCCCGCCTGGCCCCCATGCGGCGCTACGATGCCGTGATCGCGTTCATGCGGGACAATCTCGCCAGGCCGCTGAGCCTGTCGCAGTTGGCCGCCCAGGCCCACCTGCATCCCACCTACTTCTCCAACCAGTTCGCGCGCGTCATGGGCCTGCCGCCCATCGCGATGCTCATCCGTTTGCGTGTGGAAAAGGCCCAGGAACTGCTTTGGTTCACGGAGTTACCGATCAAGCAGATTGCCGCCGCCACGGGATTCCGCGATGAATTCTACTTCTCGCGCCAGTTCCGCAAGGTAGCCGGATGCTCACCGCAGCACTACCGGCGGAACCGCATGACGGCACCACCGGACTTCGCCCGTTAGCCGGAGGTCTCCGGGGAGAGATCAACTGTCGTCAAGCCTGGTACTCCAGGCGGGTGGTGAATCTATTTACGCTAACGCAGAGAGCCTATAATGTGCCAAATCATTTTCCGACGAGATCAGGAATTATGTGAAGTTGGACATTTCGTGCCCAAAACGCCTCCCTTTACGAAGGCACAAACACCGCATGTTGCACGTTTCGTGCCCATATATTCTAATATGAATCGGGCACTAACTTGACATTATGCGCGTTTCGTGCCCAGAATGTTCCGCCATGATCAGTACCGGAAAGACGAACAGGAGGAGCGATAATGTTTACTGGACGAAAAGAACAACTGAATGATCTCACGGCACTCTTGCGCAAGAAAACGCCGTCACTAGTCACATGCCGGGGACGCCGCCGCATCGGAAAAAGCACACTAATCCGCGAGTTCGCCAAGAAAGCGAACCGCTTTCTTGTCATCGAGGGGCTACCGCCGCGGCCCGGCCTCACGAACCACGATCAACTGCAAGCATTCAGCCGACAGCTCGCCCGACAGACCGACCTACCGGAGGTTGAGCTAACTAACTGGCCACAGGCATTCCAGTTGCTGTCCAGCGCCATCTGCAACGAGTGGACGGTTATCCTGCTCGATGAGATCTCTTGGCTAGGTGGTTCCGATCCGGACTTTCCCGGCCACCTCAAGATGGCTTGGGACAGCGTTTTCAAGCAGCACCCCAAGCTCATACTTGTGCTATGCGGTTCGGTATCGGCCTGGATTACGAAGAATATCCTGAACAATACTGGATTCGTGGGGCGGGATTCATGGGACGTCCTGCTGGATGAGTTGCCGCCGTGCGACTGCAACAGGTTCTGGGGGAAAGCAGGCGACCGCACCAGTGCCTACGAAAAACTAGCTGTTTTGTCCGTCACGGGCGGCGTTCCGAAATACCTTGAGGAGTTGGATCCGGCGCTTTCAGCGGACGAAAATATCCGGCGGCTCTGTTTTCAGAGGGAAGGATTTTTGTTCAGGGAGTTCGACCAGATATTCAATGATGTATTCGGAAAGCGTGCGGAAGGTTATAAGGCCATCCTTGAATCCCTAGTGCACGGCAGCAGAACGGTCTCGGAAATCAGCACGGCACTTGGCAAGGAGCGCAGCGGGCACCTGAGCGAGCACCTGGAAGACTTAATACAAGGCGGGTTTCTTGCGCGTGACCGCGTGTTTAACCCGAAAACGATACGCCCTACGCGCACCGAGAAGTACCGCTTACGTGACAACTATGCACGTTTCTACCTACGTTACGTCGCGCCCCGACGCGATGCCATCGAAAAGGGGTTACTGCGCGGGTTACCACTCGACCAACTGCCCGAGTGGGACACCGTTCTGGGACTTCAATTCGAGAACCTCGTAGTAAATAACGTGACACCGCTGAGCAAACTCATAGGTTTGGAGCGAACTCCCTTACTGGCTGCAGCACCATACAGTCAGCGCCCGACGGCCCGCAAAAAGGGCTGTCAAATTGACCTGCTAATACGCACCAGGCATTCCCTTTATGTCGTGGAAATCAAACTCCGCAAATCCATTCCGCTGTCCGTTGTGGATGAGGTCCGGGAAAAAGTGTTATGTCTGCCATCAGACCGCCGCATCTCTATCCGCACGGCCCTGGTATACGAAGGGACCCTCGACAAGGCGATAATGTCAGAAGGCTATTTCGACTTTCTTATCCCCTTTGACCAGTTACTGAAGAGCCAATGAGGCCAATGTAGCACAAGTCCCGCGCCTGCGGGACGCCGAGCGAAAGATGGAGCGGGCGACCGGGTTCGAACCGGCGACCATCTGCTTGGAAGGCAGAGACTCTACCAACTGAGTTACACCCGCTTCTTGTGGTAAGACGGTTTAGGTTATAGCAGACCCTGAGGACATCGTCAACATTGTGCGCTGGACTCCAAAATCAGGCGTGGTATGATTTGAAGATTATTTAGGAGAAACTCATGAAAAAGAATAGTGATTTCGTAGTTAAAGACATGTCACTGGCGGATTTTGGTCGCAAGGAAATCCAGCTCGCTGAAAAAGAAATGCCCGGCCTGATGGCTATGCGTGCGGAGTTCGGCAAGCAAAAGCCCCTCAAAGGCGCGCGCGTCACCGGTTCGCTCCACATGACGATTCAAACCGCTGTCCTGATTGAAACCCTCCAGGAATTGGGCGCCAAGGTGCGCTGGGCCAGTTGCAACATCTTCTCCACACAGGATCATGCAGCCGCCGGGATTGCGGCCACCGGTACCCCTGTCTTCGCCATCAAGGGTGAATCTCTGGAAGACTACTGGGACTACACAGACCGTATTCTGGACTGGGGTAACGGCCAGGGCCCGAACATGATTCTGGACGACGGTGGCGATGCGACCCTTTTCGTGCATCTTGGATTCCGTGCCGAGGAAGATCCTTCCATCCTTAACCGCAAACCGGACAGCCATGAAGAGGCCATCCTTCTGGCCCAACTTAAAAAATCCCTTAAAAAGGACCCTAAGCGCTTCCACCGGATTATCAAAGAGATCCGTGGCGTTAGCGAAGAAACCACTACGGGGGTTCACCGCCTGGAGCAGATGCATGCCCGGGGCGAACTGATGATGCCAGCCTTTAACGTCAATGACTCGGTGACCAAATCGAAGTTTGACAATCTCTACGGCTGCCGCCACTCACTGACGGACGGCATTATGCGCGCAACCGATGTGATGTTAGCGGGGAAAATCTGTGTCGTAGCAGGTTACGGCGATGTCGGCAAGGGCTGTTGCCAATCCCTGCGAGGCCAGGGCGCACGAGTCATCGTGACGGAAATTGATCCCATCTGCGCCTTGCAGGCCGCGATGGAAGGCTATCAACTCATGACCATGGATGAGGCCTGCGCGATTGGGGACGTCTTCGTCACCGCAACCGGTTGCAGCGATGTGATCACCGAGAAACACATGCGCCAGATGAAGGATATGGCCATTGTCTGTAATATCGGCCACTTCGACAGCGAAATTCAGGTTGAAGCCGTAAAGAAATACCAATGGCTGGAGATCAAGCCCCAGGTTCACAAGATCACTTTCCCCAGTAAGCGCAGCATCATCATGCTGGCTGAAGGCCGGCTCGTGAATCTCGGCTGTGCCACGGGCCATCCCAGCTTTGTGATGTCCGCGAGCTTTACCAATCAGGTCATGGCGCAGATCGAACTCTATACGGATACGGCCAAGTATCCGGTGGGCGTATATGTGTTACCCAAGCGGCTCGACGAGAAAGTGGCAGCCCTGCACTTGGGCAAACTCGGCGTAAAGCTGGAGAAACTCACCAAGAAGCAGTCAAAATATCTAGGGATTCCCGAAAATGGTCCCTTCAAACCCGCTCATTACCGGTATTGATGGGCGAAGGTATCACATTTCCTCCAAACGCCGTGGCACTGGTAACCGGGGCTACGGGTTTTACTGGATCCGTACTCATTAAAAAACTTTGTGAGTGCGGCATCCGGGTAAAGGCTATTGCCCGCGCCTCATCCAAACGAGATGCTTTCCAAGGACTCCCGATTGAGTGGATCGAGGGCAATGTCTATGACCCTGATACCGTGGAACGGGCTGTAGCAGGCGTAGACTATGTTTTTCACGTAGCAGCAGCCTATCGGGAGGCGGGCATAAAGGATGAAACCTACCGCAAGGTTCATCTCGACAGTACCCAACTGCTCGCACAGGCAGCACTCAAAAACCCGAACTTCAAAAGATTCTTACATGTCTCAACCGTTGGGGTGCATGGTCATATTGAGAATCCCCCCGCCAATGAGTCGTATCCCTTCAGTCCGGGCGACGTCTATCAGCAAACTAAAGCTGAAGCTGAATTATGGCTCCGGGATTTCGCACACCAAAACAGTCTTCCGTTTACGGTTATTCGGCCTGCCGCCATTTATGGTCCGGGTGACCGGCGCCTGCTCAAGATTTTCAAAATGGCGACCTGGCCTGTTTTTCCGGTTCTTGGAAGTTCCCGTGGTCAGCTCTATCACCTGATCCATGTTGAGGATCTGGCGGGAATTTTCATTCAGGCGGCGTTACACCCCAAAGCGCAGGGGGAAGTGTTTATTGGTGGCGATCCCCGTGCGTTGGCGCTGGCGGATATTGTCGGCATCATCAGCACCGAATATGGCCGCCAGGCCCTGATGCTGCGCATCCCTGCTTGGCCCTTCTTCTGGCTGGCCGCCCTGTGCGAAACCGTATGCCGCCCCTTCGGGATTGCCCCGCCGATCTATAAGCGCCGGGTTGCCTTTTTCACGAAGGATCGATCCTTTGACACCTCAAAATTACGGAATCTGTTGGATTTCCAATACAGCCGGACCACCGAGCAGGGCCTGCGCGAGACGGCCCGCTGGTATCGCGACAAGGGATGGGCGTAAGGGATGAGGACTCCTGTATTCAGTTGACTTTATCCCCCTAAGGCGTAATCAATATCAGCCTATTTATAGCAGGAGAATCTGAATGAATGACGTGAGCTTGATCGATATGATGATTCGTGGGTGGCCGGTTCTGTCCATCCTGTTGTTGATGTCCATCTTTTCGGTAACAATTATCGTTGATCGGGTACGGTTGATCCGCCGTTTCAAAGTCAACGAGCGTTCCTTCATGGCTCGACTGCTCCGCATTCTTGCCGAACAAGGACAACCTGCAGCCATTGAATTCTGCCGTAAATATGATTTTCCTATTGCGGCGGTGTCCGCTGAAATCCTTTCACAACCGGGCAAGCGTGAGGCCAAGGAGCGGGCCATGCAACACGGCATTCAGGCGCAGGAACGCAAACTGGGCTCAATGGTTCCCGTCCTCGGTACGGTGGCGGGTACGGCCCCGTTTGTCGGTTTGTTTGGTACCGTGATCGGTATCATCAAGGCCTTTGCCAGCATTGCCGCCAATAGTGGGGGCGGCCCGGAAGTCGTCTCGGCTGGCATCGCCGAGGCTTTGATCACCACCGCCTGCGGACTGGTGGTCGCGATTCCCGCCCTGATTGGATACAACTACTGTATTCATATGACTGAAGTCTTGATGACCGATGCAGAACTTCTGGCATTCGACCTGATTGAGACGTTATGCCCGGAAGGCAAGGGAGAGGGCAAATCCGCGTGAAGGTCCCCTCCAGAGCCTCAGGGAAACATCGCATCATGTCGGATATCAATATGATTCCGTTCATTGATGTGTCCCTGGTATTGTTGTTGATCTTCATGATCATGACGCCGCTCATGGTTCGATCCCAGTTAAAGATCAACCTGCCATCCACCAAGGACTCCCAGCAAGATCTGACCCGCAAGGAAACCATTCAGGTTCAGGTGGATCGCACCGGCACAGCCTATCTTTCGGGAATGCCGGTCGCGCCGGATCTACTGGAGAGTCGCCTTCGTCAATTACTTAAGGATCCGAATCAGCCGGTCGTCGTTGAGGCTGACAAGGACGTTCCCTTCCAGCACGTTATCACCGTCATGGACGCCGCCAAACGCATCGGCGCGCTTAAACTCGCCGTCTGCGTGAAAAAACAGGGAAAGAAATGAAATGGTGGCTGCTCTGTGCGGGCGTGCTGGCATTGATTTTACTGCGCAATCAGCCGTGGGATTGCCTGGTAGGATATGATCAGGCGAAGCAAGCCAATGTCTCGCTTGAAATGGTACAGGATGGGCATTGGTGGTACCAACATCTCCCAACGGGTAACCCCGCCACAAAACCTCCGCTTGCCGGCTGGCTATCCGCTGCCATCTATCCGTTATTGGGCGGATGGTGGGAAGGAGCCTGGCGGGCCCCTTCATTTCTGGCGTTTCTAGGCATCATTTTCATCCTTGGCAGGGCGGCCTGGCAGGCGGGCCATGAATGGGGCGCATTTCTGGCCATTGCCGTATTCTCGATCAACATGTTAACGATTCGCCTGGCCACACTGATCAGGACCGATATGTTGCTTGCCCTGACGATCTTGTGGGGAGGGGTCTTGATTTGGCAACAGATCCGTGAAAATCAACCCTGGCCTGCCACTCGCCGCGCGGGATTCGCCCTGATTGTTCTGGCGGGGTGCTTCACAAAAGGCCCGGTCGTTTTCGCCTACCTGCTGGTTCCCTTATTGGTCTGGCGGTTCTTTTGCTGGTATCGCCATGAACCTTCCCATGCGTGGCCCGGCTGGTGGCCCTGGCTGGTTCCATTAGGCCTGTTTTTTGTCTGGCTAGCTGCCGGATGCCTGCTGGACAAGCGGTTTTTTCAAATGGTCGTCGTCAAGGAATTTGGTACTAATTTTGCGGCCATTTCGGTGAACGATAGCGGGGATATCTCCATGGGAAGCCGCCATTTCGGCATGATGTTAAACTATCCGCTCCAGCTTATACACCGACTTTTCCCCTGGAGTGTTGCCATGGCATTGTGGGTGATACTGGATCATCAAGGGCGTAGGCGCCTGTGGTCTGATTCCGGAGCACGGTGGTTGGTGATTTGGACTGGCGTCGCATTACTCCTGATGTCGCTCGTCCCCAACAAGCGGGTTGACCGGATTTTTCCCATCGTGGCACCGCTCGCCCTGATCGCGGCCCATTTTCTCGCAGCGGCAACAGGATCCAAAGTCGGCCTGTGGAGTCCACACAAGGTGATCGGCACCCTGACCGTCATCTCCTTTCTAACATGGGGCGGATATACAGCCTACTGGCACTTGGACACGCGAAATCAGGAAAAGAATGAGGAAATCGCCCGCCGCGACCTTTGCAAACAAATTACTCGCCATTCACACTCCGCGGCGCAGGACATCAGAATTGTGGGCCCCATCTCGGACCTAAACCAGTCCCTATTGACATACCTGCGTTGCACAGGAATGATAAAAATGGAAATGCTGAAAGATGAGTTAGGAAAAGGGTGCGCCATTCTCATGCCCTTACCTCGCGACTATTCTACGAACGAGCCATGGCGTGTTGTATTTAGAAGTGCAAGCGTTACTGAATCCGGATGTGACTATGGATTAGTGGAAAGCGGACATTAACAATGATATTACCTGTTTCTAGAAGTCGGCAGCTTTACCGATATGGAATCATCGCCTTGGTCGCATTGTTTTTCCTGCTTTGCCTGCCTCTTTTATCCAAGGTGTCCCGCTGGCGAGGGGACGAACGGTTCTATACGGATGCCGTCATTGGGATGATGCAGAATGGAAACTACCTCGTACCGACTTATAGTGACGGAACGTTCCGATTTAAAAAACCCATTCTCACGTATTGGGTTGTTTTACTTAGTTACAAAACAATAGGTGTCAACTATCTGGCATCCCGACTTCCCTTTTTGCTGGCGGGCACAATGGTTGTTGGATTGACGTATTATTTCGCCCTGGTGCTGATCAGGCGCCGTCCAGAAGCATTGGTGGCGGCCGCCATAATGGCATCGAATCTGCCGATTTTGTACATATCCATTCGCTCCACTCCCGATATACTCCTCACACTGTTCATCCTCATGAGCATGATCGGGTTCACTAACCTCGTTTTTCGAGGACGCCGTTCCGCATGGCATTACAGTCTGGCCTACCTTGGAGTTGCCTTGGCCGTGGCAACAAAAGGTCTTTTTGGACTTTTACCGGTTCTTTTTGTGGTCGGATTTATCCAATTCTTCAGGCCGCCGGGGGCACGATGGCGGGATCTCATACATGGCCCCGTCTTGCTCGCGACCCTGCCTGTAGCGTTATTCTGGTTCATCCTAACATTTACTCAGCATGGGGGTACTGCGGCATTCGATTTTCTAGGGGATCAGGTTGGTGAACGGTTTTCCGGCAGCAAATGGTATGTTTTATCCAACGCCTGGATGTATCTCACGTCATTCATTCTGCTGCTTTTTCCCTGGACGATCGCGGCGCTGGTATTCCTGCATCAAAGCTGGCGGGGGAGAATTCCTTTATTTCAGAAGTGTCGCCGCGAAATCCTATTCATGTCCGCATGGCTCCTGTTTCTATATCACTAGCATCCCATAGCCATAGTTGAAACGCACGCACGCCAATCCGGCGAAACA
>CAYNMU010000007.1:0-45341 GCA_964398395.1 uncultured Eubacteriales bacterium
TTTCATCGTTTCAAAACCTGCGGCATGCGCTAAAACGCCTCCACCCGTGCAGTCGATAAAAATCTTTGCCCGCAGTGCCTCGGGGCCTGATTTGCCGCAGACGACGCATTCGGTTATCGCTCCGTCGTTTACCGCAGCGTCAACCAGCTGGGTATGAAGCAACAGTTTCACGCTGTAAGCAAGAAGAAGCTCCTGCAGGACTACGGCTAATATTTCATGGTTAAAAACTCTTGATGATTTTTGCTCGTAAGGTTGATATGGGACAATGGCGTCGAACGCTTCCAGACGGCTGATAATTTCATCAAATACTTCGCCCTGTCCGGCTGTTTCGCCACAAAATGACGCGACGCCACCGGTTGTCAAGTCGCCGCCGGCAACTGCAAATCGTTCAACCAAAATAACACTTAGCCCCCGCTTAGCCGCCGCGCAAGCAGCGCACACACCGGCTATCCCGCCGCCGAGCACGGCAATATCGGCATTGTACCGAACGGCAATCTCTCTGTTCCAAGTTATGGTTTTATTTTCGGAAGTTGTCGGCATATCAAAACCTCCCGGGTTTATGCAATATAAATTACAGGTGTTCGCGGTCAAATTCTCTGATTTTTTTGAGGTGTATTCGTCTTTTGTTAGCGATATGAAACTTTGCTGCGGCTCCTTTTAAAAATATGAAAGTATAAAACCATTCTGATGCTTTCGGAATGGATTCCTCAAGAACTGCTTTTTCAAACTCGGCGGCATCTCCGATTTGAAGTACCAGCCCCGGCTCGGAAACATCATTTTCGCTTGCTTTCATTAAACCTATTTGTTCAATCAACGTCCCGTCAATTATGATTTTATGCGCAGATATTTTGACATCATCGGTTATGTCATAGGCGTTGTCATCTAACAAATCACACGCGAAAACAAGTTTGTTTTCTATGATGCTTTCTGTTTCGATTGTCAAAGAATTGAAAAACCCGAAAACACCGATTTTACCCGTGTTTTTGCCGATGTTTAAGGTGACATCCGCCGAGGCTTTTTGATAACCCTTTTCTGTTGTTACTCTTCCTAAGGATGCGATGGTAACCGCTCCGTTCGGATTTTTTGAAGCAACGATATACGGTTCTAAACAACCGGCTGCCGGGGTAACATTTGGCAGGGCAATTCCTCTTGCAACGACTTGAGGCGCCCCTTGGGTAACAATATCTTCGTTTTCCCCGAATCTCCAATTGTCCGTTAAAACTTTTTCGCTAACCTTAGTAACACCGTATTTACAGCTGTAAGCGGGTGCTATTCTCTGCCAGCGGATTGCCCGGTCAACTTCGTCAAGTTTTTGGCTAATAGGTTTTGGCGACGGGAAAAGTCCGCCGACATATGGCGGAGCGTTATCCGTTAAGCCTTGTGGCACGGGGAAACGCATAATGCCCATAGCCAGCCCAAGCCCCGAGCAAAGGTAAAGCTCATCCTCCGCGTTGATATAACCGGGAACATTATCATGAATTTTACGAAGATGCGTCAGCAGTGCCGCAACGCGGGAAAGGGTTGTGGGGGTTGCAAGCTGATAGGTTACATCATAAGTGCGAAGGACATCGCTGTAAGCAAGTCTGTACCGGTGAAATGCCAAATAAATACCGCGTTCTTCGCCTTTTGCATTAAAAGGGCTGCGAACCTGTGAACTTTCCAAAACCAGTTCAGGGTATATTTCATCTTTTAGTTTGCCCAATTTTTTGCGGTATTTATCCGAAAAGTCGTAATCACCCCAGTCAATTTTCCAATAATCGATCCCAGCGTATTTGCTCCATTCAAGCCGGATTTTAAAATAGTTGAGAAAGCCTTTTTCCCTGCCGACAACATCCCCGGCATAAGCAACCTTCGGGCTGATCCAGATTCCTGCGCCCTTCCAGCCTTCCGCTTTTATTTTATCGGCAAGTGTTTTTAAACGCTTGGCTTGAGTATCACCGTAACCGGGGAACTTGCTCTCGTGGAGCTGGCCGCTGCCCAGATAGGGCTTGAACCAAACTTCTTCCATTAAAGTCCCGTTTGCGGAGTCGGCAACCTCCCAGCCGTCATCAACCAGAAAAATCAGCTGACTTCTGATTTCGGGGTACATTGTTTTTGCCAATCCGTTGTCACCAAAAAGTCTTTCGTCGGTTAAAACATCCCGTATCTTCAGATTGGAATTTTCCGTATTCCCCGGGACCCACTCCATTAACTGCCAGGTGCAATAATAATTTGGCGGTGAATTGTCAAAATTATTCGGGATTAAGCTGACGTCTGCTTTTTTCATCGAAAGGCTCCTCTCAAATTATCGGTTTAATCAGGCGGCAAATCATTTTATTCAATATACTTTCAAAAAACTCTCAATGTCATTCACCGGTTTGCCATTCAAGTCCTTGATTACCGTGTTTGCCCGAAAACCAAGTTTATAGGCTTCGGATTTTTCGGGAACCTCTTTAAAGTAGACGCCGTTCGTACCGCCTGTTGCGGTTGCCGACATAATCGCATAACTGATGTCGGATAGTACAGCACCTTTCCAAACTATTTCCTTCACTTCTTCTTTGAAGCTGCTTTTTCTTGGAATGTAAGCAGGGGAGGCAGAAGTACAGCCCGGCTTGCCGAAGCTGAAATTAAAATTTTCAAAGCCAAGCTTGTTCAAGACTTCTTCATTTGTCACGGCATAGTCGTTTTGAGCAGGGTTTTTAAACTGAGGGTCTGTTTTGAAAAGCGCGTACTGATCAAATCCCGCATCTGCCCACCAGCGCGGCAGTTTTACTTTTCCGCCAAAGCTGTAATAACAGTTTTGGTCGATGGCGTAGTTGCCATCTGTCAGCCTTAACTCTTCGCCGCCTGTCTGACCGGATAAACCCCACGGTTCGGTGTTGATAACAATATTTTGACCAATAACATCATCTGCCTGCTTGTAGGTGCAGTGAATTTGAAATTGCCCGTCGATGATAATATTGTTCGTTACCTTGCGGCAAAAACCTTCTCTGAGTTTTACGCCGATACCGAGACATAGGTTATTATATAATTCATAGTTGCTTGACCCGTCATCCAAATCAATCCCCCATGAGTGCGGGGCGTTTTGCGGGTGATGAAACCTGTTATTGTGTATTTTCGTCGTTTCAATAGCGTCAAGCAGTGCGTAAGGGCGTTTTGCCGCACCGTTTTGCCCGTTGGTATCAAAACCGTCCAAGCTCCAAAATCTGTCCCTGCCCCAGGAATTAAAAGGTCCGTGGTCTTCTGTTTCCCGTTGGGAATCAAAGATATCATTAAAGGTGATAATGTGTCCGCCGAAAGTTCCGTCGTTAATATTGATGCATGAACGCGGGCTGTTGTGGATGGTGTTGTGAATGATACTGATGTTTTTAGCGGCTGAAATGTTAACACCCGTTGACTGCTTTTCATATACGCCCATATCCTGCATATGATTGTTAGAAACGGTAATATTCTGCGGGTATTCGTCTGTTTTGGGGCCGGTATGCTGCGGTTCATTTATTTGTGTCTTATGTACCGTAAACCCTTCCGAATCATTATAAATCTCGCTCGGCCAAAAAGACGGTTCATAAACTGCTTGGGGTAAGCCTGCAATCTGAATACAGCTCGCGCCTATCCGGTTGAATTCATTGCCGTCAATCAAATGGTTTTTGTTTTTACCGCTGATAAAAATCGCGTTACCGTAAAGGTCTGAAAATTCGGAATTCAGTATGGAGACATTCTCGCTTTCTTCAATCAAAATAGCGCCGCTTCGCACAACACACCAGTCGCCGCGCAACAGCGGAACATACTGTTTGCCGGGTTTGTCGATGGTGAACATTGTCCTACCGGTTTTCGAAAAAATCAGACCTTGAAGAGTTATGTTTTGGGCGTTGTGAATATGAAAAAGTTCAGTCGAGATGCTTAACTCAATATCTGCCGAGTTTAAATCAAAACCTGGTGCGGGAAAGAAGAAAAGTTCACCTGTTGTTTTATCATAATACCATTCATCCGGGGCATCAAGTTCTTCGAAGATGTTTTCAATAACAAGGTGTTTCGAATGATAATCACTGCCTCTGTTGTTGTCGCCAATCCATCTGAGCTTAAGACCCAACGGCGCATTTTTGTCTTTGCCTGTTACTATATAAGAATTGCCGCCCCAGCCTTTGCTGTGTATGGCTCTGATGTATCCGCCCTCAACGGATTTATATGCTTTTGTCCTGCGTTTAATATCCTTTTCGGTTGACGCTGTGCCCAAGGGCACGATGCCTTTTGTGAAATTTGGATATCTGGCAAGAATTTTGTGCTCGCCGTTTATATACAGACCGTCAACCTCAAGACCTTTTTCAATTTTTGTTACCATTACCTTGGTGTTTTGCAAAGATGCTTGCCACGCAGGTTTATTTAATTTAATTGCACCGCTGATTTCAACCTTGCCCTGTGCAATAAAAGCGGTATTGTTATCTTTTTCCGTGATTTCTATCGGACTTGTTAAATTGTATTGGCCGGGCAAAACAATAATTTTTGTTTGACAGATTTTGTCAGGAGTTTTTAAATCATTACTAAAAGCTTGAGCTTGGGTTATTGTTTTGAACGGGTTTAGATTTGATCCGTCACTGGTTGCATCGTTTCCTGTTTGAGATACATAAAGTTCAAAAATTACACAATCCTCTTTGCGGTTATTCAAGTCACTTATTCCTCCGTACCGACAAATTTAGGTGTTCGAAAAAGCAAATTATTTTCCAACATTTCGTAATTTATAATAACATATTCGAAGGTTAATGCAAATTATATTTTTACGCCCGAAAAACCACTTGAAAAAATTGCAAAACCTGTATTAATCAGTATATTTGTATTGACACTAACAGCGATATAGCTTAACATATTCTTGACATTAACAGAAAGGATGCTGATTACTATTTCAGATGTAACTTACAAAGGCAGAACCCCTCAGGAGGACTATCAAAAACTCCTGGATTTTCTTAACGACGTGTTTTTTATCGATGACGATATTGAGACAAAAAGAGACTTTTTAGGTCTGTTGCCTAAACTTTACAAGCCCGAATATGACCCCTGCTATTCCAACTTTATTGTTAAAGAGGGCGACGATATAAAGGGCGCTGTCGGCCTGTACTACAACGAGATTATGGCTGGCGGAGAAAAGCTTCGCTGCGGCGGAATAGGCAATGTCGCCGTTGCGAAAGACTCACGCTCGAAGGGTTATATGATTGAATGCATGAATATGGCTATGGCTGACATGAAAGAGAGCAAAGCGGACTTCGGCTTGCTCGGGGGTCAAAGGCAGCGTTACGGTTATTTTGGTTTTGAACCCGCAGGTGTCAGGTATGACTTTTCCATAAACCTTTCAAATCTTCGTCACTGCTTTGGCAATGATGCAGAAAATGAACTTGAAGTGCGGGAAGTAACCGCCGGGGATACAGAAGTTCTTGCGGAAATAGACAATATTTTGCGCAAAGAAGCATACTATGCGATTCACCCGCCGGAGCAGATGTTTGACATCCTTTGCTCATGGAGGAATAAACCCTATGCCGCGTTTAAAGACGGTGTTATCAAGGGATTCTTTACCCGCGATTTCGGAGGCGGACTTTCATCCTTTAAATCGGTTGATGCACAAAGCATTAACCAGATGATTCTTGCCGTTTTTGAAACCGTACAGGATAAAAATATCGGCTTCTCCGTCGCTCCTTATGATACGGATTGCCTTGACCACTTTACGAAAATCGCCGAGAGCTGTTCCATCAGGCATCCCGAATGCTACACGGTTATCAACTTCGCGAACACGGTCCGCGGTTTGCTGAAAGTAAAAGCGGCAACCGAGCCGATAACCGACGGCGAGATAAAACTCTTCATCCACGGTAACGCCGGCGATGAGAAGATTAAAGTAAGCATAAAAGCAGGAAAAGTAACTGTTGAGGCAACCGAAGAAACACCTGATTTGGAGCTTGACCATTTCCAGGCAATAAGGCTGCTGTTCTCACTGAGCTCCGCGGAGCGAAGAAACCTGACCTGCAGCGCCGCGCAGTGGTTCCCGCTGCCGCTGCACTGCTTCGGCTTTGATTCGGTATGATTCTATTATTAATTTTAGTTCGTTTTGAAAGGATGATAAAAAAATGGGTAACGGCGTTAATTTTATGGATAAAAACTCCGAGCGCAACATGTATCAAAAGCGGATATCAAAAATCATCAATGTACTGAAAAGCAATTATTACTGCACGGGCAGCGTTGATCTCGACGGGTTTAAATTCAGGGACGGTCAATATACGATCGGCCAGATTGATGAAGGCGAATGGCGGGATTTCGACTCCGAAAATGAGCTTTGGGGCTATCGTGAATGTTATGCCTGGTTCAGGCACAGTTTCGAGGTGCCTGCGGAATTCGCCGGCAAACCGGTTCTATATGAAATTATGCCCGCGCAGCGCGAATGGCGCGGAGGCGCCACACAGTTCATCATATACGTCAACGGCAAGTTGGTGCAGGGTATGGACTCCAACCACGCAACCGTGCGTTTGCTCGACAACGCAAAAGGCGGCGAAAAGTTTGATATCTGCATCAATGCATATAAAGACGATTGGGACTTTGACGGCAAAGCGGTAATGCACGCGCGCATAAAGACCGTTGATGACCTGGTGCAAAAGCTCATTTACGACCTTTT
Organism: uncultured Eubacteriales bacterium; assembly: GCA_964398395.1. Classification (GTDB taxonomy): domain Bacteria; phylum Bacillota; class Clostridia; order Oscillospirales; family Acutalibacteraceae; genus UBA1447. The sequence continues at coordinate 6,629 of CAYNMU010000007.1, forward strand.
AACGCCGCTGGAAGTAGCCAATCTTTATACCGTTGACGATATCCCGAGAGTGGATATCATCAAAGCGCTCAATGACGCCATTAATCTTTTGGATTTATATACGCCGGACAGGGCAGAATTTACAAAATCAGCCGAAGCCGCAATCGCCTATGTTGAAAAGGAAATTTACGGTAAAGGCGATATCGGCGCGTTAACTTCCTGCATCGGCCACACACATATAGACGTCGCCTGGCTTTGGCGCCTCCGCCAGACAAGGGACAAGACCGGCCGCAGCTTTGCTACCGTTTTAAAGCTGATGGATGAGTACCCGGAATATAAGTTTATGTCCCCCCAGGCGCAGCTTTACGATTACTGCAAGCAGGATTATCCGGAAGTGTATGAGGGCATCAAAAAACGCGTGAAGGAAGGCCGCTGGGAAGTTGAAGGCAGCATGTGGGTTGAGTCGGATACCAATGTCGTCTCCGGTGAATCACTTGTTAGGCAGTTCCTGGTAGGCAAGCGTTTTTTCAAGGATGAATTTGGCATTGACAACAAAATTATGTGGCTGCCGGATGTTTTTGGTTATTCGGCCGCAATCCCGCAGATTATGAAAAAAGCGGGCATTGATTACTTTATGACCACAAAAATTTCCTGGAACGAATACAACAAAGTTCCTTACGATACCTTTATGTGGAAAGGTATTGACGGCACAGAAGTTCTCGCGCATTTCGAACCGAGCTCAGACCACGACGAAAGAGTTGATTTTGGCACAACCTACAACGCTTACCTTGAGCCGGAGCTTGTATTGGGCGGCTGGAGAAGGTATTCGCAAAAAGACCTGAATAAAAATGTTCTTTGCTCCTTCGGCTTCGGTGACGGCGGCGGCGGACCGACAATCGAGATGCTCGAATTCGGCAGACGTATGGAGCGCGGAATCCCGGGCTGCCCGAAAACCAGAATGGAATTCAGCAGGGACTTCTTTGACAATCTTCAAAAAGATGTCGAGGGGAGTCGCAGACTGCCGAAATGGGCAGGGGAACTGTATCTTGAATTCCACCGCGGCACGCTGACATCTCAGGCGCGAAACAAACGCTACAACCGCAAGAGCGAAAATTTATATCATGACCTTGAAACGCTGGCCTCTATCGCGCAGACAAAGAGCGGCGCCGGTTATCCCACCGCGGATATTTATGAAGCCTGGAAAATAATCCTGCTCAACCAGTTCCACGACATTATCCCCGGTTCCTCTATCAAAGCGGTTTATGACGATTCCAAAATACAGTATGACGCCATTATAGAAAAGGGCAATGAGCTTGTTGGCGAGGCCATGGCAGCCGTTGTCTCGAACCTTTCCGTTGCCGAGAAATCCTATGTTGTTTTCAACACCCTGGGTTCGGCCCGCGATGATGTTGTTATCACCGATATGCCTTCATCCGAGAATTTCTCCATTGTTGATGAGGACGGAAAGTCTCTTTCATGGCAGAAAACGTATGATGGAAAGCTAGCCTTCTTTGCAAAGGGAGTTCCGGCTAAGGGTTACAAAGCATTCAAGGTATTCGATTGGACCACGCCGAACTGCGAGAGAACGGTCAATATAAACGGTAACACCGTGAGCAATGACTTCTTCGAGCTCGAGTTTGATGCTGCCATGAACATCTCCCGCCTGCTGCATAAGGCAAGCGGCAGGACGGTAGCGCCTGAAGGCGAAGCGCTTAATAAAATCATCGCATTTGAAGACAGGCCTTATAACCACGAGGCTTGGAATGTGGATGTTTATTTTGACGAAAAGAGCATGGAAATCACGGATGTTACAAGCTGCGAGCTTGTTGAAAACGGTCCGGTAAGAGCCGTGTGGAAAGTTGTCAGGAAGTTTATGACGTCCACAATCGAGCAATATTTCATACTGTACAAAGAAATCGGCCGTATCGATGTGCAATATGTTGCGGATTGGAAAGAGAAGAATATCCTGCTTAAAGCGGATTATCCGGTGGATGTCAACGCTGTCAGGGCGACATTCGATATTCAGTTCGGCAACCTTGAGCGCACCACGCACAACAACACCATGTGGGATTATGCGCAGTTTGAAGTTGTCGGCCATAAATGGGCCGATTTGAGCGACAACAGCTTCGGTCTTTCAATCCTGAACGACTGTAAGTACGGCTGGACCGTCAAACAGGGACACATCATGCCGTCGCTGCTGCGCTGCGCCACCAGCCCGAACCACGCGCAGGATAGAGAAGTACATAACTTTGTCTATTCCATTTACCCGCATTCAGGTGCTGTCAATTCATCGGATGTTGTTAAGGAAGGTTATTCTCTTAACTTCCCGCTTTATTGCACAACAGCTGAGCCAAACGATGGCAAGCTTGACACCTGTTATTCTTTTGTTTCGGCTGATTGCTCCAATGTTATTATCGAAACTGTCAAGAAAGCGGAAGACAGCAAGGATATCGTCATCAGAGCATACGAGACTTGGAACAAGAATACAAACTGCGTCTTAAGCTTCGGCGAAAATATCAAGAGTGCCGTTGAATGCAATTTGATGGAAGAAACCGAAGGCGCACTTGACATCAAGGATGGCAAAATTGCGCTGACATTCAAACCGTTTGAGATTAAGTCGATTAAAGTAACGCTGTAACTTAAAACACAAAAAGCATATAAAAAAGGAGGGCGAAAGCCCTCCTTTTTTATGATAATTTTTTATTACTTCTTAAGTCTGCCGCAACTGTCAACCAAGTTCTCAAATGCCTGCACAAGTGTAGATCCAGTTTTGGGTCCTGCGGAAACGGATTCTTCATAGCGGTCTTTTTCAAAAATACAGCCGAAGTCATTGTCTGGCAGAATATAACCGATGGAATCGTTGCAAAGGCCGATAATGGTTAAATTGGTACCATCCGCGAGCATATCCTTCATCGGCGGGAAATCCCATGATGTGCCTATGCAGGATTCCTCTTTGCTCAAAGTACCGCCCAACAGCATTTCGGGAGCGAACTCGCCGGGCATCATCGCCAAGCGGATTGTTTTGCCAAGTTCCGCATAGCCTACTTCTGTGATAAACATAACATCCTTGGTTTTGTTGCCGGTTTTTACTACAGTATTGTTGACCATACCTAGCTTAAGCAAAGTGAGCATAATAAAATTGCCTGCGGGTACAAATACCTCTGAATTGCGGACATTCAAAATAGGCAACACTTTTTCTTCCTGCTCGGCGGTGATGGAAAGCAGGTATTTGCCGATTTCTCTGCCGTATTCCTGGAAGCCGCGGCCGGTAGCGTCTGGGGGTACAAAACCTCTGTCAACGGCAACCGCAAGCTGAGGACCTTGGAAAAAGATAAAGTTTGAACCTGCCTTGTTAACTTCTTCTTCAATATAGTAGATGTAATCTGCGCTCAGTTCGCCTTCTTCCGCATTAAGCGCTGTCGGATGCGCCGCCATTAAGGCCGCGACTGTTTGTGTGCTGCCGTCATCGGGAACAAAGTGAAGTTTGGTGATGTCTTTATCAACAACATCAGGCTTGCGTTTATCACGGGAGTATTTAAGGTCGTCAAAGGTTTTGAATAAAAGCTTGCCGGCTTTCATGCCTGTAAAAGCTTCTTTAACTGCCGCTGCAGTTGTCTCCTGCAATTTTTTCATAAATTCGGGGTCTTTGCCGGAAATTAGGTTTTCGGGTCTGCCTTTTTTAATCTCTTTGATATTGTTCTTGAATATGTCGGGGATGACACCCCAGATGCCTTGGGTATCGATGCCGCTGTGGCAATGTGTGGCGGAAACATTGATGCTGACAATATTGTTTTCCTTTGCGAAGTTCGCAAGCAATGCCCTGATAGTTCGGATATCCGTTGAGGATATTCCGATGCAATCAACAACCGCGAACACCGCCGCGCCTCTGCCGCTGCCATCGTCAAGGCAGATAACCCTTACAGCAATATCGTCCAGCACGGATTTAACATAGCTTGGAGGATTGGTTAAAAAGCCGCCAAGGTAAAAATTTTTATTAGTGTAATCAACCGGCAAAAGGCTCGCTCTCGCATAACCGAGCTTCCACTTTGCGCCCTTGACGGAAGTATCCCTGAATTCCGCATGACCTTCATAGAAGTTTTCACTTACATAATCTTCAATAAAAGGCCAAGGCAGTTTTGGTAAAACTGTGTCAACACCCTCCAACACTTTGTTCAGGCTGTTGCCGGCCGTTACTTTCAGTTTGCTTTTGAACTCGTCATCCTTTAACTTTTCCTTCATATAAAGTGCAACTCCGGCGCCTGCCGCCGCCACTGACGCTAAACCCAATGCGATTGCTTTTGACTTTTTCATACTATATACCTTCCTTTCAAATGATTGAATGGGCAAATTAAAATTAAAATATTTGTGCAAAAACATAATATTCTCTTGCAGGCGGTTTGTCAACCGACAATAGAATAATTATATAATTATTATTGAGATTTCAACATTAATATGTTAACATAAATGAGTTGCTAGTGGTCAGTGGATAGTGGTTAGAAGAATGGCAGTTAAAATAAACCATTTCTGACTCGGAAATAAATTTATAATATCAGAAAGAAACGGTAAAAAATGGACGAAGACAGCCTTTTACTTGCCAACATAGAAGATAAAATCGAGCAAGCTTTTAATAAAAATATGGTGACATATTCAAGGTTTATGGATGTCCGTCAGCGTGCTCTTGCAGAGAGTGTCTGCAGAAAACACAAAGAGCTGAAAGTCTTTTTTTATGGCGGATACCCCGAAGCGGAGCGTACCGTGGGCATATTCTTGCCGGATTATATAAAAGCCGGAAGTTTTACAGAATTGCTCGATTATTTCACCGAAAATCCGGAAGAAAATCCGCTGATGCTCCTGCGAATAAGCAAGGACAGCTTTTCAACACTCAGCCACAGGGATTATCTCGGCTCGATGATGGGCCTTGGCATAAAGCGGGAAATGATCGGTGACATTTTAGTGCGTGAGGACGGCTGTGACATTGTGCTGCTGAAAAGCATCGTTAAATTCCTTGAGGATAACCTGCAAAAGGCAGGTCGCGGAACACTTTCAACGGAGATTACCGGCGTTGAATCCATTATTGTTCCGCCCCAAAAAACGCAGGATAAGCTATGCATAGTTTCTTCCCTGCGGCTGGACAGCGCCGTCAGCGCCGCTTACAATATTTCACGTACACTTGCAGCAGAGGCAATAAACAAAGGCGTTGTTTCTGTCAACGGTTTGCAAACGCAAAAGATTGATGCAAAAATAGCTCAGGGTGATAAAATTGTTTTAAGGGGCAAAGGCAAAGTTGTTGTTAAAGAACTTGCCGGCGAAACAAAAAAAGGTAAAATAAAGTTGATCTTCCAAAAATTTATTTAGACTATTTTGATTGGAGTTTTTGATTTTGAGCGAGAAAAGACATGAATTGTATTTAATAGCCCTTGCCTTATTTATTTCGGCGGGGCTGATTCTTTATATTGCACTGGATTCCCCGGCGATGAATGCTGTTGAAGCACCTAAAAACCGGTCAGCACAGCAAACTATTATTTATACCCCGCCGGACCCTTCTCAAACATCAACCGAATCTACTCAAAGTTCATCTGACCTGTATCAAAGTGAAACAGTCCCAGCTTTTTCGGCAACAAATCAAACAACTCAAAATTCGGCTCCTGCGGCGACCCAAACGGAACCTGCTACACCGCAACCTTCCGGACCGATTAACATAAACACCGCAACAAAAGAACAGCTGATGACATTAAATGGAATCGGCGAGGTAAAATCTGCCGCTATCATTGATTACCGCCGAGAAAACGGCAATTTCAATAGCGTGGACGAACTGGATAATGTCAAGGGTATCGGACCTAAGATAATCGAGAAAATTAGGGCCTTTATTACGGTGTAAAGGGACTCCCCTTGTCAACTGCGGTTGACATCCCCCTCAAGAGGGAGACAAAAAAAGTAAATGAGATTCGTTGGCTGCAACCCCTGCCTCCCACTCGAGGGAGGTGGCAAGCTCGGCTTGACGGAGGGAGTCATTTTTAGCTCGGCTTGACGGAAGGAGTCCGTTCTTCAACAACACAAAAGGAGCATTGCTATGCCGTTAATATACAACAAAATACTAATTGATAGAGCAAAAGAGCTTCGTAAAAATATGACACCCCAAGAAAGGCATCTATGGTATGATTTTCTTTCAAAATATCCTGTCAGGTTTCAAAGGCAAAAATCAATTGACAATTACATTGCTGATTTTTATTGTTTCAAGGCTAAACTCATTATCGAATTAGATGGGAGTCAGCATTATTCGGATGAAGGTCTTGCAAAGAATAATGAAAGAACAAGAGTATTAGAAACTTTCGGTTTGGAAGTTATAAGATTTTCCAACTTAGATATAGATACAAATTTTTACGGAGTATGTGAAAGTATTGATAGCATTGTAAAAGCGAAAACTGTTTGAACCCCTGCCTCCCTCTTGAGGGAGGTGGCAAGCTCGGCTTGACGGAGGGAGTCGTTTTTAGCTTGCTTGACGGAAGGAGTCCGTTCTTTAACACATTAGTAATGATAATTAAAAGGCTTACGGTATATTCATATAATATTGCAGAAGGGGAGGAAAGAAATGCAGCAAAGCGCAAAAAATATAAAGTATACTGCTGTTTTGCCAGATGTATATATTGCCGAGTTGAAGGAACTGGTGGCAACTAAATTTATTCCGTCGGTCGATTTTGGTATTCGGCTTGCGGTTAAAAACTTTATAACCGCAAGTAAAAGCGAACTTTATCAAAAACAAATGGAAGCGGCTGCAAGGGACAAAAGCTTTATTAAAAGAACACTTGAAACGCAGGAAGCTTTTGCAAATGTGGATAACGAGGTGAGCGGGCAGTGGTAAAAACTGGGGATAAAAACATATCATGCTGAGGTTTTCTTCCTGCAAGAATCAGCGGTTTGCTGAAGGACAGCACTGCGTCAGTATTTTGAGTTATGAGTTAAATATTAAGAAAGATGCCCGCCGACTGTTTTCAACATTCGACGGGCATCATCTTTGATAAACCTTAGATAAAAAGTGACATATCTGATTCTTCGGCATTCGCGAGCATAGCCGCCACGCCTCCGGCTTTAACGCCGTCAAGCAATTCCTCAAGTTGGAGACCCATAAGATCCATACTCATGGTGCAGGCAATCAGCTCAACGCCGTTATCCATAGCCTGCTGAATCATCTCCTGCAAACTGCTTACATTTTTATCTCTCATTATTTTTTTTATCATCATTGCGCCCATGCCGCCCATGTTCATGTTGGAAAGCCCCAGTTTTTTTGTGCCCCTGGGCATCATAAAACCGAACATTTTGGCGATGAGGTTCTTTTTGACTTTAACCTTTTGAGGTTTTCTAATAATGTTCAGCCCCCAGAAGGTGAAGAACATCGAAACTTTTCTGCCCATTGCTGCGGAACCGTTGGCGATTATGAAGGAAGCGAGAGCTTTGTCAAATCACCCGAAAAAACGATGATATTCTTATTGTCGCCGACTTGTGTCGTAAGACAGGTTTTCAACCCGCCCTTTTTCAAAATCGCTGTTGAAATACCCTTTTCGGAGCTCATGCTATCAAAGGTGTTGCCTGTTCTTCTGCACCACGCTTCAACATCCAGACCAAAGGCAGGGTCTGTGCTCTTTATCTCAATAATATCACCTTCAGCGGCGTTTTTAACCGCCTCAGCAAGTTTCATTATCGGCCCCGGGCATTGAAGTCCGCAAGCATTAACGGGGATGACTGTCCTGCTAATTGGCTGCATTGTTTCGTTATTAATGACTTTGTCTTTTGCCACAGGTACAACCCCGCGGAAGATGCTATTCCAAAGTCTGTATCCACCGGAAAGGTTATAACATTCAATTCCGTTTTGCGAAAGGATTCTGCAAGCCGTGTGCCCGCGCAATCCGACTTGGCAAACCACATAAGCTGGTTTGGAAACGTCAATTCTTGCCAAATTATCCCGCAGTTCATCAACCGGTATATTTTTAAAGCCGTCAATAAACCCATTATCATATTCATATTTTGTTCGGATATCAAGCAGTGTCACACTTCCGTCACGGGGCAGGTCGCCAACCTCATCCCAATGAAAAACCTTGGTCTTTTCGGTCAGTATATTTTCCGCCACAAAGCCCGCCATGTTTACCGGGTCTTTAGCGGCTGAAAACGGTGGCGCATAAGCGAGCTCAAGTTCAGTCAAATCATAAATTGTCATACCCGCGTGCATAGCCGTCGCCAAAACATCTATTCGTTTATCCGCGCCTTCGTAGCCGACAATCTGCGCACCTAAAAGTTTGCCGTCAGCTTTGTTAAAAATAATTTTAATGGACATATTTACCGCACCCGGGTAATAGGATGCGTGTGAGCCGGAATAGGTGTAGGACTTTTCGTAGTTCAGCCCCAATTGCTTTGCCCTTGTCTCCGTAATTCCGGTGCAGGCAACGGTTAAATCAAAGCATTTCAGTATGCCGGAGCCTAGAGTGCCCTTATATTTGCTTTTTATGCCGCTGATATTATCCGCGGCGATTCTCCCTTGTTTATTTGCCGGACCGGCGAGCGGAACAAAGCCTTTTTCACCGGTAACAGTATCCGTAATTTCAACAGCATCACCCACAGCATAAATGTTTTCGTCCGAGGTCTGCATATATTCATTGACAACGATTGCTCCGCGCGGATTGACTCTTAAACCTGCGTTTACCGCAAGGCTGCTTTCCGGGCGTACGCCGACGGAAAGGATGATCATATCGCAGAGAATCTCACCCTTCCCCAAGGTTACATTTAAGCCGGCAGCCGTCTCTGTAATCGCAGTAACCCCGTCGTTTAGAATAAGTGTTACACCCTTTTGGCGAAGGTGGTTATGCACATCACACGCCATTTCAAAATCAATGGACGCTATTACATGGTTGGAAAGCTCAACAACTGTAACGTCAATGCCCGCGTTGCTGAGGCTTTCCGCCATTTCAATGCCGATATATCCTCCGCCGACGACTACGGCCTTTCTGGGTCCATTTTGGTCGATATAATCCTTAATTCGATAAGTGTCCGGGATGTTTCGCAGGGTAAAAACCTTATCGCTGTTAATACCGTCAATCTTCGGAACAAGAGGCACAGCGCCGGGCGATAAGACCAGTTTGTCGTAACTTTCGGTATATATTTCACCGGTTTTAATATTTTTCACTTCAATTGTTTTGTTGGCTTTATTGATGGCAATCACTTCGCTGAGTGTTCGTACATCAACATCAAAACGGGCATTGAAGCTCTTTGGTGTCTGCAGCGTCAGGGAGGATTTCTCCTCTATTTCACCGCCGATATAATAAGGCAGTCCGCAATTGGCAAATGATATATATTCCCCGCGCTCAAACATAACAATCTCCGCTTGCTCGTCCAGTCTGCGCAGCCTCGCCGCTGCTGTTGCTCCGCCTGCAACTCCTCCGACTATAAGAATTTTCATAAACATCCCGCCTTTCATTCTAGATGTTAGATTTCAGATGCTTGATATTAGACTCCGAAATCTGAACCCTATTTAATTTACTGTATAAATATAACAGTTCAAGTTAATTGCTTCCGTGACTAAGTTACAATCCGTTAACTCATTATACCACATAAACAAAAAGTGCGCATATTATTTTATGCACACTTCAAATGAATTCATTCTTTTTATAGCCCTCGAACATTGCAAATTCCTATGGTTTCCCTCATTCTATCCGCCGTTGCCAGCACATATTCCGGATTGTGAGCCAATGCTTCATTTTCAGCTGGCTTGTATTGCTGCAAGAAATAAGCTTTTGTACCTCTAACCAGTTCGCCTATTTCAACAATATCATCAGCGGTAAGAGTAGGGGAGAAAGTGGTTCGAAATTCATAGGGTACAGCGCTGTTTAAGAGGATATCAATGCTTGCGGTGATTGCGTTAACATCAACAGGGCAACCGACAGTTTCAAAATATTTGTGCAGCGGCGCTTTTACATCCATTGCAATATAGTCGAGCAAGCCTTTTTCAAGCAATGCTTTAATAATGTCGGGATTAGTACCGTTTGTGTCTAGCTTTACCAAAAGCCCCAGCTGCTTCACTTTTTTGATAAATTCCGCTAAGCCTTTTTGTATTGTCGGCTCTCCGCCGGTAATAACAACCGCACCAAGCATATCCTTGCGTTTGTTGAGGTACTCGAACACTTCTTTTTCATCAATAACAGGAACATCACCGTAAAGTATATGTTTGTTATGGCAATATTGGCACTTCATATTGCAAAATGGGGTGAAAACAACGCAGGCAATCTTGCCGGGGTAATCTACAAATGATGTTTTGGCAAAGCCTGCGATTTTCATGAAGGACCATTTCCTTTCTTGTTATATAATGCAATTAGGGGCGGTTTTCCGCCCCTTTGTATTCTTCGGGACGGAAAACCCGTCCCCTACGGTCACTTTTATACTACAAACTTTTTCCGAAGCATGTATTCCTCTTTTTTGCCGGCATTGTAATTTTTCACAGGGCGAAGGTAACCGACAATTCTGCTCCAAACCTCAGTATCACACCCACAGGTTGGGCATTCAAAATGCTCGCCCGCTATATAGCCATGGTCATTGCAAATGCTGAAGGTTGGGGTAATGGAGATATAAGGCATCTTATATTTCATAAACACATCGCGGATTAGCGTTTTGCACACTTCAATGTCATCAATGCGCTCACCAATATATAAATGCTGTACAGTGCCGCCTGTGTAAAGAGATTGCAGTTCATCCTGCAAATCCATGCACTCGAAAATATCATCTGTATATTCAACCGGCAATTGCGTTGAATTTGTGTAAAGCGGCTCTTTCGCGCCTGCCTGAATAATATCCGGGTACTTTGCCAAGTCGGATTTTGCCAGGCGGTAGCTGGTGCCTTCCGCCGGGGTTGCCTCAAGGTTGTAAAGATGACCGGTTTCTTCCTGGAATTCAAGCATCAATATGCGCAGGTATTCCATCACGTCGATTGCGAATTTCAAGCCTTCCTCACTGCCGATGTCTTTGCCCAAAAAGTTAAGGCAGGCCTCGTTCATGCCAATGAGCCCAATGGTATTAAAATGATTGGTCCAAAATTCGCCGGTATTTTGCTTAATTTTGCGCAGGTAATGCGAGGAATAAGGATAAAGCCCGCGCTCGGATTGTTGCTCAAGAACTTTGCGTTTAATTTCAAGGGAAACCTTGCCCAAGGTAGCGACACGCTCAAGACTTTGGAAGAACTCTTCTCTTGTTTTACTCAAATAACCGATGCGGGGCAAGTTGATGGTATAAACGCCGATAGAACCTGTCATCGGGTTGGAACCGAAAAGTCCGCCGCCGCGCTTACGAAGTTCCGTGGTATCCAGCCTAAGCCGGCAGCACATAGAAATTGCATCTTCCGGCGAAAGATCGGAGTTGACATAGTTCGCAAAATAGGGTATACCATACTTACAGGTAATTCGCATAAAATCATCTACGACTGGGCTGTTCCAGTCAAATGTCTTTGTGATGTTGATTGTTGGAATGGGAAACGTGAAAACTCTGCCTTTGGCATCGCCCTCTAACATAACCGCGCAGAAAGCACGGTTGAAAAGGTCCATCTGTTCCTGCATATCGCCGTAAGTTTTATCCGTCACTTTACCGCCGATAATAACCAGTTCATTCTTAAGGGTGCTCGGCACTTTTATATCGAACGTGAGGTTTGAAAAGGGGCACTGAAAACCAACCCTGGTCGGCACATTGATGTTAAAAATAAACTCCTGCAAACTTTGCTTAACCTGTTCAAATGTTAAGTTGTCGTAATACACAAACGGAGCGCAATAAGTATCAAACGAACTCCATGCCTGCGCGCCGGCAGTTTCGCCCTGCGTGGTAAAGGTTGAATTGACAATTTGACCCAAAAATGAGCGAAGATGTTTTGCCGGCTTGCTTTCCACTTTGCCTTCAACACCGCCAAAGCCGTCCATTAAAAGCTGACGCAAATCCCAACCTGCGCAATAAGGTCCGAAAAAGCCCAAGTCATGTATATGCGCGTCGCCGCTTTCATGAGCAAGGCGGACATCATCGGGATAAACCTCGTGCAGCCAGTACTTTTTTGTAAAGGTTTCACGCACATAGTTGTTCAAACCATTGACGCTTTTTTGCATGTTGGCATTTTCTTTAATACCCCAGTCCTTGTCGCCTAGGTAATCGCCGAACATTTCTATAGTTGCGCCGATAAGGGCGTTGATTTCACGGGCTCCACGCCTTTTTTCACGGTAGAGAATAAAAGCTTTTGCCGTTTTGGCATGACCGTTCTCAATAAGAACTTTTTCGACAATATCCTGTATCCCCTCAACATCGGGGATTTTGTCTCCGTACTTCTTTTCAGCGGCTAAGATGACCTCGTCGCACAAAGCACCGGCAAGCTCTTCATCTTCACCGCCGCAGGCTAGTGCGGCCTTGAAAATTGCTTTTGTAATCTTGATTTTTTCGAATGGCTCTATGCGTCCGTCTCTCTTGTAAATCTGTGTATACACGGTTTTCGCCTCCAAAAAGTTGATGTGCGCTAATTATACATCTAACAACATATTGTGTCAATAGATTTGACAACAACAACCTATTGTGTTTTTGAACGAATTTTACCACAAGAATTTGTCTATTATATAAGAAAAAAGTACTGTTTCAGGTCAAAATCCAAATATTTTATACGGATTGACAAGAATATTGAAAAAGCGTAAAGTTATTTCAGCGATATGTGTAAAGCTACTGGGCTTTACAGACTTAAACAATTTTAAGTTTTCTGTTCGTTGGTAAGATTGATTGAAAAAGAAAAAAAATTTAAAGAAAGTGATGGGTTTGGTATGATACATAATCAATGGTACGCTATCCTTCCTTCAAAGGCGATAAAAAAAGATAAAATTTTGGCGGTTAAAAGATTGAATCTGGATTTAGCCTTATTCAGGAACAAAAATGGCGAGCTTGGCTGCGTTGTTGACCAATGTACGCACCGGGGCGTTGCGCTGAGCATTGGTTGTTTAAAGGGCAATCACCTTCAATGCCCGTTTCATGGCTTGGAGTTTGATAAAAACGGCAAATGCAAATTTATCCCCGCTAACGGCAAGGCGTCTACGGAGGATTTAAGCAGGTACAATGTAAAACAATATTTGGTGCGTGAAGCAAACGATATCATTTATCTGTGGTATGGGGAGGAAGCTAAGGCAACTGACATTTTGCCGTTCTTTAATGATTATGTGGACGCATCCTATTCTTACAGTGAGATTGAAGATCATTGGAACTCGCACTATTCCCGCAGTATCGAAAATCAATTAGATGTTGTACATGTGCCCATTGTGCATTATAATACAATTGGCAGAGGCAACAAAACGCTTGTTAACGGACCAAAAGCTGTTTTTGAAAATGGCGTAATAACGTTAAGCGCTGACAATGAAACGGATAACGGGCAAAAACCAAAGCCCGCCGCAGAATGTGAAATTAAGTCAACTTTTCTGTCCTTCATCTTCCCGAATGTTTGGATGAATCATATAGCCAAAAAAATTAAGGTTATTATCTATTTTGTGCCCGTAGACGACGAGAATACAATTTTATATATCAGGTTTTACTGCAAAGTCTCAAAACTTAAACTTTTAAACCGTTTTGTGGCATATACCGGCAAATTTGCGAACAGAGTAATTGAACGGCAGGATAAACGCGTTGTGATAACCGAAAAACCAAAAGCATCTTCCCTCCGGTCAAACGAAAAACTCGTTGCGGGTGACGGACCGATAGTTTTATACAGAAGGCTCAGAGATGAGCTTCAAAACATCGAACGGTAGGTATTTTTTTATAGTGTAATAAATCATAAAAATTGATAGGAGACGATGAAATGAAAGAAATCAATGTCGGTTTAGTTGGCTACAAATTTATGGGCAAGGCACACAGCAACGCTTTAAGCAGGTTAGGTATGTTTTTTGATTGCAGTGCAAAGGTTAATAAAAGGGCGATTTGCGGCAGAGATGAAGAATGGGTAAAAAAATCCGCCGAAAAATTTGGTTGGGACGGGTACGAAACCTCGTGGGAAAACCTTGTAGCCCGCAAGGATATTGATGTTATTGACATCACGGCTCCGTCGAATGCGCACAAAGTTATTGCTCTTGCCGCCGCGGAAAACGGCAAACACATCTTTTGCGAAAAGCCCCTTGCGGTAAGCTTGGCAGATGCCCGCGAAATGCTCGAGTGTGTCAACAAAAACGGCGTGAAGCATCAAATCGGATTTAATTATCGCTTTGCTCCCGCAGTTCAACTCGCGAAAAATATGATTATGCAGGGCAAAATCGGCACCGTCCGCCATGTCAGAGCTTCCTATTTGCAGGATTTTATCATCGACCCGGAGTTTCCGCTCATTTGGCGCTTGCAAAAGGAAATTTGCGGTTCCGGCTCACTCGGCGACTTGGGCGCGCATTTTATTGACCTTGCCCGTTTCCTTGTCGGTGATTTTAAAAGCGTAATGGGTATGCAAAAAACCTTTATTGAAAGCCGCCCAAAGGTGGAAAGTATGATAGGCCTTTCCGCGCAGGCAAACGAAGACGCACCAAGAGGTTTGGTGGATGTTGATGACGGGTCCGTTTTTGTTGCAGAGTTTGAAAATGGCGCTTTAGGCGTTTTTGAAGCAACAAGGTTCGCGCAGGGGCATAAGAATGATTTATCGATTGAAATTAACGGCGACAAAGGCAGCATCAAATTTGTTTTTGAGCGTATGAACGAGCTCCAATATTTCAGCGCCGACGATGAGCCGGGCTTGCAGGGTTTCAGGCTCATTCAGGCAAGCGAAGGTATTCATCCGTATATGAGCGCATGGTGGCCTACAGGGCATGTTATCGGTTACGAACACACTTTTGTGCATGAGATGTATGAATTTTTTGAATCAATAGCAAACAACAAACCCACATCACCTGATTTTATTGATGGTGTCAAGTGTTCGCAGATTATTGAGGCCGTTGAGCTTTCAGCCCAAAGGCATTCTTTGGTAGATGTTAATAGTTTGTAAAATATTGGAAGTTAGCATGAAAGCGGTGCCATAATACCATTATACCATTATAAATTCGCATAAGAGTGATATAATCAAGACTATCCAAAAAAGTATTTTAATTAAGGGGGATTTTATGATGAAAAAATTATTAGCCGTGTTTTTTGCTTTGACGATGATGATGTCAACGATAATTTTCACTCCTTCCATTACCGCATCCGCAGTAACCGACGATGCGCTTTCGGCAAACATTAATCTGCAGGTTGGCACGCTCAGCGGCAGCGTATTCACTCCGTTTGATTCCGGAACAGCGTTGAAAACCGATCAAGTCATAACCGTTCGTATTTGCCCCAAAACTGACTTTTATTGCGGATCAACCAGTTACGTCGTCGTGTTTGACAAACTCTATTTTTCAATGGTTGGTTTGAATAAAAACGCATTCACAGCAAATATGGAAAACACGTTCTATGATCAAACTGCTTCAGGTTATTCGGGCACAACATCTCTTCCGGATTCGGCTTGGCCGCCGACTATGGGTGCCACAGAAAACTTCAGTGTTTACCAAGCAATCAGGGTTGGCAATCAAGCAGACTCAAACTCAAATAACGGAGGACATCCAAGCTTGTTGCCGGGCACATGGCTTTTCCAGTTCAAACTTAAAGTTTTGAAAGATACCACTTTAGGTACAACGGCTAAAATTCTGATGGATAAAAGATGGTTCAGATCTCCCACCTACACAACAGGTACAGCATATTTTGCCAAATGTGTCTCTGCCGACAAATTATCTTCGTCCGGCAGTTCAACTATTTATAATTTTAATATTAATATTAATAATATTTATTTTGTTCCCGAGACAACTACCACAACACCGACCACTACAACAACAGGCACAACTTCAACTACAACCGGCACCACAACAACCGGCACCACATCAGCCGGAACAACTGCAACTGCGGCAACCACAAAGCCGGGAGTGACAACCACAAAGCCTGCAGTCACAACCACAAAGCCTGCAGTCACAACCACAAAACAAGGCGCAACAACCACAAAGCCTGCAGTTACAACCACAAAACAAGGTACGACAACCACGAAACACACCGTTACAACCACAAAACAAGGTGCGACAACAACAAAATCGGAAGTAACAACCACAAAGCCGGGAACGACCACGACAAAACCCGCGATTACAACCACAAAGCCCGGAGAAACAACTGTAAAACCGACAGGAACAACCGGGCTCAACACAACAGTTTCGGGCACCAAAACCACAGTATCCGCAACTGACCAAGTAAGTACAACTAAAGCCGCCGACGATTCCGGCAATAATGCAAATGCACGACGGACAGGCATTATTGTTGTTTTAATTGCTGTTCTTGCAACGCTTGCCGGTGTTATCGCTTTTTTAATTAAGAAGAAAAAGTAGTTTAATCGAGCCCCGATAATTTGTTTATATTACATTATTTAGGCTGTCTTTCTGTTGTATGTTTACAGAAAGACAGCCTAAAACTATTAAAATATCGCCTGAACTTTTTATTCCTTCTCGTTGCGAGTAAAACGGTTCAGTAAAACAGTTGTCAAAATTATTATGGCGGTTACAATAAAAATCCCTGCCATACCCTTTGCCATAATCGGCAAGGTGTCTAAAAATGCTTGTATATTCATATCTTTATTCCTCCTATATGTTCTTTATATTTGCGGTTAAAACTAATTATCTTGCCACCAGATTAAGTATCATTCCGCCTGCAATAACCGATGCTATCTGCCCCGAAACATTAACGCCAATTGAATGCATTAGCAAAAAGTTTTGGTTATCCTCCGAAAGCCCCATTTTATGCACAACTCTTGCGGACATGGGGAAGGCGGATATACCCGCGGCGCCTATCATCGGGTTAATTTTATTCTTTGCAAAAAGATTAAATATCTTTGCAAACACCACACCGCCGATTGTGTCAAAGATAAATGCCAGCAGACCTAATCCTAAAATCAAAAGAGTTCTCGCATTTATAAAATCCTTTGCCTGCAGATGTGCGGCGATGGTGATGCCCAAAAATAATGTTACCAAATTTGCGAGTTCTTTCTGAGCGCTTTCGGAGAGGGATTTAAGCACGCCGCATTCCCTTATTAGATTGCCGAACATTAAAAACCCAATCAAAGCAACAGCGCGGGGAGCGACAATTCCGGTAATCATAGTGATGATAATGGGAAATAAAATGCGCGTTGTTTTACTGATGTTGTTTTGCTTAAAATGCATACGAATTAAGCGTTCTTTTTTTGTTGTAATAAGCCGAATAATCGGCGGTTGTATGATTGGCACAAGAGCCATATAAGAGTAGGCTGCCACAATAATCGCACCTATGTAGTTTGATTTAAAAAAGTTTGCGACAAAAATTGAGGTTGGTCCGTCTGCAGCGCCGATTATTGCAATGGAAGCCGCGTCTTTTAGCTCAAAGCCAAAAAGAGACGCGAGGCTTAAGGTGAAAAAGATACCAAATTGAGCAGCAGCACCAAAGAACATAAGCTTTGGGTTGGAAAGCAAAGGCCCAAAATCAATCATAGCACCGATGCCAACAAACAAGATTAGCGGAAATACCTCGTTGGCAATGCCTTTGTCAAAGAGCAGGCTGAGGATGCCAACCTCTGATTGCTTGTCAATTATTTGTGTTACCGCGCCGGAAAGCGGCAAGTTAACTAAAATGGCCCCAAAGCCGATTGGCAAAAGCAATGCGGGCTCCATTTCTTTTTTAATAGCGAGATATATGAGCAATCCTCCGATTATCCACATAACAATCATTTTCCAACTTATATCGCCGACATTCCCGAAAACCTGGATGAAAAAACCGCCAATGGTGTCAAAAACCTGTTCCAAGCAAACCACTCCTTCAAAAACAAAATTAACTGATATGGTAGCACTTTGTGTATTGTTTTGCAATGATTAAATAAAATTTTTATTAATTCTTAGCTGTTCATTATTATATCACTTTGTTAGCATGAATTGCATAGTTTGTAAAACAATTGTGCATTTATACTCTTGATGGTATAATATCATCAAAGTAAAACTGTCTGGAGGGTTTTTAATGTGTGACACTATTGGTATCAGTTTAAAAGAAAGCCACTCAGCCTGGTTTGCCAAAAACAGCGACCGAAGCCCAAACGAGGCGCAGATAGTTGAACTTTTTCCGGCGGCCCGGCACAAAGAAAAAATGCTCAAGGCAACATATATCGAGTTAGAGCAGATGGCTGAAACCCATGCTGTTCTCCTTTCGCGCCCTTTATGGATGTGGGGCGGTGAGATGGGCGTGAACGACTGCGGTGTGACGATTGGCAATGAAGCAGTATTCACAAAAGGCAAATATGGTACAGAATCGCTGATAGGTATGGACCTGCTGCGTTTGGCGCTGGAACGCTCGGATTCCGCAAAGCAAGCATTGGCTACAATAATTGACCTTTTAGAGCGTTACGGGCAGGGCGGCAACTGCGGTTATGACCACAAGTTTGAATACAACAATTCGTTTCTGATAATAGACAAAGATGAGCTTTTTGTTCTCGACACTTTCGGCAAGCAATATGCCTATAAGCAACTCCCAAAGGCTAGCATTTCAAACTGCCTCAATTTGGGCAGTGATGCCGACAGATACAGCGGTGAAAGCTGCGATTTCACCGCAAAACATAAAGACCCGCTTTTTACACACTTTTCGGGTGCGGAAAAAAGGCGAGCACACACAGGGGCAATGCTTGACGCAGACCCTAACGCTTTGGGGCTTATGCTGTCGCTCAGGCAGCACAGCGGCAAAGTTAAAAATCCGTTTGCACACGGTTCTGTGGACAGCGTTTGCATGCATGCGGGCGGCCTTGTGGGGGACCATACCACCCAAAGCATGGTTGTTAGTATTATCGGCATAGCCGCGCCGACAGTATGGCTTACAGGCGGTTCAACGCCCTGCGTCAGTCTGTTTAAACCTTATCTATTTGGCAACAAACCCAGCGCGCCTGTCTTTACCGCAAACGACAAACAGGCTGAAAATTATTGGCTTGCACATGAGCGGTTTATCAGAAAACTTATCGGCACAACCTTACCGCCGGAATATTATGCCGAGCGGGACACTTTGGAGTTGAGTTTTATTGCCGAAGCCACAGTTAATGCTCACAATCCGGGGGCAATGGCGGAACTCTCGGAATACGCGCTGCAAAAAGAACAGCAATTTTATTCAAAGTGGGAAAAGCTTGTAATTCCCGGCAAGCAGGGGAGCCGTCGTTTTCTCAGCTATTGGGCAAAAAAGAACGCCATTCTCGGCAAAGGCCGACCCGGATTATAAAAAAGGCTCCCCAACTATCTGATATTGATTATTATTTGCGGGACGGAAAACCCGTCCCCTACCGTATGACCGCTGACCACTAATCACTGACCACTAGCCACTAGTTAAAGCTGCCAAACAAATGGCATCACTTCATGCTTTGGTTCCGGTGTATTTGCGGCTAAATCATTCAGCTCCGGCAAGGCATCTTTAAGCGCGGCCCAATATTCCGGCGCGAGGTACCACGTACCGCCCATCAAAAAGATATTGCGAAGGCCTAATTTAATTTCAAGCCTCATTTTTTCAATCCAATTTTCCGGTGTCAGCGCAAATTTTGGATATACGGTTGACTCGCTGTAGCAGCGGTTTGTGTCGCCTGTTAAAGCAAGATGTGTGCTGATGCTTGCGGTTAAAGAGGCTTGAGCATCTTCATGCTCAAAAGCAGCATTATCAAAATGACCCTCGCCAACGCGGATTAGTGTACCCGGTATTTCGGCGCATATCTTTGGAATATCAATGCCATGCCTGCGGTCGCCGTTGTGCATAACCATAATCCCGCTGGTAATTCCGTCCACCGTCACTTCCTTCAGGTAACGGGTAATCTTATCGCAGTTGTAGTCCATCCACGCTTCAACGGTTGCCTTGTCACTTTCGGTCTGCTCCGGTTTTTGAATGATTTCTTTCAGACTTTCCCTGTCAAAATCAGCACCGATGATTTTGTTGAACTGCATTATGCAATTGTCGCAATAACAGCCCTGCACATTTTTACCCCAATGCGCCAGCCTTAAATCATCGTCATAGAATATCTTTGTTATTCCAAGGTCTCTGATGGAAAGAGCGACATTTCTTGTGTCCTCAACAACCTTGTCCGTTAAGCATGCGCAGCAGGACTGACGGGAGCCGTTAATGTCTACGCGGTTCAGCCAACCATCGCCTATCGATAAATCAACCGAGTCATCACTCGGGTCGAAAGCGTTGCCGCCGTGCCCCAATGGCACATTGATTGCCTGCACTTCAAAGCCGTGGTCTTCCAAAACTTTTTTAGCCAGGCGCATTTCCTCATAGGTTGAAGCAAAATGGCCATAGAAATAGCAGAAAAGCCACAGCACATTCACGCCCGCCGCTTTCATTTCAGCAAGCATTTTTTCAATGTCGGGGTCGAACAAAACAGTTTTCGCGCCGATGCTGTAATTGATATTTAAGTTGTTAGTCATATATTTCCATCCTTTTATTTTGATAAAAAAATATTACAACAGTCAAGCACATAAAGCAATACTTAACTCAAAAAGAGGGGAATTCAATGAAGATTACCGCTGTTTATTTTTCGGGCACGGGGAACACGGAGTTTATAATCAATGAAATCGGCAACAGATTTGCGGCGAAGGGCTGCGAGTTTAAAGCAGTGAATATTGAAAAATTCGGCAGTGAAGACCCGGGGCAAATAAAGAGCTCCGATTTGATTATTTTCGGCTATCCTATTTACGGCTCAATGGCTCCGAGGATTATAAGGGATTTCATCAAAAACAACCAAAATCTATTTGTCGGCAAAACGGCAGGTGTAATCGTTACTCAACTTTTGTTTTCCGGGGACGGAGGGGCATATTTAGCGCGGATTTTAAGAAGTTACGGTATTAAGGTTGTTGATATTGAACATTTTAATATGCCAAGTAATTTATCGGACGCCGATACATTTAAAATCAAAAACGGAGAAGCAAATAAACGGCTGATCGAGGCTGCTATAATAAAGGTTGATCATTATTGCGGCAGAATACTTTCCGGCGCTTATAAACGGACAGGGGACAATGTTTTTTCAAGAGGTCTTGGTTTATATCAGCGGATTCCGTTTAGGGCAGGCGAGAAATATCTCTCAAGATCCGTAAAAATCGACAGTGACTTATGCTCGTTGTGCGAAAAATGCGTTGACTGCTGCCCCATGAAAAACCTTTATGTTGAAGGAAAAAAGATGCTTCAAAATAAAAATTGCACTCTTTGCTACAGGTGCATTAATCTTTGCCCGCAAAAAGCTATATCAATTTTAATTAAAAAGAAACCAAAGGTGCAGTATTATGGCCCAAATCTTAATAATTAATCGTTTAATATTGACGCAATAATTAAAACATGATAACATCTATAACAAGAAATTGATTATAGCCTTTGTTTAATAAATTGTTAATGGAGGGTTCATATGATTGAGCAGCGCAGTTTGCTAAGGCTTATTTTATTATCCCTAATCACATTTGGCATATATGGAATATTTTTTGGAAGCGGGTATATTAAAGACATTAACAATGTTTGCGTTTGTGACGGTAAAAAGAGCCCTAATATTTTTGTTGTTATGCTTCTCTCACTTATCACCGGTGGTTTGTATTATTTGATTTGGATTGGTGTGCAGGCGAATAGATTAAAGGCAATTGCTCCTGATTATAAGCTTCGATTTAAAGAAAGCGGCGGCACTGTCGTTCTTTATGTAATTTTTGGAACATTAGTCATTGCTGCCGGCGCTTCTCTTGGCTGGTTATACAGCTTAATTGGGAATAGGGCGGATTATCAGATTTTGAGTATGCTTTGCAGCTTTTTATTTTTTATTATTGGTGCTTCAATGGTGCTGAATTCTACAAATATTCTGATTAAAAATCTAAACGCTGTTGGCAAAGTCTTTAATGAAAAATGCAGATAAAGCTGAAACCTCAATAGAATTAGTTAAAAAGCAAAAGTGAATTTTGCGCTTCCGCAAAACAGCGGGAGCGCTTTTTCAACCCATTGACTTTGAACATAGAGGGGGTAGTCATAAATATGGCAAAATTCCTAGCATCAACAAAAGAAACAGACGCATATTTAATCGCAAAAGATGAGGTGTTTATAAAAATTATAAACACCTGTAAATCAGTCCATATTGTTTTGGCTGACGATTGCTTCGCCTCGCTGACAGCAAGTATTGTCGGGCAGCAACTATCCGGCAAAGTGGCGGATGTTATTTATGCAAGGGTTAACAAACTTTGCAATTTAAACATTAATCCGCGCATAATTTTAGAATTGCCTGTTGAAAAAATTAGGAAAGCAGGGCTTTCTTACTCAAAAATAAATTATTTGAAAAACCTGGCATCGGCTGTTGAGGATAAGTCGATTATCTTCGAGAACATCGATGCCCTTACCAACGAAGAAATTATAGCCATGCTGACTGCAGTGAAAGGCATCGGGCAATGGACAGCAGAAATGTTTTTGATTTTTACCCTTGGCAGGGAAGATGTTTTTTCAGCCGGAGACGGAGGTTTGCAAAGGGCAGTATGCCAAATTTATGGCATTGAAGAAAAGCCGACAAAAAAACAGTTAGAAGATATCAGCGGCAATTGGAAACCATACAGAACCTATGCATCACTGTATTTATGGGATACGCTTAACAAAAAAGTGAATTAAATATCAGCCATATCGGACATGATGACAAGTAAGATACCGTCCTTGACTTCGACCGTCGCCGAATCCTCCGCGAATTCATTGCTGACGCCCATTGGAAAAGTATTTGTCAAAGTTGCGTTATCTAAAGCGTATTTGAGCCCATTTAGAGTCACGCCAACAGCTTTATCTGTATACGAAAAGACGGAAACTGACCAATTCTCTCTCTTTTCCAAACGGATTTGGCTGTTTTTTATTGCATATATAATATTTGTACTGTCATGAATTTCGCATACGCCGCCTTGCTCGGCAATATAAGCACAGGTGCTGATGTTCGCCGTTTGGTGGTCAAGCCGCCCGCCTAAAGCGCCCAAAAGAACAAAATGCGTGTATCCCTGTCCCAACGCATACTTAACGGCGAGCATAGTATCCGTATCATCTTTATTCTTCGGGGCCTTTATTGTTTTTATGCTATCGGGGGGCACTTCGATTAGTGAGTCAAAATCGCCGATAATCAAATCGGGTGTAATGCCTGTTGCTAATGAGTGTTTGTAACCGATGTCCGCGGCAATAACAAAATCCTCTGCAGTTATCTCGATGGATGTAAACAGCGGAGAACCGGCAATAATTACACATCTGTTTTTCATAACAGCCTCCTATTTCATTTGATAAGTAAAAAATAATAGCAAAAATTTAAAATATGTCATCGATTGCGTGTAAAGTTCTTATACTTTACACGAATTTATTCTATTTATATCGCTTTTTAGACACAAGAAACCAAATAACTTGTATAATCAACCCTGATATTACTCCTATTCCAACAGTTGTTAAAAACGAAATAATACTAACAAGGTCGCTCCAGCCTTCCGCTGTTTTGTTGAGGGAAACATAAAACATGTATATAATACCAAGAACATAAAAAACCAATGATGTTAATAAATATGCGGTTGCTCCCAAATAACCGCCAATACTGATTGCAGTAGCAATAAAAATTGAAAGCAAAGTGAATCCGATGATGTTTTGTGTCCCAATGGATATATTTAAAATTTTGCAAACAAAGATAAGCGATACAAATGTAAACAGAAGTAAAGCGATAGATAAATATCCCCATTTTTTAGAATGTTTTTCCGGTAGTTTTAACATAATAATTTCCTTTCTAATGTTGAGATTATATAGACTAAAAACTAATTGATTGATAATATGAAACATCACATAAATAATTTTTCCTATTTTAAATTTTACGCCTTGTAATATCAATTTGTCAATATTTAATATATTTTCGATAGAGGAATGACGAGCCTCGGTTGTTGTTTAAAAAAGCATCATTTTGCTAAAAAACAAAAATTTTGACTTAGCTCGTTTAATGTGCTATAATATAACTTCAAATCAAATTACAAGGAGAAAACATGCAATTCAAAGAGTTAAACATTAACCCCGCAATCATAGCCGCGCTTGAACAAGAAGGCTACACAGAACCGACGCCAATACAGGTGCAGGCAATTCCTCCGGTGCTTGAGGGCAAAGATTTACTAGGCTGCGCGCAAACAGGTACGGGTAAAACCGCGGCGTTTGCAGTGCCGACCATTCAGCTTTTAAGTGAAGAAAGATGTCCGCAGACATCAAAACGAAACATCCGCTCATTAATCCTTACGCCGACCAGGGAGCTTGCGGTTCAGATTTATGATAGTTTTTGCACATATGGGCGCAACTCAAATTTGCGCTGCTGCGTTATATACGGCGGCGTTTCCCAAAAGCCTTCGGAAGTGCTGCTCCGCAACGGAGTGGATATTCTAATAGCCACCCCCGGCAGGCTTGATGATTTGATGAACCAAGGGTTAGTTGACTTGCAATACATTAAAATCTTCATTTTGGACGAAGCTGACCGTATGCTGGACATGGGTTTTATCAACGATGTAAAAAAGATTATTGCGAAAACACCGGCTAAAAAACAAACACTCCTTTTTTCCGCAACAATTCCACCGGAAATAACCAAAATGGCGAACTCGCTTTTGGTGAACCCGGTTAAAATATCAATAACCCCAGATTCCCCAACGGTGGATATGATAGACCAGTATTTGTATTTTGTGGATAAGGCAAACAAGCGTGACCTGCTGATGCACACACTGAAAAACAGAGAGATAGTTTCTGCTTTGGTATTCACGCGCACAAAGCATGGGGCGGACAGGGTTGTAAAAGAACTCGCAAGAGCAGGGATAACTGCTGCTGCAATTCATGGTGACAAATCGCAAAACGCGCGCCAACTCGCGCTGAACAACTTTAAAAGCAAGCTGACCAGGGTGCTGGTGGCAACCGATATCGCGGCCCGGGGCATTGATATTGACGAGCTTTCGCATGTTATCAACTTCGAACTGCCGGAAGTACCGGAGACCTATGTCCACCGCATCGGCAGAACAGGCAGAGCAGGGCTCGGCGGAACCGCAATTTCGTTTTGCGATTTTGAAGAGAAGGCATTGCTTAAGGACATTGAAAAGCTGATTGGCAAGAGTGTGCCGGTTGTGGAAGACCATCCATATCCGCTGATGATAACAACCATTCTGCCAAAAGCACCACAGCAACCCCGAAAGCCAAGGGTGCATGAAATGCCGGACTTGAGCAAGTCAGACCGGCAAAAACGCACAGACAAATTCTCAAAATCAGCAAGGAATAACGGAAGAAATAGTTCGAACGGTTATAGGTAATAGTCTTTCAATTATTGTTTATGACAGCCCGGTGAAAGAACATCGGGCTGATTTTTTATTGACAAGATAACATTGGATATAGTATGATAATATTCAAAGATAAACGAATATCTATACATATACTATCAGCTTATTATAAGAAAGTTCTGCTGAACTGACTGATAAAAGTGACGGAGGTTGTGCTGAATGGATAATAGGAAATCCGAGTTTTTTGATAAAAAAGAAGAATTAAAAATGAATCAAGACCGATTTCAAATTATACTGGAGAACCTTTCTGATACTGTTGCAATAATTGACGAAGTTGATAATATTTGTTATTGCACCCCCAACAATGAAAAATTATTTGGTTGGAAGCAGGAAGAAGTTTTAGGTAAGAATTCACTTGAATTTTTACATCCCGACGACAGGGAATTGCTGCAAAATAAATTCAAAGGGCTTATATCAGATGGTGAAAACGCTGAAAGAACCGGCGATTTCAGATGTCTGCACCGGAATGGTACTGAATTGACAATAAAAATAACAGCGAAAAATCTTTTAAAAAACAAAGCAATCAATGGAATTTTAGTTACATTTAAGGATATTACAGAAAGAAAAAGTTCAGAGAAAAAATTATTAGAAGAATATGAACGTTACTACGCGCTTATTGAAAGTACGAATGATCTTATATGGGTGGTTGACCCGATTGATTATAAACTGTTAAAATTCAATTCAGCATTTAAAAATCATTTTAAAATTGGCAGAGGGCTGGATATAAAATTCGGCATGGTGCCGGAAGAAATCCTTCCAAATAACCTTGCTGAGGTTTGGCGCGATTATTATGCAAAGGTAAAAAAAGATGGGTCTTTTAAAATAGAACATAAAGCAACTTCAAGAGGGATTATCTTGTTGCTTTCGATAAATTTGATAAAAACTGATGATGAAATTATTGCAATTTCGGTTTTTGGTCAGGATATTACCGAGCGAAAACAGATGGAAAATTCCCTGCGTAAAAGTACATTACAACTGGAAAGAATACTCAACAACCTTCAGGACGCTTATTTTCAAGCAGACACAAACGGGAACATTATTTTCGTAAACCCTATTGCTTTGAAAATGTATGCATATAACTCTATGGATGAGATAATGGGAAAACCGGCTGAACTGCTTTATGCCGACAGAAATGACAGATTGTTCTTGATTAATGAGTTGCGAAGTCATAACGCTATAGTTGATTATTGTTCAAAAGGACTTCGAAAGGATGGCACAACTTTCTGGGCTTCGATGAATGTTCAATTTGTTCTGGATGATGATGGGAATATCATTGGTACTGAAGGGGCTGTGCGGGATATCAGCGAACGAAAAGATCTTGAGGAGAATTTAGAGAAACATCGGGAAAATTTGGAGGCAAGCAATAAAAAGCTCTCTCTTTTGGTGGAACAATCTATAAAAACTATATCAAAAATAGGTGAGTTAAGGGATGCATATACTGCAGGTCATCAAAGAAGAACTGCGGATTTGGCTTGTGCAATTGCGCAGGAACTGGGATTGACAGCCGATGAGGTAAATAACATATTTTTTGGTGCTATTATCCATGACATCGGCAAAATTTATGTTTCATCCGATATATTAAACAAACCCGGGAAAATAACAAATCTTGAATATCAATTGATTCAGACTCACGCTGAATTTGGTTATAATATTGTTAAAGATATTGATTTTCCTTGTCAGATAGCGACGATGATTCATCAGCATCATGAACGGTTAGACGGTTTGGGGTATCCGCAAGGTTTGTCGGGAGATCAGATTATCCTTGAAAGCAGAATTTTAGCGGTATCCGATGTTGTGGAAGCGATGACTTCACACCGTCCCTACAGACCTTCTTTAGGGGTTGATGCCGCATTGGAAGAGATTGCTGCGTTTAAGGGCAGCAAATACGATTGTGATGTTGTGGATGCATGCATCAAACTTTTTAGAGAAGAAGGTTTTGCATTTAAAAACTAATATTTAGTTAAAAAATTTATTAATAATTTCATAATAAAATGGGCAACCCTATGCAATTTACATAGAGTTGTCCCTTTTTTGTTTATTTTGTCTGCTATTTCTGTTGCAGGTTCCGGCGCAATTACCCGGCATAATTTTGTTCCGTGGGTACTTTAATTGCAATGCTTTTGTTGAAAACAAGTTTAAACTTAAAAGTTTATTTTAATATTGGATGGAAATATGCGTTCCAAGGCTATATAATATAAAGCAACCAATTTGAAAATTTTAACATTTGCAAAACAGAGAGGGATCAAGAATGAACAATAATATGAATCAAGGCACGCCTCACACGCACACCAATCCAAACGGTGAAACATATACACACACGCATGAGGGTGAAGAGCCGCATAAGCATTCGCACAGCCATTCGCCCAAGCATAAAAAGGCAGTTTTGAACCGCCTTTCAAAAGCAATCGGTCATCTCGAATCTGTCAAGCGTATGGTTGAGGATGACAGAGATTGCAGCGAAGTGCTGCTCCAGCTGTTTGCGGTCAAGTCGGCAATCAACAGTACCGGAAAATGCATTATAAAGGAGCATTTGTCGCATTGCATCGTTGATGCTGTTGAGCAAGGGGACTTGAGCGCAGTTGAAGATTTGAACAAGGTTATAGACTATTTTATTTAATGAAATTTTAAATATTTTAAAAATGACCCCCCCACCGGCTTGTTATACAAAAGACAAACTCCTACAATAGGTTGAACAATCTATTGTAGGAGTTATTTTATGAAAAACACAAAAATATTTAAGCTCATTATTTCATCCCTGTGCGTCGCAATCGGTATCGTTCTTCCAATCGCATTTCACGCTGTCCCGAACGCAGGTTCGATGTTTTTGCCGATGCATATCCCTGTTTTGCTGTGCGGTTTAATATGCGGCCCGTTTTATGGCTTGGCATGCGGGATTTTGGCACCTTTGCTTTCCTGTCTTCTCACGGGAATGCCGCCGTTGGCCTTTTTACCAAGCATGCTGTGTGAGCTCGCTGTCTATGGTATCGTAGCGGGTATCCTTTTCAAAGTTGTAAAAACAAAGAACAAGCAGGTGAATACTTATATTTCCCTCATTGGCGCAATGCTCTGCGGGCGATTGGCCGGCGGAATGCTCAATGCTCTCATTTTTAGTGCAGGAAAGTATTCAATGCATATATGGCTGACAAGTTCGTTTGTGACAGCGCTGCCCGGCATAATGGCTCAGTTGGTATTTATTCCTCTTATCATTTTTGCGCTGCAGAAAGCAAAACTGATTGACGATTCATGTTTGCCCTCCAAGGCGCTAAAAGAATGCAAAATATAGATTAAGGGGTGACTCTTTTTTGGAAAACAATATGAAAATGAAAGAGTATTTTGACAGACTTGCCCCTTTATGGACTGCTGACGAAAGTGAAAAAGTCATACGTGAAGAGATTGTCGAAATGTCTGATTTTAAGCCGGGCGCAGTAATCGCTGATATCGGCTGCGGAAAAGGCGTCATTGTTCCGCATCTATTAGCTGCAAATCCAAGCTGTATTATTGAAATTGATATTTCAAGTGAAATGATCAGATACGCAAAAGAGCAGTGGGCAGATAATCGAATCAAGTTTCTTTGCGGCGATATTCTTCAACTGGATGTGCCGCTTTGCGATGCTGTGATTGTTTTTAATGCTTTGCCGCATTTTGTATCCAGAAGTGAGCTTGCCAAAAAACTGGCATCGATTTTGAAAATTAATGGGACTGTAATCATTGCCCACAGCAAAAGCAGAAAAGCAATCAATGAAATTCATCGAGAAGGGATTTCAGAAACACTTTCAGCAAAATTGCAATCGCCCCTTGATGAATATGATAACTTCAAACAGTATTTCAACTTAGACAACGCGGAAGATAATTCAAGAATGTATTTTATTAAGATGACGAAATTATAAGTAAGATATTTTAGCTTTTATTATGCTATTGAAGATATTTGGAGGATTTATAAAGGATTGTACTGAGTTACTTCGTAAAATGGAAAAAGAACTAAATAGACGTACAGCAAGCCCGCAAGAATGATTTACATTCTTGCGGGCAAATTGTTTTTACTTTTTTGATACCGATATTTCTAAAAAAACTACATGTTTTTTGTATTCATCACGCGCATTGCATTGAAAATTGCAAGCAGCGCAACGCCCATATCCGCAAACACCGCTTCCCACATCGAAGCCACGCCAAATGCGCCCAGGGCAAGGAATATAGCCTTCACCCCTAATGCAAATACGATGTTTTGAAATACGATAGTTCTTGTTCTTTTAGCAATTTTTATTGCTGTGACTATCTTTGACGGCTCATCTGTCATGATAACGATATCCGCAGCCTCAATCGCCGCGTCGGAACCTAACCCGCCCATCGCTATCCCAATATCTGCTCTTGCAAGCACCGGCGCGTCATTGATGCC
The DNA here is from genome assembly GCA_964398395.1 of uncultured Eubacteriales bacterium. GTDB lineage: Bacteria > Bacillota > Clostridia > Oscillospirales > Acutalibacteraceae > UBA1447. The sequence continues at coordinate 36,389 of CAYNMU010000007.1, forward strand.
GTCCCCCACAAACACGAGCTTACCCTTAGAAGACTTTTCACCCAGCAGCAGTTCAAGTTTGTCAACCTTATCGGCCGGCAGCAGTTCCGAAAAAACTTCATCCAGCCCCAGCTGCCTGCCGATTTTGTCTCCCACTGCTTTCAAATCGCCTGTAAGCATAACGGTTTTTTTAACGCCGAGCGGTTTTAATCCCTTAATTGCGTTTGCCGCATCTGCTTTCACTTCGTCCGATATGACGATGCTGCCGGCGTAATTTCTGTCCACAGCAATATGCACAACCGTACCGATTGTATCGATATTGTTTGTATATGTAATTTTCTCGCTTTCCATCAATTTTGAATTGCCGGCAAGCACTTCTCTGCCGTTGATATTTGCTTTTATACCGTTGCCTGCAATCTCCCGGTAATCTTTAATCCGGGTTTTATCAATGCCTGCATTGAAAGCACATGTAATGGAGAGCGCAATAGGATGGTTTGAATAACTTTCGGCATACGCCGCATATTCAATCAATTCCGTCTCATTAAAACCATTTTGCGGATTTACCGCCGTAACGTTGAAGACACCTTTTGTCAATGTCCCGGTCTTATCAAACACAACAGTTTCAACATTGTTTAAGGCTTCGAGGTAATTGCTGCCTTTTACCAATATACCTCTCTTCGAAGCTCCACCGATACCGCCGAAGAACCCTAACGGAATGGATATCACCAACGCGCACGGGCAGGAAACCACCAAGAATACCAAGGCTCTGTAAATCCAATCGGAAAACGCAGCGCCCGGAATTGCCAAAGGCGGTATTACAGCAAGCAATACGGCGCTTAATACCACTATAGGCGTATAGTAACGCGCAAATTTTGTTATAAAATTTTCAGTCGGCGCCTTTTTACAGCTTGCATTTTGAACCAAAGCCAAAATCTTTGAAACGGTTGATTCTCCGTAATCTTTTGTTACTTTAATTGTCAGGATGCCGCTCTTGTTAATAAATCCGCTTAATGCGGTGCATCCGGGCTCCAAATCACGGGGCAGGGACTCGCCGGTTAATGCCGAGGTATCAACGGTTGATGTTCCTTCAATTACTTCCCCGTCCAACGGGATTTTTTCACCCGGCTTTACAACGATAATATCACCGATATGTACATCTTCGGGCGACACCTTGTTCAGTTCGGCGCCGACTTTTATATTTGCATAGTCCGGCCGGATATCCATTAACGCGCTGATTGACTTTCTGGAATGATCAACCGCCATATCCTGAAACAGCTCGCCAACCAGATAAAACAGCATGACAGCAACAGCTTCCGGATACGAGCCGACGAAGAAAGCGCCGATTGTAGCGACACTCATCAAAAAATGCTCCGTAAACACTTGACCGCGTGCGATGCTTTTTATTGCCCGTAAAACAACACTACCGCCGACAATAAAATAACTTGTTAAAAATACAGAAAGCTCAAGCCAATTTTGAAAATTGAAAATTATTCCGACTGCAAAAACAGCGCCGCCAACCGCAAGTTTTATTATTTCCTTCTTGTGGTTTTCTCCTTCTTCATCATCATCTTTTTCGCTTGCCTGTGTTTTTGGTTTTACAGCGTTTTCATATTGTGTTACACTGACATCCGGCTCTATCTTATTGACGATGCTTTTAATACTTTTATTAATAGCAGATGTATCTGCGTTCGGCTCCGGTTCAAAGACAAGCATCTTTGAAACAAAATCCACAGATGCTGATTGAACCCCTCCAAGTTTGTTCACTTCGGTTTCTATTTTTGCCGCGCAATTTGCGCAGCCGAGACCGTTGAGTATTAATACTTGTTTCATGTTAATTCTCCTGAATTCTGTTTTCTTTGATATGCTCCAGACCTTTTTCGAAAATAGCTGTCACATGCTCATCTGACAGGGAATAAAAAACAATTTTCCCATCTTTTCTGTGTTTAACGAGGTTGGCCTGCTTCAAAGAACTTAACTGGTGAGAAATAGCAGACTTTGTCATATTGAGAAGCACCGCCAAATCACAAACACAGAGCTCACTCTCATCAAGAGCCCCGATAATCCTTGTCCTTGTACTGTCTCCCAAAACTTTAAAAAAATCAGACAAATCATACAGTAAAGCCTCTTCGGGCATTTTCTTTTTTACCGTTTCTACTGTGTCGGCATGAATAACATCACAATCGCAAAACACATCATCTTTTTTCAAAACGATCACTCCCTAAATGTTTAATAGTTGAGCATCTGTTCAACTGACAGAATCATTATAGTTGAATATGCGTTCAACTGTCAAGCGTTTTTTAAATTAATTTTTCAACGAACTTAAGTTGTAAATCAGGAGAATTTTTGCTATGCTAATACAAAGTAAATTTGCAAGGAGGGTCTTGTTATGAATTTTAACGGCATGAAATTGCAGCCTATTTATTCGGACTATATCCCGGGACAAGAATCGCCTGAATTTGTGTCACAGCTTAGAGAAAACTGCTACCTCCGCCGCGGTGCCGGTTACCGGCTGGAGAAAGAGAAGTTGGGGAGCGGCGAAAGCATATTTTCTGTGATTGTAACCTATCAAGATAACTGTATCAGCCAAGGTGGCTTGAGTTTTCATGCAGACGGTGAAATAGGCGCGAACCTGGGTTCAAATCCCGTTAGCACCGGTGCGGAGATAACGGCGGGCTACACGCTTTGCAATACCGGCCGAATCAGACATACCGTTTTTATTATGAGCAATCCGTCCTTTCTGTACGGGCAGGCGATGGCAACGGATATAACGATAACCGGCATACCCGAAATAATCAGTGTTGAGCTTGTGCCGGGCAGGTGCGAAGCAGCAGTAGAACTTGCTAAAAGCGAGCGACCGGCACCGGAGGAATGTAAGCCCGGTTTTGAACTCGAAAACCATATGCAGCTGGTCTGCTCGGCGGATATTTCACCTATCAGCTATGAAGATTTGGATGTTACCCTTGAGCGTATGAAGGACACTTGCCCCTATATCAGAGCGCTGGGTTTCAATGGGGTGGAGAGCTATGTGCGGTGGAACACCATCGAATATAAGCAGGGAACCTACGACTGGAGTTACTATGACGGCATCATTAAGTTTGCGGCACAGTACGGGCTGAAATGGTTTCCGTTGGTCATCGGCGGTTCGGCATATGCGCTGCCCGAATGGTATCATGACATGGCGGATTTTCAGGGCTTTAAATGTCTTGAACACGGTGTCGCAAACAATGTTCCGACTATTTTTAACGACCATCAGACACCCTTCATCATTGATTATCTCCATGCGTTCGGGAAGCACTATAACAATAACCAAGATGTTTTCGGCTGCCGCCTCGGTCCGTCGGGCAACTACGGCGAATCGCAGTACCCGGCGAGCGGCAACTGCGGGTATAAAGGTCAAGTGGAACACATGCATTTGGGTTGGTGGGCTGCGGACAAAGATGCCGCGCCCCGTTTCAGAGTGTGGCTTAAAAATAAATACGGCTCAATTGATGCGTTGAATAAAGCCTGGCAGGAAGAACATAAGGCTTTTGATGAGATAGCAACCTATCTGCCGGTTACCTGCCAAGTCAAACGCAAACGCAAGGATTTTGTGGACTGGTACATGTTTGAAATGAGCGACTGGTGCGAAAAATGGGCGGTATGGATGCGCGAAGAAATGCCCGATAAAGATATTTACCAATCCTCCGGCGGCTGGGGCTTTGGGGAGTGCGGCACGGACTTTACGGAACAAACCCGCAGCATGATAAAGGTACAGGGCGGCATCAGAGCCACAAATGAGGATGAGAGCTATGAACTGAATTTTGCCATCACCCGTATGCTTTCTTCTTCGGCGCGTTTTTACAATGTGCCATTCGGTTCCGAACCGGCGGGCTTCAGCACGGCAAGGGGCGTCATCGCACGGCTCTATAATATAATCATCAACAACGGGCAGCACTTGTTTTATTACAGGGGCAATCTGCAGTGCTGCGACATAAGTGCTGAGAGATGGCTGAAATACGCTCCGCTGCTTGAAAAACGGGCAAAGCCTCTGATAGATATCGCGGTCATGTACCCGGATACACTTGTGAATACCGATGACAGCGCTATCCGGTATCTTGACGGTTCGGCGTTCTTCTCGCAGGTTTATTCCCTGCGGCGGCACTTGGATTTTGACTTCTGCGGCGAACGCATGGTGCTTGACGGCGCACTCGAACAATATAAAGCGTTTGTATTCCTCTCCCGCAATCACGATGGTGACTTTAGCGAGCAGGCGGTTTTGGAAAAACTTGATTTTTGGGTGCGCGGCGGCGGAACAGTCATTTACCCCATCATCAAGAGCAATGCCCGTGCGGGTGTCGCGAATGTGGAGGGGGATTACAGCATATTCAACAAATGGCTTGCGGGGGATACTGGCAAAGGCAAAGTGATTTTTATCAATACCCTCAGAGAACCGCTGGACGGCTGGATAATTGATTTGGCCGGCGAATTGCTGAAGCTTGAAAACCTCAATCAAATGACTAAAAAAATGATGACCATAAAAAGCCCCGCCGGTGTATATTCAAGTGTGCTTGAAAACGGCTTGATTGCGTTGTATAATGATTCAGATTTTCCTGCTGAAGTGGAAATTGAAGGCAGGGAACCGATTGTGATGGAACCTGTTTCAATCAAATTAATTTAAAAATTTAAACCGGAGGAAATAATGCTTAAGATTAAAGATTTATTTTGCGAATACATGAAAGAACCCATCCATATGGATGTTGTCCGCCCGAGGCTTTCGTGGACAATTGAAAACACAGGCAGAGCAATCATGCAAAAGCAATACAGAATTATTGGTTGCACATCACTCGAAAACGCTGTAAATGCGATTGGCGATTTGTGGGATACCGGCTGGGTTGATTCAAGCGAGTCGGCAAATATTATTTATTCGGGGCAAATGCTTTCATCGGATACAAAGTATTGGTGGAGCGTAAAAATCAGAGATGAACAGGCAAACGAAAGCGCTTTTGCCGCGCCTGCCTGCTTTGAAACCGCTTTATTAAGTCAAAGTGATTGGAAGGCGGCGTGGATAGGCCCGAAATCGCCTAAAACTTCCATTAACGGCTATGATAACGGAGAAATCAGGTCGCCGTTTTTGAGGAAAGAAGTTCTGTTGCCTAAAAAATTAAAAAAAGCCAGAGCGTTTTTCAGCGGCCTCGGTTGGGGCGAACTGTTTATCAACGGCAAAAAGGTCGGGGACAGCGTGCTGAACCCCGCGCCGACGGATTATGACAAGACAATACTGTATTCCACATATGATGTTGAGGGATATTTGAATGAAGGCTTCAATGCTGTCGGGATTCTTCTCGGCAACGGCTGGTTTTCCGAATACATGTGGAAGGAAGCTTACGGTGCCTGCGCCAAAGCTATGCTGCAAATAAACCTTGTATATGATGACGGCAGTACCGCAATCATCAGCACCGATAAAAGCTGGAAAGTCACCTTCGGCCCGATTTTGGAAACACGCCTTTGGGGCGGCGAAATTTATGACGCCCGCTTGGAGCTTACCGGCTGGAACTTTGTGGGCTATGACGATTCAGCCTGGCTGCCGGTCAATATTAAGGACCGCTCGCGCGGGCTGATGAAATCGCAGCTGATGCCGCCGATAAAAGTGATGGAAACGATTGTGCCATCTCAACTGAAGACCGGCAAAAAAGACATTCTGATGTTTGATATGAAAGAACTGTTCGGCGGGTGGTCCAAAATCAAATTCAAAGGCAAAGCCGGCTCAACGGTTACAATAAAATATTCCGACCGCATCACACCCGAAGGCGAAATTGACCAGCATCTGCAGGTAAGTGTCCCGAATCTTTCCGGCCGGGCGGAAATGTGGAAGAATTCCATCGATATTTATATTTTAAAAGGCAGCCCGGAAGGGGAAACCTATGAGCCGCGTTTTACCTACCATCCGGTTCATTATGTGCAGATTGAGCTGAATCCGGACGAGGTCACTATTGAGGAAATCGTTGGCGAAAAAATCTATCAGGATATTGATTTAAGCGGTAATTTTGAGTGCGATAACGAACTGATAAACAGTATCCACAAAGCGGTTCTGCGCACGCTGACCAACCAGATGTTCGGCATACCGCTTGACTGCCTTTACCGGGAGCATTGGGGCTGGGTGGACCCCGGCTCGCTGGCGGGCACCTTATACACCAGGCAGTATATGCCGCTTTACTGGCGGAAATGGCTGGAGGATATTCAACAGGCGCAATTTGAAAACGGTGCCATCCCCGACATTGCACCGAATTATATCCAGTGGAACAATGTTGATCCAATCTGGGGCGGAAGCTATCCGCGCTTGGTCTGGTCTCTTTATATGTACTATAACGATGAGCAGCTTTTGCGTGACCATTATGACAGCATGAGAAGATCTTATGAATACCACAATCTGCACGCAATAGACGGAATATTGACGGAAGGGTCCTACGGCGACCATATGCTCCCGGGCTTTGAAGCGGGGCAGGAGCAGTTCATTTCGGAAGAGACATCACCCGAGTTTTTATGGACAGGCTGCCATTATGAAACAGCGCTTATTCTGGCGCGCAGCGCCGCGATACTGGGCAATACGCAGGAAAGCGAACATTATGCAAAGCGCGCGGAAGCCACAAAAAAAGCTGTTAACGATAAATGGTTCAGCGCTGAAAAATCCTCCTATGATAAAGGCTCGCAAACATCCCTCTTTTATGCCCTTGCGGCGGGTCTTGTGCCGCAAGGAAATGAAAACAAGATTCTGGAGCACGCCGTCAATGACCTTGAACAAAAATATCATGGCAGCCATCACACCGGCAACACCGGCACAACGGCCATGATTGATGTGCTGGGAGATACGGGCAGACAGGATGTCCTATACAACATGGTTAATAAAACTTCTTATCCCGGCTGGGGCTATATGATGGCAAACGGTTCTTCAACCATATGGGAAAGCTGGTCGCAAATCAGCAATTCCGGCTGTTCCGAGCTTTCTATGACCCTTTGGACAACCATTGATGAATTTTTTTATAATGATATTCTCGGTATTAAAGGGCCGGATTTCTTTAAGCTGGGCAGCTTTGTCAAACCCGGGTTTAAAGAAATTGTCATCGCGCCGTTCCTCCCAGAAGGCATGCAAAAAGCGCAGGGTTCATTCATAACCGTTTACGGCGAAATTGCCTCGGCGTGGGAAAGACAAAAAGATGTAACTGTTTACAGTATTTCAATTCCCACGAACACCTCCGCAATCATAAAAATGCCTGCCGATTCATGCAGTTCGGTTGAAGAAAGTGATATGATGATTTGGGCAGATGAAAAGCAAGCCGGCAGCCAAGCCGGAATAGAGTCAGTTAGTTTTGAGGATAACAAGATAGTGTTATCAATTGGTTCCGGGGATTACTGTTTCAATGTAAGCAATTAATAACCTTAAATTTGAGTTTCCCCATTTTTTCTAAACGGTTGGCTGGAAGCAAGGCGCGGCAAGGTTTTCCACAGTTGAGGCGTTGTGATAGGCAGAATGTGGAAAACTTTGCAACAGAAAATCAAACTGCAAGAAAACGATGAAAATCCTATCATTCAACAGTAGAAAGAGACATAAAAAGGCAATAAAAATGAGAGAAAGTCCCTGTTCTCTGGTATAATTTGAGTGCAAACAAAAATTAATCAAAAGAGAAAAAGGAGCTAACTCTCATGACAAATTATAGCAAACTTGGATACCAAATTAAAAGAGAAATTATGAATTTCACGCAAAAAATTTGTATTGGTCTGAAGAGACCTGAACTTAAATTGATTTGCAATATGTCTTATGGGATTTTGGAAAGCAACAGCTGCCATTTAAGCAAGATAAGTCGGGCATTAAAGGAAGAAATCACACTAAAAAAGACTATTGAGAGATTGTCGCTTGGATTAATAAGCTTTACAGACAAAGCTGCTTTAATGGATAACTACATTGAGAGCATAAAACCAAGCGTTGATGAAAGGACAATATTCGTTGTTGATGGATCGGATGTTACAAAACCTTGCAGTACAGCAATGGAAGGACTAGCAATTGTCCGTGACGGAAGCACAGGTGAACTCAAACCAGGGTATTGGACATTTGAAATAGCTGCACTAACAAAATCGCAAAAGGCACCTTTACCAGTATACGAACGAGTTTATTCAACCAAGGAAGAGGACTTCATAAGTGAGGATAATGAGGTTTTAAAAGGCTTGAAATATATTTCTCAAAAGTTTGGGAACATAGGAATTAAAGCATTGGACAGAGGTTATGATGCGTTGACATACTATGAATATTTCATCAAAGCTAGCGAGAAGTTCATAATCAGAGCAAAAAAGAACAGAGATGTTAAGCACAAGGGCGAAACAATAAACATTTTTAAACTTGCAAATGAATACAAGGGCAAGTACCGGATAGATTTTGAAAGCAAAAAAGGAACGAAAAAGGAGTGTAAAATCAGCGTTATTCCTATTACTCTTCCAAAGTATCCCAACGTGCCGTTGAATTTGGTCGTTGCGTATGGATTCGGCAAGGATCCCATGATGTTACTGACAAATTTAAAGAGTGAGGATAAACGTCTTGCTTTGACGATAACAAAAGTTTATCTAATGCGTTGGAGGATTGAGGAATACTTCAAATTTAAGAAAAACCAGTTTGATTTTGAGGATTTTAGGGTGCGCTCTCTAAATGCAATAAGGACGTTGCATTTGATTGCCACTGTTTTGACTGGCTTAATTGCTCTATTCGCGGAAAAAGCGTCCGAAAGCTCGTTTGTTTCCGAACTTATTTACGAATCCAAGCGAATCTACAAGCCAAAAAAGAAAAAAGGCAAGACGAAATTCACATTCTATGCAATTGCCGATGGTATTTACACCGTTCTGATGAAGTCCACCGTTGGCATTGCTCACTTTCTAGCTGTACAAAAGCCCTCAGATCAGCTTTCCTTTTTTACTGCTTGAATTATGGGGTGAAAAATGGGGAAACTCAAAA
>CAYNMU010000008.1:0-45110 GCA_964398395.1 uncultured Eubacteriales bacterium
CAATAAAGAGGAAATAAAAATGAAATATAGAATTAAAGAGGTTGATAATTACTTTTATCCACAATATAGATTTTGGTTTATGTGGTTTTGTTTTAATGATGGAAACTATATTTGTTCTTGTTATTGGTTGCAAGATGCCATAGACATCATACAAAAGGATATTATAACCAAAAAAGCATCAAAACCTAAATACCATGAGGTGAACTAAAATGACTAAAGAACAAAATGCATTACTGTTAAAAATTGCCCTTAACGAAAACAATCTAGTTAATGGTGATGAGCCAAAAACTTATTTAGAAACATCAGTCTATAAAGATTATGTAATTGAATCACCATTAGATAGGGTTGTTGCAAAATCTTTAATAAGGATGGAATGGCTGGAAGAATTTGTAGATGAGGATGGTGATTTAATAATACAATTGACAGAAACTGGTTTTCAAATTTTCGAGGAAATTTAATATGACACATGAAATTTTACAACTGCAAATTGAAGGTATCGAAAGTAATATTAGGCAGATTGATGACATGATACATAATGCAAAATGTGACACCGAAATAAAAACTTTGATTCGATACAGAAATGAGTCTACTGAGTTATTGATGACACTTAAAAGGATGACACCTTAGATGAGATGTTAGACAAATGTGACATACATGCCATATAACGAAAATGTGACACATCAACAAAAGAGAACTGTATCACATTGCCCAGCCAAGGTACACCTAAGCAACCAGCCAAGGTGCACCTAAGCAACCAGCCAAGGTACATCAAAAGTATCTTGGCAATCAACCAAATAACTTTATAGAGGATTTACACATGATTTATTATGACGATGATGATTTTGGCAGATACGAAGAATTAATACTAGAAGGTTGTGATATTGTAGATCTTCTACATGCAGATTCCGGTAATGTGGGTGATATAGGTGAACTATTGGTATTAGCTGCCCAAGAAATTGAAAGGTTGAGGGGATTTCCAGCCAAATAAGTTTTGAATACACCAGCCAAATAAGTTTTGAATACACCAGCCAAATAACCCAAATAAGTTTTTGGCAAATAACCCAAAATAACCCAAAATTAGCCCAAGTCCTTGATTTAATTCAAAAAATTCCCAAAACCCCCTCAAAACCGCTGGAAGCCACGGATTTCGCAGGGTCTGCCCCAAAAATTCCCCCATTTTTTGATAAAATTCTGAAGATGGCGGTCTGGAAGCTGCATTCTGCTTGGCTTGGCCGGTTTTGCGAAGGCATTGGCGGGAATTTGAAAAGCGAGGCAATTGAGGCAGGGATTATGAAACCACGAACTTAAATAACGATTTTTCAATTTAATCAAAGACTTATGCGATTTTCTTAATCCAAAATAGAGGATTTTAAAAATATTTAAGAAATAATTTGACATTGACCGAAAACTATGAAATACTACGCATATAAATTTAAACCAACCAGAGAAAATTATGAAAATTACAATTACGCTTGACTATTGGAATGGTACTCTTTCAAGGAGCAAAACCATAGATGAGGAGCAGTTGACTTCCCATGCCATAATAACTGCATTATTGCAGTCAGGAGTAGCAGGAATAACCATTACAAAGCATGATAAATTGAGCAATGTATTAAAACATTTGAAAGGCATTGACAACCTTCCAAAAGTATGAAACAATAACCACAATTTCAAAACAAAGAGAATAATCAGATGAGTGTAAAATATAAATTATATAGTGATTGCCATGTTTGGCATCACGAATATCCAGCAAATGAAACTATTGTTGGCATAATGGCAGATAGGCAAATATCAGGTAGGGCAAAGCTAATACATTGGAATTATGAAACAAAAGAATATAAAGTCGATGGAAGCGGTTTTATTTTTTCAATACAAGATGTAATTGATTGACAACCTTCCAAAAGTATGAAATAATATACACAACATAAACCAAAAGAGAAAATTAAAATGAAAAATATTAATGTAGAAGCAAACAAATTGTTCAGTTTAGGATTCGATGAGGGTACAATCGAAGCCTTATTAGACAATGAAATAACACTGAATGATATTCCCGATTTTTTATCGAAAATCGAAGGTGACGAGGTAGCAGACTTTAGGAATTTTGATGTAATTATGGAAGTCATAAGACTGATTGAAGACCATACTTACATTGATGTGAAAAATTATTATGAAGCTGGCTACCTATTAGAAGACATAGAAAATCTTTTGAATGAAGGTGTATTATGGGAGGATGTACCGGAATTTTTAGAGGATTCCAAAGACTATTCAGAAATTGTCGAATGGCTAGAAGTCATTGAAGAATATGATGTTGATGTTGCCAATGCTGCCCATTCATTAGATATTGAGCCAGAAAATGTAGGCGAGGCTTATGCGGGATGCTTTTCAGATGATGGTGATTTTGCTGAAAATCTTGTAACTGAATGTTACGATTTGAGCAGTTCAAATTTACCGGAATTTATCACTTTTCATATTGACTGGGATGGTGTTGCACAAGACATTATGGGCGATTACAGTGAATCGAATGGATATTATTTTAGAAGATTTTAAAACAGCGATTGACAATCAAAAGAAAGTATGAAATAATACATCATACTTTCAAAACAACCATTAAAAACCAATAGAGGCACTACAAATGAACTATTCAAATGATATTTTCGACTTTGACAACGTTTTAAACCAGGCAGATAGATTTTTCGATTTAAAGGATGATTTGCCCCAAAATTTTAGTTGGAATAAGGTAGACAATGAAGAAATTTTAGACGATATAGCGTAAACGGCTATTTGATGAGATTAACGGAGAATAGAAAAAAGCTACAGGCGGGTTATACACTTGAACATATAATATCAGGCAAGCTTAACATTAAAAGCTTGCCAGTAAGCGAAAATCGACCTTTAAATGATGATTTAAACCAAACAGATGAGGAGAAATTAACTAAACAGCTAGAATTTTTTGAAACTGCCCGACTAACTGCAATGGCAGTTAGTCAAGGCATTAGTAAAGCTTTAATAATAGCAGGTAGCGCAGGAATTGGCAAAAGTCATGGTATTGAATCGACATTAGATCCAAAAACTACATTTTATGTACATGGCAACGTTTCACCTTTGGGACTTTATAAGATACTTTATGAATATAAAGACAAGAAATTTACCATTGTTTTTGATGATTCAGATACTATCCTGTATAATGAATTATCATTGGGTATCTTAAAACATGCATTGGATAGCAAGCCAAGCAGGTTAATTAGTTGGAGTTCAAACACTGTAATAAAAGATAATTTAGGTGAAATAATTGAATCCAGCTTTATTTTTTGGGCAAATATTATCTTTTTATCTAATCTTGATTTAACCGGACTTGTAAGGAAAAAAACAAAATTATCAGTACATATAGAAGCATTAATTAGTCGATGTCTTTATATTGATTTTTTTAGTTTGTTTAAGCTGCCTAATGACTATTTAATACGGATTAATCACCTGAAAGATGGTATATATCAGAATGAAAATATAGATGCTACAGGGCAGTATTTGATAGACAATTTCATTAATGCTAATTATCTATGCTTAAGAGAATTATCATTGAGATTAATTGTTAAGTTAGGGCAAATTTATCATTTTACAGGAGAAACTGGATTTTATGGAGCTGCAATAATCTTGACCGGAAAATAATCGCTTGACTTTGTTTAAATAGTATGAAATAATGTGTCCTTAGAATTTAGATAAATAATAATGTATGGATAGAAACAGATTAATTACCTTTTTTGACAAGTAAGCTTGGTAACTTACTTCCATACAACTTTTTACCATATATTCTAATTAACCAAAAAGGATACACAAAATGAACAATCAAACTAAAAAATGTACAACTTGTCAGATAGATAAACCTTTAGAAGAATTTAGTAAAAAAAAGCAGGCAAGTTTGGTAGAGCTTCAAAATGTAAATGTTGTGTTGCCATCTATAATGCAGAACACAGAGAAGAAATACTTGCAAAGAAAGCCATCTATAATGCAGAACATGCAGAAGAAATAAATGCAAAGAATGTAAAGAGGCAACTAGAAAGGAGATTAACAGACCCATTATTTAAATTAAGATGTAATATAGGCAGTTTAATAAAAAATGCTTTAACAAGAGGCAACTTTAAGAAAACTTCAAAAACTGCCAATATACTAGGCTGTAGCTTTGAAGAGTTCCAGATACATATAGAAAACCAATTCCAGCCAAACATGACTTGGCAGAATCAAGGAGAATGGCATATAGACCACTTTTTTCCTATTAGTTGGGCAGTTAATGAGGCTCAAGCATTATTGCTTAACAGCTATGTTAATTTACGCCCATTATGGGCAGTTGATAACCACTTTAAGAAAGCCAAAGCACCTTACACAATTGACCAAGAAACTGGTGAACTTAATATACTACTTGAATGCGATAGAGAATATATATTAAACAACCTTGAAAAACTGGAAGCATTCCTAAAAGAATTTAATGATTTAGCAATTGACAATCCATCGAAAGTATGAAATAATACATCATACTTTCAATCAAACCAACCAAAAGAGGCAACAAAATGAATAGATTTAAAGTAATTACCACTGAACAAAAAATATATTTCATTTTTGCAAGTTCTCTTGAAGAGGCTTGGGAGAAGTGGTTTGAAAGCTATGGCAGGGCATTAACCGCACAATGCCTGTTTGAACAAAAATAATAACAGAGACAATTAAAATGAAAGAGAAAAAACAACGAGATGCGTATATTGATCAACATAATAACGTCTTTTATGCCAGAAGTCGAAAAGAGCTGAATGAACAACTTCCCGGCAAAGTCCAGTTAATGTACTGCGATAAAAAAGATGGTACAGTTTTAAAAATTGGTTATGTAATAGGACATCACTGGCTCACAAAATATTCTTTATCAACTGCTTGACAATCACCTGAAAGTATGAAATAATACATCATACTTTCAAAAACCACAAAAGGCATTAAAATGAAAACATTAACCACAATATATATAAAACTGTATGAAATAGTAGAAACCGACAAAGTTGTGATGGTATCAACGGATGTTAATGGTTATTTTGCCATTGTTGACAGAATTGTAGAAGTAGCAGAAACATTAGAGGGTTTTTAAAATGAACAATAACATTGATGTAAAAGTTTGGGCGAACTGCTACTATAACAGTTTAGAGGATGATAATAGCTTAACAATCGAACGTGATACAAGTGCTTTTGACGCATTACAGAATGAGTTATTTAAGAATTATTGGTGGCAAACTGAAGAGCATAGCATAGATTATATTTGAAATAACAGCTTGACAACTTAAAGAAAGTATGAAATAATACATCATACTTTTAAACCAACAATTAAAAGAGATTAAAATGAGCATTAACATAGATAGAAGCCAACCAATCGTACATTTTTACTTTAAACCATTTACAGGTTATATAGGCAGTTTAAACCATTATAAAGTTACAAAAATGGCTCAAAGAGATAGCAAAACAGGTGTAATTATTGTTCATACTGCCAATTTGAGCGATTTTTTAGAAATTGGTGGTGACTTATACAATGAAGAATATTTGTAATGAAAAACACTCACAAGTCTTTAAGACATTACAATCAGTATGATTACATTACCCTTGAATCAAAACAGCTTAAAATGCCTGTACAGGCTTGGTATTATGACAAAATAGGGCAATATGCTTTCCTGTTTACAGCCATTATGCTTATTGCTTCAAAAATAATTTGACAATTACTTAAAAGTATGAAATAATACATCATACTTTCAAACAATCAAACAGGAATCAAAAAATGCAAAAATTATATAAGGTCGAAACCGTATCAGGTTATTCAAATAAATACCAAGTTTTCTACACATACGATATAAGCAATGAAACGATGTTCAATGAAAACTTGGCAGTAAGCGTGTTTCAAACGAAAACCAAAGAAATCAAGGTATCAAATAAAGGATATTCGTATGAAGTTTAGAATTAATGTACTAACGCAAAAACAGCTTAACGCGATTTTACAGGCATTCCAAGATCTACAGGCATTAAATGAAGAGGATGCAAATTTAACCTGCCAAGAGCTTGAACATGCATTCCCAGAAATTGACTTTTCAGATTTAAACAATGTTGGATTTTAGGCAAACCAATGTTCTATTGGATGCCTACTGGACTTTGAAGCATTGTATTGAGCAGGTAAGCAAAGAGGACAAAGAAATTATTATAATGCAATTAGAAGCATTACGAGAAACTTTTAACGAAATAGATTTTAATTTTCAATAGGAATAAAACAGTGTTACAGGATTTTCGATTTGATGACGGCAAAATAATTGTAGAATCAATCAAAGAAAGGATTGAAGAACTAAAAGGATATTATGAATTTATTGGCTTAAATAAGCGAGAAGCTAAGGAGCTAAAAGGCTTGATTTTTGTAATGAGTGTTTTATATGATGATCAGGTTACAGTAAGCCAAAGCTATTTTAACTCATTAATGAAGAGTGAATTTGTACACCTGAAAGAAGTTAAAAAGGAGTTGAAGCAAGCCAAGATTGAAGAAAACTTGGATGATTATATTTCAAATTATAGTTGACAATCACCAGAAAGTATGAAATAATACATCATACTTTCAAACAACCAACAAAAAGAGAATTACCATGAGCAGATATAGAATCGTAGCAAAAAAAGTCATTGCCAAACAAGTCGAAAAGTTTTTATTTGATTATAAGCAGACCACGGCAATTACAGAAAGGGATGCTAAGAAAAATTTCCTTGCCTTTCAAGCCAATATTGCAATTTTAACAAATTTATTTGCTGTTACTACATCAATGACGAATGGACGCGAAGAGGCATATACATTTTACCATTCCCAAGTTAAAGTCATTAGAAAGGAATTAGAACAATGAGCAAGCATAAAAAATTAAAAGTCAAGATATATAAATCTAACATGGTTAATTGGGTAATTATTGTTACCGATTCTTTTAATAATGTTTTGCTTGATAGCGCAGGATTTTATACAGAAGTCGAAGCAGTCAGGTATTACAAAAAATGGAAACATTCCTTAAAATAACAGATTGACAATCACTTGAAAGTATGAAATAATACATCATACTTTCAATCACCAACAAAGAGAACATCATGAAGACATTAGCAGAATTACAAGAAACTTATTTAAACAGCTTGGAAGGTGTGAATCTAGCATTACAGTCCTACATTGCAGATGAAATAACGCACCAAGCCTATCAAAGATATTATAAGGCTTGGTGCGAGGCATTCGATGCCCTGTCAGCTCACATTGATTTTACAATAGCATTATGAACAACCTGCAAAGAATAGTTAGAAAGCAAGCTAAAGACATCGTAGAAGACTTTTTAAAGTTAAGCAATGTAAACATACGGCCAAAATTTTGGTTTGCCTCATATCGACAATATTTGAAAAGACTATTAAAACTGTATGACTACGACAAAAGTTTTAATATAATTGACTATCAAGTTATAATGTACGACCATATTCAATTTGAGCTTGACAAATTTTAAAAAGTATGAAATAATACATCATACTTTCAATCACCAACTTAAGGAATTAAAAATGAATACCTCATGCATTAACGTAGAAAAGATTTTAAAATCAATGGCACTGGCTTTCGCGGTATGTTTAATATTAAACTTGACTGATTTAAATATAACATTTATTGATTATATATTAGCATCCATAGCCTGTAGTTTGTTTATTAAAACTAAAAAGGTGATAAAATGAAATTTGAACATAAATTAAGTGTAGGACTTTTAGCCATAGCTGGATTATTACTTTATGGTGTAAACGTTAAAGCTGAAGAGTTACCATATAAACCAATTAAATTAAATGATACACTTACGGTAAACATAGATGAGCGAATAGGCGATGTATTGAAAGTAAGTGTTATTGATGCGGAAAATGGTGGTAATTCAATTATAATAATGAATTGCTATGGCAGAAAATTTTACTTTGATTTAAGTAATGCAGGTCAAGGTTTTGAAAAAATTACAACAAAAGTATATGCTTTTGGTCAAGCTCAAAGTATGGAAAGGGATGTTATTAATTATGCCTGTAGCCAATTTAATTAATCGCTTGACAATCACCTGAAAGTATGAAATAATACATCATACTTTCAATCACCAACCAACAACAGAGAAGACAATGAAATTTGAACATAAATTAAGCATTACACTTTTAACGACCGCTGCAATATTATTAACAGCGGTAAATGTCAAGGCCGAACCAAAGCAAAAATTAGTCAAGCTTTCACCAACCATTACATTGGAAGTTACAGGCAAAACCGTTAAAGGCTTTCAGCTAGTTTATGCAAATGAGGTCGGTGGTATTAATAACGACTTATGGATAAATTGCAAAACCAAGCAATATTATTATGGACTCGGAAGTGGGAACTGCACAAATTGCCAACCGGATATTTATTCATTCACTCAAACAGACAAAAGTTTGCCTTTTGAGGATTTATCAATCAATTATGTATGTAACATCAAATGAACAATTATTTTATATTAGTGTTAGTTTACGCTGCCAGTTATGTAATAATTGAATTAACTTACCAATGGTTTAAGACACAGGATAAGAAGCTATGAAACAATTTTTTAAATGAATTAAGGTTAAATTTTGACTGGCAATGTTGGTTAGGTTTAATTTTTACAATAATAATAATATTCCTTAGTGGATGCGTAGCTTGGCTTGCAAAAATTATAATAGGTTATTGATATGAAGGACAAAATAGAAAAGTATGCTAAAAGGTATGATATAAGCATTGAAAGAATCAATGTATGGAGCGGATCAATATGGATATATGACAAGGACAAGGTGAACACTGATAAATTTTTAAATGATTTGAGGCATGATGTATTCGTATCATCAATTACTCAATATTACAAAGAAGACGCACCTTCACATTATCCCAATTCAATTTCAATTACATTCAAAGAAATTGATTGACAACTGCCATAAAGTATGAAATAATACACCATACTTTCAAAAGAGGATTAAAACAATGTTAGAAACATTATTAGGACTAGGTTTAATATGGATTATATTATTAACCATTGCTTATGGATTACCAACCATAATTGCCATTAAAAGAAAACATAGGAATGTTTTGCCAATATTTTTATTAAACGTGATTTTTGGTGGTACTGGCATTATATGGATAATTTGTTTAATATGGAGCTTAACTGACAATACCAGAAAATCTTGGGTAAGAAATAATAAATAACTGCTTGACAATCACCAAAAAGTATGAAATAATACATCATACTTTCAAAAACAACCATAAAGAGAAAATAAAATGATTAGCAAAAACCAGTTAGAATACTTCAAACAATCAACAAATGATGTATTGCTGTTAAATGCATTATATCTTGAGCTTGATGCCTACCAAGATTTAAAAGAACAGTTTAATAGTTTAAAAGACGAAAGGGATTGCCTTGAATATGAATTAGAATTAATGCATGAAGCTTATGACGGTAGCTTGGATTACATTAGCAGTTTGAAGAGTGCAAATATTGAACTTGAACTTGAATTGGAGCTAAAAGACAATATTATTTTAGATCACGAAGAATTTTTAGCCAGCATTGATGATTATAATTAATCGCTTGACAATCACCTGAAAGTATGAAATAATACATCATACTTTCAAACAACCAAAGAGAAACATAAAATGAAAAAATTAATAGTGGGTATAGTGCTTTTGAGTGCCTTTGCAGTACAAGCGAATGCAGATAGCAGGGATTATCAGATTTACAACCAGCAACAACAGATCCAGCAACTACAGGAGCAACAATACCAACAACAGCAATTGCAACAGCAAAGACAATACAATAGGCAATTAGAAGAGCAGTATAGGCAACAGGCTTATCAGCAACAACAGTATCAATACCAGCAACAACAGTATCAATACCAGCAACAACAGTATCAATACCAGTATCAAATTATTACGCCTATAATTGGAGGCTTACTTTATAATTTTGGACATCATGGTTATGGGTATAGACATTATTAAAACTGCTTGACAATCACTTGAAAGTATGAAATAATACATCATACTTTCAAAACCACTAAATAGTAGTATTATTATTAATAATGGATAGTATCGCGGCAACGATAATTTTTAAACCGATTCAATCTAGCAAGCCTTTGAGATAATTTCAATAAGAAACCCTAGATTCCTGCTATCCATTATTAATAATATTCAAAACCAACTCAAAAGAGAATCAAAATGTTTCACATAGTTATCATACTAACCATAATAGTCCTTTCAATATTACCATTTATCCTAGACAAAATATTATGAGGGAATTTATTATTTCAATTGCAAGCTTTAATATAATTATATTGCTAGTAGCAGTATTCTTTATATTTTCACCAAGCATCAAACAGGCATTAAAAAAATTATGAAAACATTATTAATTATCACCTTGACGGCCATTTTTTTAACTGGCTGCTCTATCTTACCTTTTACTTCAGAAAACCCTAACAGCGCATTAATTGAACGATTGCTTTACATGAAAAAGCAACAAAAAGAAACTGCAAAGATAAAAATTAAAGAGATGATCAAAGAGCAAGCCTTAAAAGACGTTATAATTTAAAGCTTGACAATCCCTAAAAAGTATGAAATAATGCATCATACTTTCAATCCATACCAATTTTATATTACAATGAATAAATATATAATAGATATAAGCCTTCAAACAACTTTCAATAGAGTAATCAATGAACAAACCAACCTGATTACAGCCATTGAACCACTTGAGCCTCCAATGATTCAAATTACAAGTGGTCGTCATGTTTCGCAGATTAAATTAGGAAAGTTTTTAAAAAAACATACAATATTAGATGATATTGAGATAAAAGAAGAAGTTGAGAATTTCAAAGAAATAAATGGAGATATAAGCCAATATAAAGTTAAATACAGCCATGATAATTATGTTGAAATTTACAGTCATACGCTTTATGCAATTGATTCCACTTCCGCATCATGCATGACTGGAATGGATGCTGTTAAAATTTATGACTTTGATCCTAGACTTGAACTGCTTACAATATGGAAAAACAAAGCACTGGTAGCCAGAACTTTAGTGGTAGATAGAAAAGAATATATTCGATTATATCTTGACCATAACAACCTACAATCCCATGTAGCCAATGCAATTTTAAGTAAAGAGGGATTAACAAGAGGCAGTTCTTTGGAGGGAATAAAACTGAAGTATCTTGAAAATTGTGGTGATATTGTTGCGCCTTACTTGGATGGTTGTTGCCAATCCGTTATAGTTGTTAATGAAGAGTATTTATTAGTTGATAGGCAGGGCAGTATTGAATGTAATAACACCAATGGACTTGTTGATAATAATAATAGATGTAATTGTGATAATTGTGGCTGTTCAGTACATGAAGACGAAACCTGCTATATCGATGACCATTGTCTTTGCGAAGAATGTTTACACGAAAATTACACGTATCTTGAAAGTCACTGCGAATATGTCCACAATGACTATGTAGTTTATTGTGTTGATGATGATTCAGACTATCATATTGAAGATGATGATATTTGCTATGTTGAATCAGATAACGAATATCATTTAATAGAAAATTGTGTGTTAGTTGAAGATACTTGGGAGCTTTCAGATGATTGTATAGAATTGGTCGAAACCACCGAGGAGGGCGAAGAGTATGCTTTAACTGAAAATGCAATTGAAGTTGAATACGAATATAATCATATTGTTGAAGGTTTTTATATTAAAGAGCAGTTGGAGGCATATATACTAATCATTCAAGTAGAAATTGATAACATACAACAAGATTTATTCGATAGTGAAAAAGAACTGCGATTGAATGAAGAGCTGCAATATATCAAGAAATTGATTGACAATCACTAGAAAGTATGAAATAATGTGTCCTAGAATTTAGATAAATAATAATGTATGGATAGAGTGGCCGCTTGACAAGTAAGCTTGATAAACTTACTTCTATACATTCCTTTTTTATCAAATCAACTTATCAAGGATACAGAAAATGAACAATCAAACAACAAAAAAATGTACAACTTGTCAGATAGATAAACCTTTAGCTGAATTTTATGCTAAAAAAACAGGCAAATATGGTAGAACATCACAATGCAAATGTTGCATGAATGCAAAGAATGCCATCTATTATGCAGAAAATAAAGAAGAAATAGTTGCAAAGCAATCCATCCATTATGTAGAAAATAGAGAAGAACTAAATGCAAAGAATGCCATCTATTATGCAGAAAATAAAGAAGAAATAAATGCAAAGCAAGCCATCTATAGAGCAGAACATGCAGAAGAAAGAGCCATCTATTATGCAGAACATGCAGAAGAAAGAGCCATCCATTATGCAGAAAATAAAGAAGAAAAATGTGCAAAGCAAGTCATCTATTATGCAGAAAATAAAGAAGAAATAGCTGCAAAGAATGCAACACCAGAAGCAAGGGCAAAAAGAAATGAAAAGGAGGCAGAAAGAAAGGCAACAGAACCATTATACAAATTAAGATGTAATATAAGTAGTTTAATAAAAAATGCATTAAAAAACGGCAACTTTAAGAAAACTTCAAAAACTGCCAATATACTAGGCTGTAGCTATGAAGAATTTCAATTACATATAGAAAACCAATTCCAACCAAACATGACTTGGGATAATCAAAGCAATTGGCACTATGACCACTTTTTTCCTATAAGCTGGGCTATCAATGAGGCTCAAGCATTATTTCTTAACCACTATTCTAATTTGCGTCCATTATGGGCAGTTGATAACAAGTTTAAGAGTGCCAAAGCACCATACACAATAGACAAAGAAACAGGTGAAATATCAATATTACTTGAATGCGACAAAGAATATATATTAAATAACATTGAAAAACTAGAAGCATTCCTAAAAGAATTTAATGATTTAGCTTGACAATCAACAGAAAGTATGAAATAATACATCATACTTTCAAAACAACCAACCAGAGAAAATTATGAAAACTTTAATTGAACTAAAAACCATTGCCAACGATTACTGGACAAAATGGGCGAATGCGTATTTAACAGATCCGACTTCACAACAAACCAAAGAACTCAAAAAGATTTACGAATATGCATTTAATAAAGCTGAAAAACAATCGCTTGACTATAACCAAAAAGTATGAAATAATACATCATACTTTCAATCCAACCAACAAACATTAATTAAAAAGAGGCTACACAATGAAAAACTTTACAAGTCACGAAGTAAACGGTTTTGTATATTATACAGCAATCGAATCAGTTGCCAATAGACTGGAAGCGCACAAACAAGGTGGTTATACTTATTACAAGCTCAAAGAATTGGATGATGGTTTAAACCATTCAGAAATTAAATCAAGTGCATTAATACAACATTAAGGAATTGCCATGTTTGCAATTATTACAATGATTTTGTTCTTTGCTGTATGGGCAGGTTATATACTTATAAACATATACAAAGCTACAAAATAACAACTATCAACAACCACAAAAGAGGATTAAAACATGATTACAATTATCGCAGGTTTATTAATATACGCATTCATTATCGCAGTTCTTACATACGATAAACAATGATGATTATAACAACATTATTGCTACACTTATGGAATTTATTGGCAATGATTTATATAGGTTATATAATATTCGCATTATGCCTATGCTTTACAATTATTATGATTTTTATTTACGGAATTAAAGAATTTTATGGAAACAATTAAACTATTATTTGATTTTATCAGTCTATTAATGATGGTTATGATCACAATTACTTCAGTTAGCCTATTCATTGCATTATACTTTAGCTTCTTAAATTACATCATAGAGCGCATTAGAAATTAAACCAATACAATCAGCTTAACAAAAAGTTAAAACATCACCACGGCAATAAAATCGACCTTTAAATATCATCCTTGTTACTTTGCAGGGATGATAAACTACCAAACAGAGAAAACCATGAAAACACAATTAGATACAAAAAAACAGGCTTACCACGAAGCATTAGAGCAATATAGCAAAGTAGGTCAAGGTAAGCAATATTACAAGCGTACAGGTAATAAAATGCTTGAATGTTTAGATGCTTTTGAAATTGAATTTAATGAGTGCTACAACAAAATAAAGCTTGCCATTTGATAAAAAGTATGAAATAATACATCATACTTTCAAAACAACCAAAGAGAAAATCAAATGTATTGCAAAATTGAATCAATCAACTCAAATGACGAATACTTCGTACAGTATTTTTTAATGTCGGATTTAAACGTTATGCAGATAGAGCTATTCTATAATCACGTCTTCAAAATAACCAAGATTTAAGGCAAATCAAATGAACAAAAAAGAAGAGTTAAGACTAAAATACTTGAAAGCTTATGTTGTATATATGAATCAGGTCAAGGCTGCTGAAGAAGCTGCTCAATTTGCTGCCGATATAGCTTATAATAAGGTATTTAAAGCAATATGCACCAAAGAGGCACACCAAGCATACTTTGCCGCATACAATGAGTATGAAGCTGAACCAGTTAAATAACAGCTTGACAATCACTTGAAAGTATGAAATAATACATCATACTTTCAAAACAACCAACCAAAAGAGAATTTAAAATGATTAATCCATTAGAAACAAAATTACAAGCATACGGTCAACACTATAACGCAGCATTACATAACGAGGTAGACGGTATGTATATTCCTAGTGATGCGATAGCATCTTATATTCATTATTCCCAAGCTTTTACAGAATTGGAAAATGATAATGAACTGGCTTATTATTTTAATTAAAGCTTGACAATCACCTGAAAGTATGAAATAATACTTCATACTTTCAATCCAACCAACAAAAGAGAATAAAATGACTATTAATAATGCTCTTGAGCAAATACAACAAAATTACAGTAATGCACAAAAAACAAGATTAAACCTACATAACCAGATTCAAAACAGCCATTGTTATAATGCTGCATTGCACCAAAGTTACATTAGTTCAATTGTAGCAGAGTTGCAGGCCCAGTCAATCTTACGGGATACATTACAATGAGTAATAACACAATTTTAGATGATTTAATGGCTTTAAAGGAAGAATTGGAGGCAGAATTTAGTAACCCAATGGCTTGTAAAATTTTGAAAAGACTTGAAAACATCTTGTTTAACCAGTATTTTGACAAGATTCAACAAAAAACATTTGTAGAATATCCTACACAACAAACAAACGAGGCAACACAATGAACGCATATAATAAGAACAGTCAAAAATTGAAAAGTCTTTATGATACAGCAACAAGAGCGCAAGCGTTTTTAAACATTGCTATTCAGACAAATGATGTGAACAAAGCACAATTCTTAGAAGAATCTAAAATTGCAATTAATGCCTATTTATTGGAGCTTAAAGGCAAATGAAGGATTATATTTTAGGCTTGATTTTTACAATTGGCTTGATTTTTACAATTGCTTACCTTTCATTGGGTAAGATTTTAAACATAATTTACAGGTAATATAATGAATCCATTAAAAGATATTGAAAACGCCTATGGCAAGGCAATAAAAGAAAGGCTGCAATTGCAATATAGGCTAGATCCTGAAAGCTATCCAGAATATATTATTGCATTAAAAGCTGAAATACAAGCCAAGCTGGATTTGGAAAACTGCAATGATATTAAATGATGATAGAACTATTGTTGATGGATTAATGGAATATAGAAGAGAAGTTTTAATGGGATTAGCCAACAAGGAAAATCGAATCATTTTAGAAGCACTCAACAAAATTTTATATGAAGATCATCAATTGGTTAAAAATAATATAATTTACTATGATTACCTTACAGACTAGGTAATTGATTACCCACATAATAGGGAATGCATTACCTATATTTAAGGAATGCATTCCCTATATTCTAAACATTAATATTGCAACTCATTGAATTATAACAGTTTACAAATTGGCATGATACCTGCTTATATAATAGCATACAACAAATATATTACAAAATATTACGAGATACTTCGTAAACGAGTATAGAATAGCAGAACCCTTTAAATAGTATGACTCTGTAGCTATAACAAAGATGACAAATCAGCAATTGTATAGTATTGCTTAGATGATTAGCAAGGAATCATCTTTTAGACCACGAACAAACCTTTAGCATGATACTCTAAAAAGAGTAGCAATAAAAGCGTTAATAGTATCGTTTGCTTTTATTGTGGCGTCAGGATAATAACTCAAAGATTTAAAGGGAACACCACTGACCATCCCTACCAATTTAATATTGGTTTTCTCGATACATTGTTGAAAAAGTTTATACTTTAAAATAATTGGAGGCTTTCGAGCCTCATATTGTCTCAAGATTACCTTTAAGCAAAAAGCTTTTAAAAGGAATGATTTAAAATAAAAAAGAAAGCAGAAGTTGCGAAGCAACCAATCCCGAAGGGATTATATTTTAATAGTATGCTTGACAATCACTTAAAAGTATGAAATAATACATCATACTTTTAATCCAACCAAAAAGAATAAAATGACCATTTATCACTATGATCAATCAAATGAAGAGCTGCGAAGACTACTAAAGGCTGCAAAAGATGCACAAACACTATACCATACTGCATTATCATTAAATTGTAGTGTTAAATATTTCAAAGAGATAGCCAAAAAAGCTATCTCAAATTACATAAATGAGTTGAAGAAATGAGCAAAGAAATAGAATCACATTTATCATTCATTGATTTATTAATAGAGAATGGTATTCTATTCATTGAAGATAACTTGGTTTATACCTTCAAATTATCCAATGGCTTGCCAGCAACCTACTTTTTAAGAACACAACAATTGATGATTGATGGCAAGCCAGTTAAAACAACCATTGATGATTTAATAAAATTAATTGCTTGACAATCAGCAAAAAGTATGAAATAATATATCATACTTTAAAGGGAAGTAAGATAAAAAGAAAATAACAAGATTTAAAACCAAGCCATTCTCTTAATCTTTGTGGCTTTATAATGAAAGACTAAGAAGCACCACCGAATACAGCCATTTTTTCAAAAGGTTTTTAAGTCGGCTTTAAACTGATAAAAACCTTTAAAGAACTTAATACAACAAACAAACCAAAAACGAGAATATCATGAACGAATTATCAAACAAAATACAAGGTGCATTTATTATAATAGTCATAATTGGCTTATTAATATGTTTAAGTGTATCAATATGGACACTATTACCATTATGGATAGTAATACCACAAAATATCATAACAATTGCTGCAATTGCTTTTATTATACAGATTGCATTAGAGGACTTATAAATGAATCAATATAACGAATACAACCAAGCGGTATCAACAATAGAATATAAAGCCAATAGGCTAAAGATTGCAATACTAAAATATACAACAGCATTCGATAACAATTATCACAACAAAGTCAAAACAGATAATTCTCTTCTATATGCCAATGTACAAACAGCAATAAAAGAATATATCAATGCATTAGATACCCAATAGGCAAATCAAATGAAAATTCAACAAACCAGCTTTAATAGACAAAGAGCTTTTGAGATAATAAGCAATAACCGGAAACAACAATTATTTCAAATAGTCTTCTCAACAAAAGAACAGGCACAAGCTTACATTGATAGCCTTACTGACCAACAAAAAATGAATATATGTGACTGGTAACAAGATAAAAACAAAGCAATGCTACCATAAGCACCAAACCATTAAAACCCCACCACCAGCATAAAAAGAGGCAACAATGAACCAATTAAATAAAAACATGATTGAATTTTTAGAGCATTCAACAGCGACAACTATTAAGACATTAGCTGAAGAACTGGCTTACCATTTTAATATTAAAGACTTGACAACAGCGACAATTTTGGTTAAAGACTGGATATATTCAGAATAATAAAAACTTGACAATCAGCAAAAAGTATGAAATAATACATCATACTTTTTAGAAACCAACCAAAAACGAGAATATCATGAAAGCATCAAAAACCATATCAGTTCAATCAATCCTAGACTTTGCAAACCTACAAATTGCCTTTAGTAATGATACTGAAAGACTTTACAGAGTTGCCATAATAAACATGATTGAACATGTATTGCATGAATCAGGCAACCATGCAGTCTTTCGATATTTAAAGCAGGATGAGACTCACACCGATTCATTACCAGGCATTAGAGAATGGGATAAAGAAAACGGATGTTTCGACTTTAGCAATACAGATGATACAAAAAGACATTACTGTTAATCAATCAGAGAATCAGACCATGACTATCAACAAACAAATAGAATACTTTCAACAAAGATTAATAAACATCATAATCCATATTAATCCTGATTTACCATTAGGCGAAGGTTTGAAAGCTGAAGTAATCCATTGCAAAGAACAATTAGAAGAGCTGAAAGCTTTGAAAATGAAACAAAAGGTAACAAGGTATTTTAAGAGCCTAGACCACGAATAAACAAACAGGCAATACAATCATATAGATAATGATTAAAAACCCCACCACCAGCATAAAAAGAGGCAAAACAATGCATTATGTAACCAAACCAATAGACGATGGCAAACAATTATTAAATGGTCAAATGATAGGCTTTTTTAGATGATTCAATCGGCAAAGATTTAATAAATGTATCTTACGCATTCAGAACAAAATTCAATTTACCTAGTGTAATATCCGATAGATTAATAAATGAATGGCAAAACAGGAATAAAACAAATGAACAAAGCAATCCAGTATTATAACAATGTAATAACAGCCAACAAACAATTAGAACAAGGAAAACAAAATTACTTCAACTTTACAATCAATCAAGGACAATACAACAAACTAAAAAACAATGTCCAGATAGCCAATGCCAAACTAAACCTATTTGAACATAATCAAAGTAGAATACTACGAGGCAGAAAACGAATAAGGATTAGCGGTTACTGATAAGAAATAATGTATATTGATATAAAAAACAGAACAATACAACCATGTAATATTACACATGATAATTATTACAGATACATAAACCATATTGATAAACTGGCAACAACCGGATATAAAAGCTTTGATATGTTAGTATGCTATAAAGATAACATAAGGTTTGATTCTTATACCATAAAGATAATGAAAACACGATATACAGACTTAACCAATAAGAAATAACCAAACTGCCCTGCCATTGATTTAAACGTCTTTGGCAGGGCATTTTTATGCCAGCAATACAACCACCAATGCCAATGGTATAACATGCCATAGCAAGCATTTTTTAAGGCTTTAAAGTCCACTTGGCAGGGCAATCGAAAGGCATTAAGTAGGCAATGCATATAAAGGCTTATCACATGGCATTAAATGGCATTGGATACAGTACCATATAAAACCCTAGTACATAATTCAGCATAAATAGCAAGAAAAATCTTAAGCTGGTTTTAGCTTGACTTTTATATGAAGCTATGCTTTCACATTCAACAGCCCAATGCCAGCCAAGCCGCCAGCCCAGCAATAGCACAGATCACACTAAAAGTCAAGCAGTATCATCACATGGCATCACATGCCCAGCCAAGCATACTTTCAAGCAATAGTCAAGCAGTATTTCAACTGCCCAGCCAAGCATACTTTCAAGCAATAGTCAATAGCCAACAAAAGACTTTCAACAGTCCTCAAAAGACTTCAATTGCAACTTTGTTACTTTTCACTAGGCTAAAACAGTAAAATATTTTAGATGTCTGTGGATAACTCAATTCAATTGCCTTCAAAAGACTTCAAAATATAATGCTTGACTTTTGAGATTCTTTGAAAATGCTTTGAAAGTCTTTTGAGTTCTTTTGAGATTCTTTTGAAGTGTAATTATGATAATTATGATTATTACAGTAATTATGATTATTACAGATTACAGTTGCAAGTTTTTTAGTATTGAGCAATGTCAAGTCTTTTATTTTCATTTGGAGTAAAGAAAAAGCTTGACAAATAGCGCGGATTATAGTACCACAGCATATAGCAGGGGAAGGCAGCGAAATTTTCAAGCGCACCTTTATGCTCTTTCTTAAAAAATTCCACCAAAAATTTTTAAAAATATTTTTTCTCAAAAATTTCAACAAGCGCATCTAAATCATTAATTTTTAAAGTGATTTCCAAAAATTTTTCCAAATAATTTTCAGGTAATATTTTAGATTTTGCATAGTTATCCACCTTCCATAGCGGTTGTAAGTTACTATAATGATTTAAGATAATCACATCTCTAATAGTCTCCCATAGGAATTTGGAATGATATGGTCAACTTGCCATTCACCATGATTCTTCCAAGTCATACCTTCGGCAAATTGGGATTCCATATGTGAGATGAATTGTGTAGGTGTGCATCCAAGCACTTTTGCAATTTGTGATGATTCACCATAAAAATTTTTCTTAACAGCTCTGCGAATACCACCACCTAAGTCAGTCTGAAGTCTATATATGGGATTTGATTTATACTTTTGTGCATTAGCGTTAATAGAATATATTATTAATTCTTCTTTATTATCTTGATAGTGTTTATCAGTAATAGCTTTTCTATTAACCTCTTGTGCATACTCATTTTTACAAGTCTTGCATCCATTATCCAACCCAAATGGTTTAGATTTATTCTTATGAAAACATTCCGCTGTCTTTTCAATACCACATTTATAACATCTATATAATTCCATTCTCTTCTCCAGTAACTTTAATTTGTAAACAACCATTATAGCAGGTATTTTGAAAATTGTCAAGTAATTTTTTATGCTAAATAGCGCACCACAGAAGCCCCTTTAAAGCCTTGCCCTATATATGCAAATGCCTTACCAGAAAAGATTCAATGGTAAGGCTTTTTGATGGTTTGTCAGTGGTGGATTATTTGTCTCTCTTCTCCATCTTAGGGTTCATTCTGTTGGTTTGGTAGTTATGCATTGACTTCTTAGTTTCTCTCTTGCATTCTAATAGTTCTTTCTTTTCTTTTGCCAGTCTTGCTCTAAGGTCATTCCGAGGTTTTTTATAAGTCTTCTTTTCTTACTCTCTTTGCATTTGGTGGTGCAGGTAATGTCAGAAAGAATAGTATGACGATTATCCACAATATTATATTAATGGCAATCATTCTGTTTCTCCAATATTACTACTCTGCTAAATGTTGTTCCTACCTTACTATATTGATCAAGGCTCTGTCTTCCAAGGTCAGCCAAGGTATCTGCCAAGGTGTTGCCAATATTGCCGCTATGTGCCTTTACTTTCAGCCAAGTAATTTTATGTCTTTTTGCAATATGGTCTAGCTCTTTCCATAAATCAATATTTTTTACTGAGGAGTTTTTGTTGGCTATCTTCCAATCATTTGCTTTCCACTTTGGTAGATAAGTTGTAAAACCTTTTAAAACATAATCGGAATCAGTATAAAGTTTTATTTGGTGGCAATTTAGAAGACTGTTTAATGCTTTTATGACTGCGGTAAGTTCTTCTCGGTTGTTAGTAGTATTTTTTGTACCTCCCCAAATTTGCTTAACTTTATTGTCGAAATAGATGGCAGCACCGAAGCCACCATCTTTTGTTTTTACTGTACAGCTGCCATCGGTATATATTTCTATTTGACTATTGGGCATGTTAAAACCTCTTGTTGTTGGGATGCAATATTTTCTGCATGTATTCTGTCGTGGTAATTAAGGGCAGCAAATACCACTAAGGCGATTAGCAGGAGAGAGTTCATAAGTAGGTGGATGACTTTAATCATTGGCTTTCATCCATCCAAGGTTCTGCATCAAAAGCTTCAAGATATGCATGATATGCTTCATTGGTTATATCGTTGGCTTTTACGTATTCTGGATTTTGCATTAATTTTACATATAATCCACCCGAATATTTTGCGGCTATTTGATATTCTTTTAATAGTTGTTCTACGGTTTTCATTCTACCTCCAAGTTAAATATTGGTTTATTATTGATTACTGCTATTGCAAAGGTATAATCTGATGGATTGCCAAGGAAATTTGGTGTGCTTAGAAATGTTTGTCCAGCTTGGTTTTTTATACACTTGTATGGTTTTAGTGTTGTTCCTTCACACATATCAAGAATGTTTGCGTATTGTCTGAAAAGGTCTGATTGTTTCATACGTCTTCACTCCATCTTATTCCGCAATCTGGGCAATGGTATACTATGTATTCATAATTAATACCTTCTGTAGTATCTATTGCATCTGTATGTGAGCAAGAATCTCTTAGGTCTTTTAATCTTTTTCCGTAGTCATTTAGCTGGGCGATTAAGTAATCGTGTTGTACTTTGATATTATTCATAGGTTCCTCTTAATGTAAAACTCGTTTTTTGGAAAGGCAATCCAAATCATTGATATGGGCTGTTATCTCGGTAATCAGTTCTTCTTTTTTCCAACCGGCATCTAACAAAATTGAAACGCAGACACTTTGCAACATAGCTGCTGTGGTGCCAAAATCATAATTATCTTTCTCAATCTCTGATAAATCTCTGATGACTTTTAATGCGACTTGCTTACACAATTCCAAATCGATTGTCATTGGTTGCCCTTCAGTGTCTACTGTAGTTATAATCATTTTAAATTTCCTCCGTTGTTTGGTTGTTATAAAAATCTCGTACTGCAAAGAATTCTCTCTGTGATATTTGAAATTGCTCTAGGATTGTCTCATCATTTGGGCAAGATCTTACAGCATTCTCAGCTCTGCGATACGCTTTGTAAGAACGAGCAAAGTCTTCTGATAATATCTGTCTTGCTATTGGATTTGGTAAATCTATTAAACCATTCTGCATTTTATTTCCTCTTTATTTAAGTGATGTGTAATATTATAGCAGGTATTTGGAGATTGTCAAGCTAAATTTTGTAATTCTTTTAGGAATGCTTCCAGTGCTTCAAGATTCTTATTGATATACTCTCTATCACATTCTAATAAAATATTAATTTCTCCTGTTTCTTTGTCTATTGTATAAGGTGCTTTGGCACTCTTAAAGTGGTTATCAACTGCCCATAATGGGCGTAAATTAACATACTGGTTAAGCAATAATGCTTGAGCCTTATTGGTAGCCCAACTAACTGGAAAAAAGTGGTCTATATGCCATTCTCCGGCATTCTGCCAAGTCATGTTTGGCTGGAATTGGTTTTCGATGTGTGTCTGGAATTGTTCATATGTACATCCAAGTATATCAGCAGTTTTTGAAGTTTTCTTAAAGTTGCCTCTTTTCATTGCTTTACCTATTAAATTTCGCATATTACATTCTAACTTATATAATGGATCTGATGCCTTCCTTTCTTTCTGCCTTTTATTTATTCTACCCTTGTTCTCTGGATCTGCATAATAGATGGCAGCCTTTGCAGCCTTTGCATCTTTATTTTCACCTGCTCTATAGATGGCAGCCTTTGCACATTTTTCTTCTTTATTTTCTGCATAATAGATGGCTTTCTGTGCAAGTATTTCTTCTTTATGTTCTGCATCATAGATGGCAACACAACATTTACACTTTGAAAGTCTGCCAAACTTACCAGCCTTTTGTACATGAAACTCTTCCAAAGGTTTCAAAACACGACACTTTTTGCAGACTTTGGAAGGAACTTCCAAAGGTTCGTCTATAGCATCTACAAAGAATTGATGTAGGGTAATTATTTCGTTTGACAAAAAATTATCTCTACGACCCAATATAAACTAAGGTAGTTGATATTGCTACACACAAAATAAACTGCCAAACAGCGGCAGTAATTAAGCTTAATACACCTATAATAAACCCAACCAACAACACTAATGTAAAAATTGTAACCATAAAATTGCGTTCCAACATCTTCTGTAAAAATTCTTTAATCATTTTTCTCTCCAATTTCGTTAATGTAATTATGCATAGCGTCATATGCTTCGCTTGACATTTTAAAACCTTCTTCACTTTTCAAAGGTTCTCCTAAATCCTCACCGTATCCCCCATAAAATACTTCATATATGAACCCTACTTGTTTATTACCACTCACTCGTCCAGTAAATTTCACAATGCCAATGCCGCATCTTCTGCTATCTTCAACTGATTTTTTGCAACATTATATGCAAAGAATGCTGAATATGCGTCACTTGAAATATATCTGCTCCCAGTGTCATTATCCAATGCAGCATCATAGTGTTCTTTATAAGTTGCAACTTTATTTCTCAATTCTTCAATTGTTTCTACCATTCAATCCTCCAAATCATTAAGTGCTTGTTGCAAAAATTCCAAAGCTAAATCACGAGTTGCAAATTCTGTTGCAAACACTAATACTTTCTTTGTGTCGCAATGTTTTATCTCCACTGTCCAACCCACTTTATTAACAATAAAAACTCTCATTATTAGGTCACGTACCTTCATTTTATTCTCCTATTCATCGTAGTCAAAATCAAAAATCTCTCTATCATCTTCAGCAATCGGCAATGGATGATATAATTGTGTATAAAGCTCTGCCACTGCTTGATTGTTGTAATATTCAAAGCCTTCAATTAGCACAAAAACATCTCCTGTCTTGGATATTCTAGTCGGAGCAAATTCGTCTTCCTCATCAAATTCTCCACTAAAGACAATATTGTAATTACTGTCTAAAGAATATTTACCTGCTAAGTCTATCTGCGACAATGTTGGTTTTTTCATTTTTTTACCTCTTTTTTAAGTGATGTGTAATATTATAGCAGGTTTTTAGAATTTGTCAAGCGATTAACCCAGCTATATCGCGAAGAATATCTCCAAGTCTTTCTTTTTCAACTAAAAGTCCTGCATTATAACTTTCAAGCCATTTAACTTTCTTTTCGAGTTTGGCTATGTAATCAATCATTAAAAGATGGGTTGGATTTACTGTATCAATTTCTATGTTCATTTCAATTGCACCTTTACGATTTCAACTACCATTTGAAATAAGCCGATGATGCCTATTGATGCCAGCACAAGCATTTTAAATATTGTTTTCATTTCTGCTCTCCTAACAAATACTGTAGAACTTCTTCTAAAGCTTCGCAATCATTGCAACCGGCTATTAGATCACCCATATATTCTATCTTATTAAATCCTACTAATTGTTCAATATTAGCATCTTCGATAATATTTGCGATTGCGATAAATACACTTCTTTGTAATTGGTTTAATTTACTCATTTCTGTTCTCCTATATTCTCCAAAATTCTTCACGGACATTAGCAAGTTGCACCAGTAATTCAGCAACTTTATCAAGGTCTGTTGTGTTTTTAATTTCATTATCTAATTCAACTGCTTCTGCTATAATATCGTTCAATGTCTTCATTTTATTCCCTCTTTATTTAAGTGATGTGTAATATTATAGCAGGTATTTGGCAGAAGTCAAGTGTTAATTTAAAGTTGTTGGCAAAGCTAAATATAAATTGTTTATGTACTCAGCCTTTTCAAAATCAAGATACTGCGGAATCATTACATCATTTGGGTAAAGTTTAATGTCGAATTCTTCGCAAAGATCTTTGATGTCTTTTAAAATTTCTTCTTTAGTCATTTTTATTCCAAAGTGGGCAATTCTTGCTTGGAATCAAAGTGCCACTTTCACTATGATTCCTTCTAATTAATGTTTCGCCATTGTAATAGTCTGCGAAATAACAAGTTTCAATTCCTTTCATGCCAATGCTCATGTAAAACTTGCACACCTCGTCCGGGAAATGTATTGCGCAAGTTGGGTTATCCTCAGCATCGAAATATGCCTCAACTTCTAATTGCGTGTAATGTGTGCTCATCGGGTTGTTCCTCTGAAGTATTCCATGTAGAAGTATTCCAGTATATTTTTAAATTCGCAAATAAAGTGTTCATTCTCGTTACTATCAAAGATTTGGAACCCGAATTCAAAATCTTCAAGAAAATATGAAATGTCACACAACATGTTTTCTGGAAATACCTCGTTTAATAGAAGATTTTGTATTGTATAATAAGCATTTATGTGTTTATTATAAGCAAACACTCCACGTATGCTACTAGGGATTGTATCAAGAAATTTCTCGGCAACTTTGGTTTGTTTATAGATTTCTGTGAATAGGGTTGCAAATTTTTCAAAGGTCATCGTGGTAGTTGTAGTAGTGTAAATGTAGCTCATTGCACGAACCTATATGCAAAAACATGCATTGCATCTTTTTTGTGTAGAAAAACTAGATTCAATTCTAAAAATGAGAAATCCTTTGATGATTCCTTCCAAGTATGTTTTAATGGGTGTAAACTTGGTGTATAATAAACAGTACCTATGGCTGGTGGTAACTCTTCGTGTGTATTTAAGAAATTATATTTGTGATGTTTTGACATGCTTATTCTCCGGTCGTTGTGATTATATATTTGCCATCAGAATCTACAGTTAAAATATCGTGTTTTCCGATGGTGGGTTTTCCAACTTCAATTTCTTTGGCTTCAATTTTTTTCTTTACATCGTCCTTCTTGATACCAAATTGCTTATAGTAAGTGATAGCATGATTACGGCTGATAAAGTATGTTACTGATGTTGTCATTTTATTTCCTCTTTATTTAAGTGATGTGTAATATTATAGCAGGTTTTTGGCAGAAGTCAAGCTAAATCATTAAATTCTTCTAAGAATACTTCCAGTTTCTCGATATTGTTTAATATATAATCTCTATCGCATTCAAGTAGTATTGATATTTCACCAGTGCTTTCGTTGATGGTATATGGTGCTTTGGCTTTCTTAAACATGTTGTCTTCTGCCCATAATGGACGCAAATTAGTGTAGCTGTTAAGCAATAATGATTGAGCCTCATTGACTGCCCAACTAATAGGAAAAAAGTGGTCATAGTGCCATTCTCCTTGATTCTGCCAAGTCATGTTTGGCTGGAATTGGTTTTCTATATGTATCTGGAACTCTTCAAAGCTACAGCCAAGTATATCGGCAGTTTTTGAATCTTTATTAAAGTTGCCATTTTTTAAATTTTGCCCTATTCTGCTTCGTATATTGCATTTTAATTTATATAATGGGTCTGTTGCCTTTCTTTCTGCTTCCCTTTCATTTGCTCTTGCCTTGTTCTCTGGTGTTGCATCATAGATGCCTTGCTTTGCACATCTCTCTTCTTTATTTTCTTGATAATTGATGGCTTGCTTTGCAGCTATTTCTTCTTTATTTTCTGCTCTATAGATGGCTTGCTTTGCATTTATTTCTTCTTTATTTTCTGCTCTATAGATGGCTTGCTTTGCACATAATTCTTCTGCATTTTTTGCATAATAGATAGTATTTGTTTCTTTCATGCAACATTTGCATTTTGAAGTTCTACCAAATTTTCCAGTCTTTGATTTACTAAACTCTTCTAAAGGCTTCAAAACACCACACTTTTTGCAGACTTTGGAAGGAACCAATGGAAGTTTTAAAGATTCCAAAGGTTCATCTATAAAGAATTGATGCAGTGTTATAATATCACTATTCAAAAAAAGCTGCCATAGGTAGTATTGCATCCAATTTTACAACTGCATTTAACTCTTTCTTCGTTAATTGCTTCGCCTTCAATTCGGCTTTTTTGGTAGCTTGCTTCTGGTCATATTCAACGAAATCTAAACCACTCATTTCTAATAAAACATCTTTAAGACCTTCAGCATGTTGTGCATCATCATGGTTTTGGGTATCAACAAAGCACTCTTCTGATTCCGAAATATACTTTTGTTTAACAAATAATTGTAATTTAAACTCGCTCCTAGTTTTAAACATTCGCCTAACCATCACTTGAGTCAGCCAAGCATGAGCACCAGCACTAGGCTGACCTGTTCTTTCTGATAATACTTCTGGGTTATAATTATAATAATAGCGTATAGCTATTTCTATGGCATCCGATACCATTTCTTGCTTGAATGAATACCCCGAAAACGAAGGCATATTCGCTATTTTGGTTGCTAACAGCAATACGCAACTACCCAAATAGTTTGACATCATAGGAGGTGGAAGTCCATTTGCTCTATGTTCTCTAAATAAAGCCGCGTGTTTAGCTGACTCTTCGCTAAACTTTTCATTGTCGATATAATGCTTCTTTACTTTACTCACAAAAGCTCCCCTTCATCATAGCATCTAAAAAGTAATCAAAATTGCTTTCGTAGTCTCGTCCGTATCCACTATCTGCCGATGCAATTATATTTAATATTTCATCACTATTTAAAGTCTTCAGAAATTCGTAACGTGCAAATGCCTTAAAATAATCTGCCTGATCCCATTCAACTATTTCACTCATAACACTCTCCTGCCACGCCAATATCTTCACCCAAAATATTAATGATAGCTGCCAAGTATTCCAATTCAGACTTCACATTTACCGCTTGGCAGAAATAAAGACCTTTCACAATCGTTTCACCACCTTTCGTCTCTATTGCAAACTTGCCATTGCCCTGATCTCGCATTTCATAATTACTCATCGTTCTCTCCTAGTTGTTTTTTAAGTTATGTATAATATTATAGCAGGTTTTTAGAAAATGTCAAGCAATATCAACACATGTTCTGGAACCTGCTATAATACATTTCATTTGTTCCTCAAAAGACTTTGTTGGAATTTATAACCCTTTGCCCAGTCCTTGTGCTGGATTGTGTTTATTTGATAAGGATTTTGTGATAATCCTTTCATTCTATCAAATGCGGTAGTACCCTGTAAAAATGCTGGTGTTGCTTTCATATGTTCTCTCCTGCTAAGTGAATTTGCTTATCATTTATGTCTATATAACCATAAAAACTACCTCTATACATGATTTTGAAATTTCCTTGAGCATTTGTGCTTAAAATTGCTCCATCGGGTATTTCGCGTAAAAGTGCCATCATCCTTTGAGTTGTTAAACCGCGCATTTATATTTCCTCTTTAATTAAGTATGTGTAATATTATAGCAGGTATTTGGCAGAAGTCAATAGCCAAATACCTGCTAAGGTTATTATTTTAGCATTTCTAAGTATTCTGCTTCACTTATTACTAAAGTCCCATTCTTTTCTGCACTTGTAGTTTTGGATGCTCCAACATTTTCTCCACAAATTAAAATATCAGTAGATGAAGTAACAGTCGTACCTACCTTGGCACCAAGGGCTTTAGCCTGACTTGCCATGTCATTACGAGAGCCTTGAACCATCTTGCCCGTAAATACAACTACCTTGCCTGATATTGGTGATTCTTTGACAGTACCACCACGAATAGTCTCAACTAATTTAAAACCGCCAGCCACCAGTATGTCAAATTCTGGCTTAATTTTATCTAACGAATAAACTAAGGTTTTTGCACTTTTATCTGCAAATCCATCAATGGTAACTATATCAGCAACAGTAAGGTTAAATATATCATCTAATGCAAATTTGGTCAATATTTTCTCGCTATTACCTTTGCCGTGACCATTTAGAGAAAATGCTGCCAAGAAACGCCAATCTTCTATAGGAAGTTCTCTACTTTTCTTAACTGCCTTAAATAGATTCTTTCCTGTCTGTCCACCAATCAATTTGAAAAAATCTAATTCACCCATTGCATAAATGTCCGATACCTTTTCAATACCTTGGCTGCAAAGTTTCTCGCAAATAGCAGGTCCGAAACCATCAACTTTGATAGTCTTAAAGAAAAATTCTATTGTACCTTCTACTTGCGCTGGGCAGTCGATAGTATTTGTGCATGTTAATTTAGTATCCCCCATATCGGTTGGTGAACCACAGCTTGGGCAAAAATGTGGAATATATACATCTTCAACTGATTTAATAACACTTTCGATATATGGTATAACCAAACCGCTACGACATACACGAACAATTGCGCCACTATCTATTCCCATTTCAATAACATTAAGGGCATTATGTCCAGTAGCTTTAGAAACCGTCACACCTGATATTTTAGTTGGTTCAAGTAGAACAACTGGGGTTATTACACCACTTTTGCCAGTCTGCCATTGCAGGTCAAGAACTTCTATATTATGATACTCTTGGTTCTTTTTAAAGGCTATTTGATACCTGTGGTGGTGATTTGTGTCGCCCATTGCAACTCTAATCTGTTCACTGATTGTTTCAATAACCAATCCGTCTGTATCATAAAGGCATTTATTTGCAACTTCATCCCACATTTCTTCTAAATCTCTTAACACTTCTTCTTTGCTTTTCAACCATCCCCAAGAATTATTAAAAGGAACAAACATAATGTTGCCTGTTCGTAATGCTTCTGCAATCTTTGGCTCTAAAGCACCTTCACGAATTGCACCTGCTATAATATTTCTGCTATTTTCGTAAGTATCTGCTAAGTGCTCTTTGAAGTATGCTTTGTTGCACACTATCTCACCAGCACCGTTGTTATCAAATGCTTGAGCAACTTTGGGGCTTTTAAGACCATTTAGCAGTGCTCTGGAAATATCAGTGCCATTTATTCCGTCACCTCTTGTGAATAGTTGTTTGTCTTGTCTAAAGGCAGCATAGCCGTCATATTTTGGGGTTATTCTAAATGCTATATTTTTTATGCCAAGGCTGGCTCCAACAGCAATTACATCATCAAGAAACTTCTCTATCTCTTTGATTGTATAGGCTTTCTGTGTAGATAACATTTTTTGTGGGAGCTTACAAGTTTTTCCAACAGCAACTTCGGGTTCGGGTTCTACTTCTTGTTGATTGAAGAATGGATTGTTTGGGAAGTCCTTTGCATATTGGTCTAAAAGGAAGTCATATAGCCCATCTGAAATAGTTGGGTTCCCAGCTCTGTAAGCAGTGTTGTAGTCTTCCATTAATTGTTGGGCTTGTTGTTCGGTTTCTTGGCTCATTTATTTTCTCATGGTTGGTTAAAAGGTATGTGTAATATTATAGCAGGTATTTGGCAGAAGTCAAGTTATTTTATTATTACGTTCAATCTTGGCTGCTTCATAGGCAGCTGAAGCTTCTTCTGCGGTATCAAAGTAACCTAAACAAATTCTCTCATAATTTATGCGTATTTTTGCAATCCACCTCTTATCTCGATTGCACCAATGCACTCCTGTAAATCCACTGGTATTACTTCTTTTCTTTTTAGTTGGATTCCAATTATTTTTATCAGTATCTCTTAAATTACTCCATTTATTAAAATTGGGTATTTCAACTCCTTCTATATGGTCAATATCAAATTCAGGCCAACTTCCGGTCATATATAACCAAGCTAATCTATGTGTTAAATAATGTTTTTTATTTATTGATGTTCGTATATAGCCATCAATGTTACTTACATATCCAGCAATATCACCTATACATACCTTTTTACATGGTTTAATTATCCAAGTAAACTCTCCAGTTTCGTGGTTATAATGTAAAATACTCTTTAAATACTCTTGTGTTACTAATGCTTCATTGTTTCTATTTGCTATTCCCATTTCTTCTCCTACTATTAGTTATTTTCAATACAACTATTATAGCAGGTATTTTTCCAAATGTCAAGTTATTTTATAAATTATACTCCACTATTCGATAAGATAATTTCTCACTTGCATATAACTCTACTCTACTTTCAAAGTGTTTTAGCGTATGATTTTTCACACTCTTCCAACTAATATTATCGGCTATATCCCAAAGTTTAACCGAAGTTTTGCCTTCACCAATCCGAAGCCCTCTGCCAAGTGACTGCAAAACCCTGATTTCACTCTTGTAAGGACTTGCAAAAATAACATGATGTAACCTCTTAATTGACACCCCTGTGCTTGTTGTTCCATAACTGGCTATTACTATAGCATCATCCGACTTTTCTACCTCTAATCTCATTTTTTCTCTCGCTTGTGGAGTTATATTACCATGAATAAAAAACACATTTCTGTCCTTTAATAATTCAACCAATGCTCTCCCATGTTCTAATTGAGTGAACAATATCATTATATTACCTTTTAATGATTTTGTCAAGTTTGAAATAAATTTATTTCTCTTCTCACAAGTAATTAAGTATTCCATTTCCTCCTGATATTTGGCTTTCTTGAATACTTTTTTAACCTCATCAGGATGATTAAGTAATAAACAAGTTATCTTTAAATCTGCTACATTACCTGCTTTCATTAATTCAGAAGTAGTTGAAATTTTAATAGATTGCCCTAACAAACCTTGTATCGAAAGTGCATGGGATTTGGCTTTTTGAAGAGTTCCAGTAAGACCTACACGATATTTAACATTTGTAGCTTTCTCCATAATACTGCTTAGACTTTTTGCAGCCACTAAATGCGTTTCATCTATAAATATGGCATCATATTGATTGAAAAATTCTGCTGGATTTTTGTAAATTGACTGCCAAGTAGAAAATGTAATTTGCTTCTGCACATCCTTCTCTTGACCTGAAAATACCATATGGCAATGCTCATCAGCATCCCATCCATTTATGCCACTATAGTCCTTAAAATCGCTTAGAATCTGCATAACAAGTGAACTAGTCGGAAATATCATCAATATTCTCTCAACTCCCTTTGAACCGAGTAAATATCTAGCTGCCATATAAATTACCGCAGATTTGCCAGATGAAGTTGCACTTTCAATTACTGCCCTTTTATTATCCAAAATATGCTTAACGGCTGTTATCTGATAATCGCGCAGCATTATTTCTCTGCCACCAGATGCAATTTTTAATACTTTTGCATAATCTTCTATTTGCTCTCTTGAAATATCATTGACTTCTGGAATATAACTGTCTGTTGAAATAGTATATCCAGACTTCTCAGCAAAATCTAATACTTTGAAATATAAACCAGCATACAATAGTTTGGTTTTTAATGAAAAAAGTCGCACGAAGCCATCCCATAACCGATTTTTGAAGGCCGGGGTAAATTGATAACCATCAACCCTAAAGCTGAAGAATGAAGAAAGTTCTGATGCTATGGCAGGTTCACATAAAATTTTTATATGAACGTCATTATGATATTGAATTGTTATCTCAGGCATAAATTATCTCGCGTAGTATACTATTAATATACTACTATTTAGCTGAATTTATGAAGATTATTTTTGCTGGCTTACCGAAGTGGCTTGTGAGATTCTTGTTTCTATATGAGTTTGATATGTCCATCCAGCGGCTACTAAAGTGGTTATTAATACAAACGTTGCAGCAATTATTTTTGAACCTACCGATATTTGGTTGATAAGCCCATCAAACTTACTTGATATTTCATGCAGAGCCAAAGTCATATCTGTATTTTGATTTGCAAGTTTATCAATAATAATTTCATGGTTTCCAATGGACTTTGAAGTTTCTTTCTGGATTACCTCCAAAACCGTCACTCGCATATCCAAATTGTTTATTTTATCTAAATGTGGTTGCTCAGTCATATCAAAATCCTATTATATTTGTTTATGTATTATACTTCTATTTAGCTGAAAGTGGTTTTAATCAAAACTAAAACCACTGAACTTAAAAGTAGCTCTGGCAGTTAAATATTGAATATCAGTCACAGTTGTTTGGAAAGGTAAAGCTGAAAGACCTATTGGGAAAAGGTCTACAAACCTTACTGTATTATTTGGAGTTGAATTGTTAGTTAGGATTTCAAGTGAGCCATCCGAATACATGACTGAGTGGTTTTGTGGTCTATACCTGCCCAAAAGTCTTACAGATTCTGCTTGATGATATTCTTGGTATTGATCAAGGCTCTCCGGGTGTCCAATCCCTACTAGCCATTCCCAGATCTTCTTATAATTGCTCATATTTTCGTCTATGAAAAAATCTATAGAAAAGTCACCAAACTGTAATTTTGATCCTAATATTGGTATATCAAATACTGGCGTAGCTTGTTCAATGTAATTAAAACTTACTGTTGGCAGACTAACTTCTTGTGCAAAAAAACACACTTCCGGTATCTTATCAAAAATTATTTTAAAACCTGTCGGAGTGAGTCCATTGGAGTTTAGTGGTGTTGTCATTTTAATTCCTCTTCTGTTATTTCTTCAATAAAATATCTACATTTAAAACCTTTGTGTTGTTTTCTCCCATTTAATCCCCTAGCTACAGCACACATATTTCCTGGCAATAATCCATATTCTTCACAAAATTGTACCAATCCGATTATAATTTCCTCATGTCCATCTGGAAAAGTTATTATCCATTTTTTTGAATTAGGTAAATCCTTTCCTCGTTTACCAAAATTTGGATGTTTTTCACCAGAAGAATTTATACTCATATTATTTAGTGCTTCTTGAGTATGTTTTTTACCAAACATTGGATGCTTTTCTCCTAATTGTGCTACTTTCATTTTATCTATAGTTTCTTGTGTATGTTTTTTACCCATATTAGATTCTGATTGTTTTCTTTTAGATTCTTCTGTTCTTATTGTTCCTATATTAGCTTCTCTTATTTTCTGACAAGTTTCTTCTGAATATCTATTATTTAATCCACCAGATTTTAAATTATATCCATATGGTGATAATGTATTATATTCTGCAATATATAATTCTTCAAATATATTTGCCTCTTCTAAAGTTAAATTTTCTTCTAATATTTCGTGTATAAAATTATTCCATCCATATTTATCAATAGCATTTCTAAATGCAGGACATTTATTTGTTGTTTGATGTTGTCTTTCTCTTATTTTAAGTCTCTTTGTTAACCCAATATAGCTCTTTCCACTTGGGCTTGTGTGTATATAAATACAATATAATTTCTCTTTCATTCTTAACTCCAGTAGTTGTCAGTAAAATAAAAATACGAAAATCCTTACTGAAGGGACTTATCAAGCGGCCACTCTATTCGTATACATATATTTAGCTAAATAATAATATAATCACCAGCCAAGGAACCAAAATGAAATCATTCAAATTTTTCGTTAATGAAGTTTTAACACCTGCTCAGGCAAGAAAGGTCGAAACATGGCCAAAAAGAACACCAATGGCAACAGCTGCGACTGACCCATTCTTTGGCAAGGGAGTTGAAGATAAACATGAACCGCTATCGGATACTCAAGCAAAGTCATCGACCCATCAAGCTATTGAA
Source organism: uncultured Eubacteriales bacterium (assembly GCA_964398395.1). Classification (GTDB taxonomy): domain Bacteria; phylum Bacillota; class Clostridia; order Oscillospirales; family Acutalibacteraceae; genus UBA1447. Next base: position 34,892 of record CAYNMU010000008.1, read on the forward strand.
AAACATTTAGGCAAAACAATTGCACCAGAAGAATATAAAAGTGGTAAAATGACTGATACTTTTGGCAGACAAGTCCGTATAGGAGCAGTTTTAGGCAAAACAAAAGCTCCTGCCGAGTTATCAAGAGGGTTTGAAAATGATGCAACAAGGCAAGCAAAGGGTGAATCTGGTCTATCAGTAAGAACTACTCGTTCTGCCACTGGTGTAGCAGGGCAAACATCAGGCAAACAGTCTTGGGAAGAAGAAAGTTGTAAGAATATTAAGAGTGGTTGCAACAAACATTATCTCCCTGCCGAGGTAGAGCATGGCACAGTAGTATCTTACCTGCATGATAAAGGCGGTAAAGAGCTTGCAAGAGCAACATTTCAACCATTTACAAATGATGCTGGACATACTATGTATCAAAAAAATAGCTATTATGGTGTTAGGCATTCTGGATTTATGAAACATAATGATGAGACTGAAACTGCACTTTCTGGTGAACATAAAGGCGGTTCTCCAATATATAGAATTAAATCAGGTGTATATAATAATGCTAAACCATCAACCGCAATACACCCAAAAACAACTGGTGCTGATATTGAAAAAACATTAGATAGCCCAATAGTAAGTGAAAGAGTTGCTGTTTTAACGCATCCTAAATTAACATCTAAACATCTTGATAAGGCTTTGGCTGACCCAAATTATCAAGTTAAAAAGGCAGCACTACAGCATCCTAATTTAACACCAGAGCATATAACCAAAATAATGAATGCTCCTAGTACTGGTGGGTGGGATGATGAAGCAAGTAGTCTTAAAATTGCTGCTATTGGTAATAAAAATGCAACTCCATCACATATAAACCAAGCGTTAGAATCTCCAGATAGTAGACTTAGAATAACAGCTATAAATAATATCAATGCAAATGCAACACATATTACAAAGGCAATGAAAGATACTGATTCCGATGTAAGAAGAGCTGCTGTTTCGCATCCAAATTCTACTACTGAGCATATAGATACCGCACTTAATGATAAAGATAGGATAGTTAGGCAGATGGCACTGCAACATCCAAAAGCAACTGCTGAACATATAGAACGGGGCTTAAATGACACATTACCAGTAGTACGCCAAACAGCAATTGAACATCCAAATGCTAATTCAAGCCATATAACCAAGGCTTTGGGAGATCCTGATAGGCACGTTAGATTATATGCGATCCGCCATCCAAATGCCACTAAAGAACATTTGGAAATGGGCGCAAAAGATGAAGAGCATGTTAATTCAAATACTGCTAAAGAAAAATTAGCGAAGTTATAATAAATAAGTCAAATTAAAAATAATTTTTTATTTTTTGAACTTTATTAAAACGTTGTTGTCAGAGAGTTATAGCAGGAAGATTTGTTAAGTATATTTAAAATAATGCTTGACAAGTCTAAAATTTCCTGCTATAATTTTAACATGCTGTGAAAACTTGTGTTGCTATAACACCCAGCTATCCCGTATCGTGACAATTTATTGTAAAGGGCAGGTCTTTTTAATCACGAAGTGCAATTCTAATAATCGGGAGTCAAGTCTTAAGGGTGGAATGATGAGGAAGCAATAAGCGGAAGCTGCTTATTGTGTAGTCACCCTACCGTAATGGTGCTGCTTAGAACATTTATTAATGTTTTTTCAACTATACGGCCAGAAGAACCTAACTTTTAGTCATGTATTTTTTAATGCAGCTATGAGAAGGAGTCTTTTGGCTGCTTATCTAGTAAATGCGAAGCCTCCATGCCTTTCTTAGCTGTCTTTAATATTCTTTAACTTTCTTTAGCTGGCAAGATTTAGCATAACACTTAATCACACAAAGAAGCAGAAGTGCGAAGCACAATCCCGAAGGGATTATCTTTAAAATTATATATTGACATTTATAAAAATACCTGCTATAATATACTTTTAAATTTAATAACAAAAGGGATAAAAATGCCATCAACGAATAGAGATAAAGAAAAATTAATTACGCAAGAATATTTGAAAACTATTTTAAAGTACAATCCAGAAACTGGTGATTTTAAATGGGTTAAACTGAACAAATTTGCTAGTAGAATACAAATAGGTGATATTGCTGGATGTTTAACTAATAATGGTTATATATCAATACAAATAAATGGCAAACTATATCCTGCCCATAGACTTGCTTGGTTATATATGACTGGAAGTTGGCCTGAATTTGATATTGATCATATAGAAGGTATTAATATACCATTTTTTAATAAATTTAGTAATTTGAGGGATACTAATAGAAACAATTGGAATAGAGTTGATAATAAAAATAATACATCTGGTTTTAGAGGTGTTTCTTTTCATAAACCAACAGGTAAATGGAGAGCAAGAATAAAGGTAAATGGCATTAATAAACATTTAGGTTATTTCAATACACCAGAAGAAGCTTCAGCTGCCTATGAAGCAGCCAAATTAATTTATCACCAAATAAATTCAGATAAATAATATTATAACCAAATTTAAAGGAGATTCAAAATGCAACCATATATACCATTGACTGAAGCAACTACCAACCTAGACAAACATACAATATTCTTCTATTTAAACGACCGTGGCGAAAAAGTAGGAGGAATGAATCAACAAAAAGTTAAAGAATCAGCTGGAGATCGTGACCTACATGTAACACTACATGATGTTTTTCATGGGCATTTACTTGGTCCGTCTCATAACTGCCCAGCTTGCCAACCAAAAAAACTTAAAGAGGATGCTAATATGTCGTATAAAGAATTAATGGAAGCAGTAACAGGTCGTAGAAATTCTCCAACAATATATCACTATTCTACAAGAGGAATGGGTAATGGAGCAGATAAGTGGCACCAAAATGGCAGTTTTAATAAGGATGTTATAACTAAAATGGCTGAGGGTCGCCCAATTAGCCAAACACCTTTGCATTTATATGCTGGACATTTAACAAGCCAATATCAATAGGAGATCATCATGCTTGAACCAGTCACATTGTTTTTAACTGCCCTTGCATCAGCCTTTGTAATAACAGAAACTGCATTCACATCCATTGCTGCATCACTTGCTGGCATCTTAGCTGCCCTTGTTGGCTCGCTTTTGAGTTTATCTGGGCTTTGTAGTGCATTAGCTGCTATTATGCCACCAGCAGCAGAAATTGGAGTTTATTCTAAATTTTATTCATTTGTAAATAAAATAGCATTCAATGTTGGCAATGCGCAAAATAGAATTGCTAAAATTGATGATAGCGTGGAGAAAATATAATGCCAATACAAATGTATATCTATGCAGCTATCTTGGCACTAGGGCTGGCTATTGGCGGTACAACAGCATATAAAATAGAACATGGGAATGTTTTGAAATTAGAACTAGCAATATCTCAAGCAAATACTCAAGCAGCCGAAGTCTTAGCAACAGAAACTAATAAAGTTGCAGTTGCAGAAGAAAATCAACGAAAATTAAATACACAAAAGGATAAAGATTATGCAAAACTTAAAAATGATTCCGTTGCTGCTAGTAATCAGCTTAATGATGTTATTAACGGGTTGCAGTTTACCAGGAATAACAAAAGTGATAGTGGCACCACAGCAAAAGGTGATAGTACCGGAATCAATACAGCAGATGACTCCGAGTTTACTCTCGTATCAAAAAAACTTTTACAATATCTTGCAGGAGAATCAAAAAGATCTGATCAAGACGGAATAGACAAGAATCGTTTGTTGGATTTTGTTATGCAAGATAACTGCGGTATCGTTAAATAATATATAAAAACTATAAGGAATAAAAAATGAAACTAACAACTAAAGTCGTAATATTTTCCGTAACATATGCCATTGCACTTGCTGTACCAACAACATTGGCAATTTCAGCGGCAGTTATTGCGTGGGGAATAATGGCAAATCCATTTGATGATGAATTTAATAATCGTTAATAGTGAGGAACTAAAATTAATATAAATAATATTATATAAACAATTTAAGAGGAATAATAATATGAGTTCATTAGTTATAGCCGGAGATGTTTCTGGGAGCGTTACCATAGCAGCTCCATCAACAGCCGGTTCAAGAGTTTTAACTTTGCCATTGTCAACTGGAGAAATATTAGCTTCTACGGCTGTTTCTGCTTCAACAACCAACACAAATACCAATAAAATAGCGGTTGTTATTGGTGGAGTAACTTATTATTTGCTTGCATCAACTTCAGCTACTTAAAATTTAGTTGACAATCCTCAAAAATCTGCTATAATATTATACATAACTTAAATAAAAGAGGAAATAAATTGAAACAATTGATAATTCAAGCAACAATATTTACAGCAGCATACATAGTAGCAGTCTTCACGGTTGCTAACCTTGGCATTATAGGACTTTTCGCATGTATAGGAGGGTGTGTAGTATTCCTTAGAGATCTTTGAAAGAACCCATAATATTAACCATTACCAGATAGACAATTATAGGCTAAATGAGAAATACATAATATCCTCATATAAAAGTTAAAAATGCTTTACGGTTCACCAACTTTTTACCAATTATCCTACAGAAGGAATTTAAAATGTCAAGAAAACAAGCGAAAAAAGGCAATGCAAGAAGAAATGGCTATGAAGTAGAAAGCTACGAAAATGTAGTTTCTAAGCAGAATAGACGACACAATGAAGATGCTGATAGAGATAGAGCAAACCAATTGGCAATGCAAGAATATGAAATATCAAATGCCCCAGAAAAAGTTATTGCGCCACTACGTGCATTAACTCAAGCACAGGGGGAATATATAGCAGCTATGCGTACCGCTGATATAGTATATGGAGTTGGATGTGCCGGGACGGGAAAGACTTATGTAGCATTAGCGTTAGCTTGCGAAGAATTGCTGAACAAAGAAATTGATTCGATATTGGTTGTTAGACCTCTTGTAGAAACTGGTAGAGCATTAGGTGCCATGCCTGGAACATTAGAGGAAAAGATCTCACCATATTTTCTACCAGTTATTGCAACTTTAGAAGAACGTTTAGGTAAAAGTAAATTTCATTATTATTTGAAACGAGGTCAAATTAAATTTTTACCGCTTGAATTACTTCGCGGAAGCACATTTAATTCATGTGTGGTTGTCTTGGATGAGGCACAGAATACTACGCCTGAACAGGTTAAAATGTTTTTGACGAGAATGGGTAAAGATTGTCGTTTAGTTCTAAACGGTGATGATTTTCAGCAGGATTTACGAGGCACTAGTGGATTGGTTGATGCCATTAGACGCTTAGAACATCTTGATGGCATCCGAGTCGTTCGCTTTGAAGAAACTGACATCGTTCGCAATCCATTGATAAAACAGATAATTGTTGCTTATAGAGGTGTGTGAGAATTAAATTTCAATAGGAGATAAAGGGCTGATATATTGTATGTATTAGCCCTTTTTTATGCTAAATAGTATTATAACCCAATTTTAATATTTTAAAAAGGAAACAAATTATGAGTTCGCGCAAAATAAAACCATTTATTCGCAATATAGCAATAAAGAATACAACCTACGATAATAACACTAAACTAACCCTTATAGAAACAGTGGCAGCGCATTTGCTGGTGGATGGAGATTTGGTGACTTTACGGTTCAATAACGTTCCTCAAATTTTGCTCAATGTTGCTATTGATGTGATTACACCAACAACATTTAATGTTGCAACATATCAGGATTTTGGATTCAAAAATGGTGCAACTTTAGAAGTTGATTATTATTCAACTGGAATGACTGGAGGGCAGGATAGCTTGACATTAAGTTCTTCTACGGCACTTCCAGCCGTAATTCAGACTTTCGTAGTGGGTACGGGTACTGCGGTATACCAAGTCGAATCCTCATTGAATGGGAATAACTGGATAACTGATCCAACCGTAATTACCCATACAAATATCTCAGGTTCATCACTTGCTGTAACGGTTAGTCCATCATGGGGTTATGTTCGTATAAATGTCACTTCGATTGGAGCTGCAACACGCTTATATGCTTTGCTTGGTGCTTAATTATTTAATATAAATAGAAGTATGGATAGGCTGATCCCCGATAAGTCCCTTTAGTAAGGATTTCCATACAACCTTTTACTACATAATTCCATACAAAAGGAGTTTATCAAAATGAAAAAATTAACTACAGAAGAGTTTATAGAAAAGGCAATTACCGTTCATGGTGATAAATATGATTATTCATTAGTAGAATATATAAGAAGTGCCATGAAGGTTAAAATAATATGTAAAGAACATAATTATATATTTGAAACAACACCAAATAATCATTTGAGTGGTAAAGGATGCACTAAATGTGCTAACGTCTATAGAAAAACAACAGAAGAATTTATCACAGAATGTATATTGATTCATGTAGATAAGTATGATTATTCTTTGGTTAAATATATTGGTGCTTTTACCAAGGTGATTATTAGATGTAAAGTACACGATTATATATTTAGTCAAACTCCTAGTGATCATTTGAGTGGTAAGGGATGTCCTAAATGTGGTGGCAATGTAAAATCTAATACTAAAGAATTTATAGAAAAGGCAATAGCAGTACATGGTTATAAATATGATTATTCTTTAGTTGTGTATAATTGTAACAGAACAAAAGTAAAAATTATATGTAAAGAACATAATTATATATTTAGCCAAACTCCTAGTGCTCATTTGCAAGGTGCTGGTTGTCATAAATGTGGTGGCACTATTAAAAAAACAACAGAAGAATTTGTTGCAGAATCAATTGCAGTTCACGGAGATAAGTATGATTATTCCTTAGTAGAATATATTAATGATCGCACAAAAGTTAAAATTAAATGTAAACAATGTGGTTATATATTTCAACAAACAGCTGGCAGTAATTTAAATGGTAGTGGTTGTCCATCATGCGCTAAAACTGGTTTTGATGTGACTAAATCAGCATATTATTATTATATTAGATTTGATAATCCTAACGAAGATTCACTTTATAAACATGGAATTACCAATACCACACCAAAGAAACGTCTATTGAATATGCATGTCAAAAACCCTTGGACTCCAACCATCCTCCAAGAAATTTATTTCCCACTAGGTCAAGATGCTTTAGATCTCGAAACTACCAATAAAAATAAATATAAAGAATTTAAATATAATGGAGAACATATACTAGGTAATGGCAATACAGAATTATTCGTTAAAGATATTTTAGCATAAATACATTTATACCATTTAAAAACTAAACAAAAGGAATATTAATATGACAATCCCCAGTGTGCTTTCACCAGAAAATATTTTAGGCAGCGCAGTTACCGCTGAAGTCGATTTCTCCACAAATTTTACAAACATAATAACAGTTGATAAGGTTGGTGGCAACGGAAAATATACATCAATAAAAGCAGCTATTCTTGCTTCTACCCCAACATCAACTAATCCTACGCTTATCGAAGTATATCCTGGACTATATATAGAAGAAGAAATAACACTAAAACCTTATCTAAAGTTATTAGGAGTTGGTGGTGAACTTGTTACCACTATTAGAGGCACAGATCCTACAAAAAATGTAATAAATGCTGTCAATTCTTCTTCAATGGATGGATTTACAATTACTTTGGCATCATTAGCCAAAGGATTACATTTTATATCAGCCAGCAATAGTCCTGCTGCACCTTTTACTGGCAATAATCTAAGATTCTATGGCAGTCAAGTAGATATGCATTTAGAGGGTGGATCATTTGTTACATATAGCAGATTATATAATATTTATTTTGTATCTTATGATGCAGCTACTGTAACACATTTAAAGATTACTAATGCTGGTTCTGGTGAAATGTCAACACTATTTAGCACTTTAGGTGTAACTAATGTTGCGGTATCTAATGCCACTGGATTATCTGAAGCAATATTAATAGATGGTGAATATAATGAAGTTACTTTTGGTAATCTATCAGTACAATCTATTGGTGGAGCAAATGCCTTTGGAGATGGGCTTGTTATAAAGAATGGTGCAATTGTACGTTGTGTAGCTGGTATAATTAATAAATATAAGAATAATATTGTAATTGCTGCTGGCGGTGTTGCACCTATTGCCAATATAGCAGTTAGTTTATCCAGTAATGCAACTACTTATGATGTCTCAGTAGAAAATGCTGCTGCCACTGGTATGTTTACTGGTAGTGCAAGCAAAGATAAAGTTTATATTGCTGATGGTTCAGCAATGGCTATTAACTATATTGATACCGATGTCGATCCCGGCGCTGTATTAGTCGGCAAAGTATATTTTGGTCCAGATAATGCTAAAGCAACTAATTTTACTCCTTTATTTAATGAAGCATTATCTGTTGGTTTATTATCTGGTGGAGTTGCTAGGCAAGCAGTTACCGGAGATATGCCAGTAACAATACCAGTAACAGACCCAGCATTATACATTAATATAACAGCAGGATATGGTTATGTTGAAGTTGCTGCAATTCCTCCTGCCGCAGCATATCTAACTTATGTATCTTGGGATGCACAAAATTTATTATTACCTGATAATAGTGTTGTATATGTTTATGTTGATGATGATGGTATATTAAATTCAAATGTAACCGTTCCAGCAGAACTTCAAAATATATTATTAGCAAAAGTTCAAGTTGTTAGTGGTGTCATAAGAGGATATACTATTATTCCTCATAGAATGGATAGAATTTCAAGCAGACTTAATACTTCAATTAAAGATTCAATTGGTTTTGTTTTTAAAACTGGTTCTGCTGTTACTGAACATGCAACTAAGTTTGAGTTGATCGTTGGTACTGGTAATTATTATTATGGTGACTTAAACTTCCTGCCAACTGGTAGTTCTCGTTTAAGTTTTAATACATGGTTATATACTAGTGCTAATGTTTGGGTTGAAAGTGCTCCTGGTACTTTAGTAAATAGCACACAATATAATGATATTACAAAGGCTAATGGATTAACATCGTTGACTGGTACATGGTATACTAAACATACATTATATACTTCCGGTCAAGGTGTATATGAACAATATCAATTAGTATTAGGGCAGACACAATATGCAACTTCCGGTGAAGTTATTGCAGCTCCAAATACTACACCACCAACAATATTTACAGATAGTTTAGTGCCAATTGCTAATATTATTATAGAAGAAGGTCATCCTAATATTTTTCAAATAATTGATATTAGACCAAGAATTGGATTTCAAAATCCATCTACTTCTGCTGCAACAATACACGGTAATTTACTTAGCTTAACGGCAGATGACCACACACAATATATTAGAGTTGATGGTACAAGAGCCTTTACTGGACATCAAAGTTTTGGCACAAAGAATTTAACAAGTGTTGGTACAGTCAATGGTGTTACAGTTGAAAATCATGATGCAAGACATTTACCAGAAGGTACTGATGCATTAACAACAGCAGCACCTTTAGTGAATGTTTCAAATACTTCAACTAATGTTGTTGGTTCTGCACTTTCATTTGCAAGAAGTGACCATAATCATGCCGTGACTGGTTTTGCGACTGGTTCAGGAAGTGCAAATGGCACAAATACTGGCGACCAAGTCGCTGATGGTGAAAGTATTACTGGAACAGGAACTGCCTTAGACCCATTTGTTGCAATTGGTGGGGGTGCAAATCAAGTTCTAGTCCATGTCGTTGAAGGTAATGTAGGCGCAATTGCAAAAGGTCAGCCAGTATATGTTATTGGTGCTGCCTCCGAATTACCAAAAGTAACCTTGGCATCAGCTGCCGTTGACGGTGTTCTTGGTGTAGCAAATACAGATATAACAAAAAATTCAGATGGATATATTGTTGCTTATGGTTTTTTAAATGATACTGGAGTTGATACCAGAACAACTAATTTAACATTAAATCCTTTGGCTGAAACTTGGGTAGCTGGAGAAAAATTGTATTTATCAGCAATTGCTGGTGGATTTACTAAAGTAATTCCAATTACTGGAATAACTGCTCAAGTTGGATTTAGTATAAAAGGTAATTCTGCAACTGACCATTTATTAATTGTTCCGGTGGAAATATCCAGAACTATTGGTGGTAAAGTTGCTGAAGATATTATTCTAAGACCTGGTGATGCATTAGGAACCAATAAAGTTTCAATTAGAAATAATTTGAATGCTGAAGTTGCAAGTATAAATACATTGGGAACTATAGCTGGGCTGAATATATCAGGAACAAATACGGGTGACAATGCGACTAACAGCCAATATAGCAGCCTTGTAACCAATGCAAATCATACTGGTG
>CAYNMU010000009.1:0-42799 GCA_964398395.1 uncultured Eubacteriales bacterium
GTTAGCCAAGCCGGCTTGGTGACGGGGATAAGCCCTGGGACCGCAGGCATTTTGGCAACATCGGCTGACGGGGATTTAACCTGCATTTGTACGATTACTATAACAACCGCTGTGCAGATAATTGCCGTTACGGGCGTTGCACTTAACAAGACAACAGTGTCCATCTTAAGCGGAGCGACGGAAACTTTAACGGCAACTGTGGCGCCAAACAATGCCGACAATAAAACCGTAAGCTGGTCGTCGAGCAATACAGTCGTTGCGACGGTTGCGGCAGGCGTTGTCACAGGCGTCGGCGCTGGGACTGCAACCATAACCGTCACCACGGCAGACGGCGGATTCACGGCAAGTTGTACAATCACCGTCGCGGTAATAAAGGGACTTTGGCAGGGCAGCAAAACGGTCAACGGTATTTCCGCGACAATCAGCGGCAATCATATTGTGATGAGTGGCACCAAAACAACAGCGAATTACGCATCTGGTTCGTCATATTTTACGGACAACATAACGAATGTTGCCAATGTTTCCGTTTGCCTAAACTGGTGCACCATTAAAGCAGGCGATGCTATTGCAATGACGGTTAAAAACAAGACAGGCAGCTGCTCCGAAAGCGGCGCAAATTTGGCCAATGCCTCTTGCCAGATGCGAAACGCCGCGAATGCTGTTTTATTTGGCACGACTTGGGGCACTTCAACCGGCACATACAATTACACTTTTACGGCAGACACCGCCGTTATCGGATTGTTCTGCTATTTGAATGTCGGCGCTGTTTTAACAAACTATGCGTTTGATGTTGAATTTAGTGTGAACGGGACGAGATGGATATGATAGTGGATAGTGGATAGTGGTTAGTGGCTAGTGGCTAGTAGATGTCGTTCTGAGGAGCTTGTGACGAAGAATCTTAATCGAATTAAAAGAAGATCCTTTACTTCGTTCAGGATGACATGCTTTTGATAGTGGTTAGTGAACGGTGGACAGAATCCCCCTGTGTCTGCGGACACTTTCCCCCTTTAACAAGGGGGACAAGGGGTTTTCTGACTTGCCTCCTTTCGAAAGGAGGTGGCACACGGAGTGTGACGGAGGATTCTTCAGTCGTCGCGTTTCCATGTGTCATTCCGCTTATCGTTATCCTAATTCTAATATCTAGCATCTAAAATCTAACATCTAGTTGAGGGGGACCGCTTGCGGTGGTGGGATTCTTCGGACAGGACCGCTTGCGGTGGTGGGATTCTTGGATTTAAAAAAGAGGGCTTATATGGAAAGGAATTTTAAATGTCAAAAAGGCTATACATAGGTGATTTGGAAATACGAACAGGCACGGCGGCGGAAGAAATTGACCCGATTTTGGCGCGGTTCGCCAATAAAACGCTGACGGTAACAGGCGACAGCATAACGGAGAAAAACTTTAGGGCAACGGCAAACTGGCATGACTATTTGAAGGATTGGCTGGGTTTGGGACTGATAATCAACGATGGAAAATCCGGCACGGGGCTGACAAGAACATACGGTGAAAATGCAGGCATTTTTAGCCGAATTGACTCTTGGAGCATCGAAACGGATTATATCTTGGTCATGGCATCGCTGAACGACGGCGGTGGCAACAACACCGGTCTGCCGCTTGGGCAAATGAGCGACTCAGGCGTTGGTACATCTTATTATGCGGATTGTAAGGCAGTTATCGAAAAACTGCTTGCAAAATACCCCAATAAACCATTCGGTTTCATTACCGCGCCGCCCAGAGGCACATTGCAGGACAGAGGCGCGACACACGGCTTTGACGGCTGGTATCACCCTTGGTGCGAGGCTTTAAAAACGGTTTGCGCCCATTATTCCCTGCCGTGCCTGGATATTTACCACAACAGCGGCTTAAGGCCTTGGATTGCCGCGAACAATGCGCAATATTTTTCCAGCACCGCGAGCCCTGACGGTGACGCGACGCATCCAAATGCACAAGGGCAAATGATATTGGCACACAGGATAGTTGAGTTTGTGAAAGGAAACTTATGAAAGTGGTTAGTGGACGGAATCCCCCTGTCATCTGCGGATGACATCCCCCTTTGGCAAGGGGGACAAGGGTTTTTCTGACTTGCCTCCCTTGTTAAAGGGAGGGGGACCGCTTGCGGTGGTGGGATTCTTCGGACTGGACCGCTTGCGGTGGTGGGATTCTTCGAATGGCGACTGAGGATTTAATCACCCGACGGGCTAAAGCCCGCCACCCTCTTTGGAAAAGAGGGCTTAAGCAGAATTTAATTTTGAAAGGAAATTTATAATTTGAGTAAAATAATATTTATCGATGCGGGGCACGGGGGCGCGGACAAAGGCGCCGTTGCGGGCAAATTTATTGAGAGTGAAATTAATCTTAAAGCAGCAATGGCCGCAAGAAGTTTTCTTGCGGCTTACGATTGCGAGGTGGTTTTGTCGCGCACAACGGACACTGCCACAAGAATAAACGATATGGCTGCCAAAGCCAAGAAAATCGGCGCGGCGGCCGTGGTTTCAATCCATCATAACGCGGGCGGTGGTGACGGAGGCGAGGCTTTTTATTGGTACACGGACATCAACGCAAAACAATTGGCGAAGGAGCTTGTTAATCGATTTTTGGAAATAGGCCAAAACTTAAGGGGCGTTAAGCCGAGCAGCGAGGCCTCAAACAACTTCGGTATGTGCCGCATCAATTCAAAAAACGGCATACCTGCCGTGCTGGGTGAATTCGCATTTTTGGACAATTTGAAAGACCGACAGATTATCGACACAAATGCGGAGATTAAAGCCGAAGGCGAGGCATACGGCAAAGCGCTTGTCAGCTTCCTTAAACTGAACAAAAAGACCGCTGATAATAAAGACCGCAACTGACCGGATGAATTGAAAAAGGAGACATAAATATTGGGAGAATTTGATGCAATTGAACAGCGGGTAACAAGGGTCGAAAGCGATGTTAAAAACCTATATGACCGTATAAACAGTTTCGCCGTTTCGCAGGCTTCAACAAACACAAAGCTCGACAGCCTTTTGGTAACGCTCGGGGAGCTTAAAGCGATTGTGAACCGGCTGAATGACAGACCCGCCGCAATGTGGGAAAGGCTTGTATCCGGCATACTTGGGGCGCTGGCGGCTGGGATTGCGGCAACTGTGTTGCGCGTCATGTAAACGGGTCATTCTGCGCATTGCGAAGAATCTTTCTTGTAAAGATCCTTCGTCGTGCGCTCCTCAGAATGACTTATTTGAAATTTGATGAAAACTATTAAAGTTTTGAAAGGACAACCTATGAATATTTTAGATTTTGTTTTGAAGCAAGGGCTTATACTGATACCGATGCTTTACATAGTCGGTATGATACTAAAGGGTATTGAAATAATTCCGGATAAATACATCCCCGTAATCCTCCTGCCGGTCGGAATCGCGGGCAGTTTCGGGCTTTTCGGCCTATCTGTCAGTTCCGCCGTGCAGGGAGTTTTTGTCACCGGCGCCGCCGTTTACGGCAATCAAATTGTAAAGCAACTGCTCAATCAGAAGCCGCAGACGGATGCAAATTGCATTGCATAATTTTGCGATTTGTAATAGAATAGTAACAGAAATTAATCAGGAGGATATTTGATGAAGACAGTGAAGGCAATCGTTAAGTTAATTAAAAAAATACTTTCACGAATCAAGCGTTTTTCATTGGATATTTTTTACCTTGCTGCGCAGGGAATTTTTCGCCTGATGCCGATGCATAACCGTGTTTTGTTTTACACCATCCGCGCGCAGGGAAAACTGCTTGAAAACAGCCGGTGTGTTTTCGATAACTTGGACACGGAAAAGAAGGTGCTTGCTTACACCCTGCCCCATTCATTTTTGGTGCAGCTTAAAATGCGGTACAATCTGCTGACAAATAAGGTTATTGTGACGGACGACTATGTGCGATACCTGCGGATGTTTAAGCTTCGCAAAGGGCAAAAGGTTGTGCAGCTTTGGCATGCCTGCGGAGCATTTAAGCGCTTTGGACTTGACGCGCCATCCCGCTTGACAAAAGAGGAAGAGAAGCGCACACATTCACAGTACAGCGCGGTTTGTGTAAGTTCGGAACCTTGCCGAGAGCATTATGCGCATGCCTTTGGCATTAATGTTGACGCCGTTTTGCCCATAGGCGTACCTCGAACGGACACTTTGATTAATCCCGAAAGCCGCGCGAAACTCCGCGAAAATATGCTGAGCAAACACCCTTTATTAAAAGGGAAAAAGATTATCCTTTTCTGCCCGACATTCAGGGAACTAAACAGCAAACCGGCTGAATACGACCCGCAAATTGACTGGGGAAAACTTAACAGCGAGCTGGCTGAGGGTGAAATTTTTATTATCAAAAAACATCCGATTATGAAAGAGGATTACCTGAAAGGCAAGATGGTTGACAAAATAGTTGATTTAAGCGACGAACCCACCTCCGAACTGCTTGCCGCCGCCGATTTAGTCATCACCGATTATTCCTCGGTCATTTTCGATGCCGCTGCTCTGGGATGCCCGATGCTGTTTTATTGCCCCGATTTTGAGAGTTACGACAGAGATTTTTACCTGAAGTATCCGGAAGATTTACCGGGCCCGGTGGTTTACAAGCAGCCCGAATTGCTGAAAGCTATTAGAGAAGTTCTTGACAACCCGCCAAAGGAAAAAATTGAAGCCTTCCTGCGCAGCCAAATGGGGGCATGCGACGGAAAGGCAACCGAGCGTGTTATTGAATTGATTATAGGTTATTTGAAGGATAATTTTTAATAATATAATCCACTACCCTTTCGGCAGCTTTGCCGTCAGGCTCATCAAAATTAAATGCACGGAATTCTTTTAATTTGTCCTCGTCCCTGCCACCCTTTTCGATTGCGTCAAGCAATTCGCCAAAGGTTTCGGCAATAGGGCCGGGGACATATTTTTTGTAGTCAAAATAAAAGTTGCGTCCATCAATGTAATCCTTCAAGTCAAAGGCGTAAAACACACAGGGTTTTTCGAGCAAAGCGAAGTCCATGCAGATTGAAGAATAATCCGTAATCAGTATATCGCAGAGCAAAACAAGCTCACCGACATTTGGCCAGGATGTTACATCAACGGCAACTTCCATGTCAACGGATGTGGAATGGATTTGCGGGTGCAAACGGATCAAGAGCGCATACTCATCGCCGAAACGGCTTTTGAACTCTTCAAAATCAAAACTATCGAGCAACATTTTATCATTTTCAGCATTATCTCTAAAGGTGGGCGCGTAAAGTATTAATACTTTACTTCTGCACTCCGGATGCTCATTTTCGAGTTTTTTTCTTAAATTAGGTATGTCATGATCTTCAAAGAAACAGTCTGTTCTCGGCGAACCAAACGGCAAAACCCTTTCTTCCGGGACACCAAACGCTTGGGCATATATCGGCGCAACCGCTTTGGATGAACAAACAACATAGGTCAATTTTTTGTTGCATTGCGCTTCTCTTTGGGCTATATCCTTTGATACGCTTAGCGCCTGCCCAAATTTTTTAAATGCGCCCTCCGCGTGCCACAACTGTGTGATGACAGCCTGCTTGTTAAAATTCAGTTTTGCCATTGGCATAAAGTTATCGTTTAAAAAGACATATTTTGAGGTTGCTAAGCGGTAAGCTTTGACTGTAAAAAAGCCAATAGCATGAAAACAGGACAAAAATATTTTTGTAAGGCTTTTTTGCTTTACAATTTCCAAATCTTTGCGTGAAATGAAAACAAATTCAAATTCGCCTCTTTTTTCAAATTCGCGTTTTATTTGACCTAAGCTGTCGTTAAAAGCGGCATTATGGGGCGAAACAAGAGCCACCCGATTTTTTTTAAGAGGGGCAATTCTGCAAATATTAAAGCTTAACGCATATAGAGCGTAAAATAGTTTTTTCATTTTCATCCCCCTTGCTCATAATCAAGGCAAAATAAAAATCCCACCACCGCAAGCGATCCTGTCCGAAGAATCCCACCACCGCAAGCGGTCCCCCTCCCTTTAACAAGGGAGGCAAGTCGGGAGGAAAATCGGGAGCATTCTTGTCCCCCTTGCCAAAGGGGGATGTCATCCGCAGATGACAGGGGGATTCTGCTAACCTTTCGTTACAGGCCTTTAATTTTAAAAGCAAATGTTATTGCATAGAAAAGTTCGTTGAAGAAGCGGTCTTTTAAGACACTTGGCATTTCAAGTTTTAAAATAAACCTAAAAAACCTTTCATCTAACTTGAAGGGTTTTTTTATGCGC
The DNA here is from genome assembly GCA_964398395.1 of uncultured Eubacteriales bacterium. GTDB lineage: Bacteria > Bacillota > Clostridia > Oscillospirales > Acutalibacteraceae > UBA1447. The sequence continues at coordinate 6,218 of CAYNMU010000009.1, forward strand.
AAAACCCGTGTGGATTTCGCAGCTTTTTTTGCCTCGCGCCAAAAGTTTTCATCCGTCAAGATCTTAATATTTTCGCAGCCCCGCCACTGTTCGGGTATTTTGCCTTGTTCAAGCAGAGTAGCCGGCAAAATCAGTTCAAACGCCGGCATTGACTGGGCAAAAATGGAATTTATTGTTTGATTAAGGTCATTGCCGCCGCAAACCCCGAGGATTACAGTTACCTGCGGCTTTTCGGCAAGCCCTTTTTTGTCAAAAACAAACGAAGGCAGGTCCGCGTTCTCTTTTTTCATCTCATTTACTGTTTTTACGGTCATTTTTGAAATAAGTATTTCGTGCTGCTCGCCAATGTAGTTCAAGCAATCTTGATCCGCTCTCCAAAAAAGACGGTAAAACTGGGCAATCAATATGCGGTCGGTCTTTAGGATAATCTCCTGCAGGTAATCTTCTCTGTTTATCTGCGGCGGAGCTGTCTCCAACGCTTTTACAGCGGCGGTATATATGCGGGTTAGGGATGCAATAAAGTCTTTTGCAAGCAAAAGGCTGACGCATTGGCTCACGGAGAGCCCTTCTTCAGCGCTGTGCCGCCTGTACTTCATGCAGGCATCGGGTGTGCCGGTAATTTTTGCGCCGGCAAGAACGAATTCCATAAAAAATGCGCCCTCTTCCGAATACTTAAGCAACGGAAAGCGCACGCCTGAATTGATTAACTTTTCTCTGTTATAACACTTATTGCCGACAAGAAAATTCCAAAGCAACTCCTTGTCAAACATATCAATTTCGACTTTATTCGCCAATTTGTCGGCAAACGGGTTAAAGGTTTCTTTGGTTGCGCCGAAACTTTGCAGCCTGCCGATTGCAACATCGGCATTATTCTCTTTCAACGCGCTGTAAAAGGCCTCCAACGAACCCGCTGTCAACAGGTCATCACTGTCAAGGAAAAGAACATATTCGCCCTGTGCAGTCTCCAATCCAGTATTCCGCGCAACGGAAACGCCGGCGTTTAACTGAGTTATCGATTTAAATATGATGTTATCCGAAATGCCTGCGCAGTATTCATCAATTATAACCCGGGTCGTATCGGTTGAACCGTCATTAACAATAATAACCTCGATATCCGGCAGCGTTTGAGCCTCAAGACAATCGAGGGTTTCACGAAGGTATTTTTCGGCATTGTATGCCGGTACTATGACGGATACTTTTGGCATATGTTACCTCAATTACTTTTCCCAGTTCAAAATCGTTTTACCGAAATTTCGATTCACGTCAAGTTCAAATGCCCTGTGGATATCGGTTATGCTCCTTATTTGAACCACATCACCAACCAGATTTTCCAAATAATGCGGAATATCTGCAAATTCATTATAAAGTGCGACGGTACGCTCAAAATCAGCTTTGCCGCTGCGGCTTGAGCCGAACAACCGCAACCCTTTTTCCAAAATCAAACGTGTGTTTATATCCACAAGGTTTTCCGAAACGCCCATTAATGAAATGGTTCCTTCCGGTTCAATTAAATCGATAATCTGATTGATAGCGCCGCTTGCATAATCGCCGCCGACACATTCAAAAGCATGGTCAACTTTGATGCCGGCATCTGCCGCATCAACATTAATTGTCCTATCCGCAAAGGTGAAATAAGAAAGTTTTTCTTCGACCGTGCCAAAAACGTTAAGTTTGGCATCCGGGCAGATGTAATGCAATAATAACGCCGTGATAAAGCCCAAATTTCCGTCGCCCCATACGCCGATTTTTTCGCGGCGGGCGTGGGAAATCTTTTCAAAACGAGTAATTGCATGAACTGCTACACTGACAAGCTCGGTGAAAGCCGCCACATCCAAACTGATATCAGCTGGCAGGCGCACAAGCCTTTGTGGGATTGTAAATATATAGTCCTGCAAAAAACCGTCAACTCCGCTTGATTTAAAAAAGCTGGATTGCAGATAATTCTCGGCCACAATAGCATCTTCCTGCGTGGGGGTGTTTGGGATTGGAATAACCCGCTCCCCCGCCTTGAAAGTGCCGCTGCCATCATAGATCACTTCCGCCACGCATTCGTGGATTAAAGCCATCGGCAGCTTTGCGCTTAATGCAGCCTTTGAGCGCAAACCCTGATAATAACGCTGATCCGCCTTGCACACAGCAAGACGGAGCGGACGGACAACAACAGTACTGCCATCCAAGTCAAATTCTTTATAAGTTACTTCAATCATACGAGGCGCTACAAGCTGATAAATTGCGTTAATCATCGCTTATCGCTCCTTCAAGCAACACCCTTGCAACCTTCAAATCATATGGAAATGTAATTTTAATATTAAATACCTCTCCCTCAACCAAGTGAACGGGTTCGCCTTTGATTGTGAAGATTTTGCAGGCATCTGTGAGCAGCGCCTTTTCATCCGTTGAAAGACTCTCATAAACATCCTTTAGCTTCTTTGCTTTGAAGGATTGCGGTGTTTGCCCCTGGTACATTCTGTTGCGCTCGGGGATAAAGCTGATTTGCTCGCCGTCATTGCTTTCAACAATTGTGTCGGATGATGGCACAACCGTATCGCAGGCGCCGAATTTTTGGGCGGCTTTTATGTTTTCGCTTATTATTCTATGCGTCACAAACGGGCGGACAGCATCATGCGTAACAATAACCGTATCGTCGTCCAACCCGAAGTTTGATTCAATGAAATTAAGTGCACAGGCAAGCGTGTCGTTTCTTGTGATGCCACCCTCAATCACCGTGATTCTGTCGGTCTTGCCAAGGCTTTTTTCAACCATATCGCGGGTAGGCCCGACCCATTGTTTTGGGCAAAGCACAATTATTTTATCCAACTCGGAGTTAACAAAGAATTTTTCAACGGTGTGAACGATGATAGGCTTGGTGCCAAGCATAAGGTATTGCTTGGGTATGTCGGAACTGCCCATTCTGCTGCCTGATCCGCCGGCAAATATTGCGCCGATAACCATTGTTACTCCCCCGTTTCTATTTTTTGTTTGTTATTGTGTCGTAAATGTCGCACACATCGTCGGCAGTGCCCTGTGCTATTATTCTGCCTTTTTCCAAAAGTATTGCAGTGTTGCAAATGCGGCGCACCTGCTCGGTGTTGTGGGAAACAAAAATAACGGTTATGCCTTTTTGAAACATGCTTGTGATTTTTGCTTCGCTTTTTATTCTGAACTTGGCGTCACCAACAGAAAGAACCTCATCAAGAATCAGTATCTGCGGCTCCACAGCTGTGGCTATGGCAAACCCCAAACGGGCTTTCATACCGGATGAAAAATTTTTAACGGGTACATCAATAAAATCCTTCAGTTCACTGAAGGCAAGAATTTCATCATATTTTGTCATCATGAATTTACGGGAATAACCCATTGTTGCACCATAAAGAAATATATTTTCTTTGCCGGAGTAATTCGAATCGAACCCCGCGCCAAGCTCTAAAAGCGGTGCGATAACACCTGAAATGGATATAGAGCCTTCGGTTGGCTTCATTACGCCGGAAATTGCTTTCAGTAATGTGCTTTTGCCAGCGCCGTTAAGTCCCAATATTCCAATCCTTTCGCCTTTATTGACGGTGAATGAAATATCTCTAAGCGCCCAAAACTCGCTGAAATGAAGCTTTCGGGTAATAAGTTTAATAAAATATTCCTTGATATTGTCGATTTTTTCATTGTTCAGGTTGAACATCATGCTGACATTTTCAACCTTGATTACGGGTTTTGGCATATTTATGAACATCTCTTTCCATCTTCGATGTTGTGCAAATTCAGTATTTTAAATTAGAGGTACAGGATGAATTTATCCTGTTTTTTATAGAACGCCCACATACCGATAATAATAGTAATCACACTGAATCCAAAAGAATAGTAAAACCAGTTCCAGTTCCACATCACACCGTAAAGAACACAGGCCCTGAACATCGAAACAATTGAATACAATGGGTTAGCCATGAGCATATATTGAACGGTAGTTGAAAGATGGAGTGAGTTAATTTTGTAGAACACCGGGGTCATATAGAAAAGTAACAGGCAAAAAACATCATACAGATACTCAACATCTTTAAAAAACACCGAAAGCACCGAAAGTATCAAGCCTACACCTATGCAAAGCAGGAAAATAATAATAATCGGCACAAAAACAAGCAGTGCATACGGAGTAAGATGCAAAGGGCTGTTTGTAAAAATCATATAATAAGCCATCATGGCGACAAGAACTGTGAGCGAAATTAAAAAAGTTACAAAGGTTGAAATGATATTTGAAAGCGGGTAAATATATTTTGGAACATATACTTTTTTGATGACCGAAGCGCTTCCCGTTATGGAATGCATCGCGCGTTTTGTTGCCTGGCTGTAAAACTCATAAAGCAGACGACCGCAAAGCAGGTAAATCGGGTAATTTACAACGCCATCCGATGTTTTGCCGAATATCCGGCCAAAGACCAGAACCAGAACCATTGTTGTTAAAAGCGGCTGCAAAAAAGTCCAAAAAATCCCAAGTACCGAATCACGGTATTGGAGCTTTACATTCTTACGGACAATTTCCTGCAGCAGAAAACGATACTTATAAAAATTTTTCAAATATTTGTTTTTCATTTATAATACACAGACCTTTTATACATATTCAAGAAACTATTTCCACTTTGAAAAATAATGAAACATAGACTTAATTTGCACCAGCATCAGTTTCATATTTTTTTTGCTTTCTCTCCCCCAAACATGAAGAACAACAGCATCCGGAAAGAAAACAGCTCTTTTTGTTTTTCGCACAACCCTTGTCAAGTCTGCATCCTCAAAATACATGAAGTATTTTTCGTCAAAGCCTCCGAGCTTTTTGAACAAATCTGTTCTTATAAACATAAAACAGCCTGTTGCATTTTCAATATCAAAAGGGCGGGTAAGGTCCGCATCGAGCATGGCATATTCACGCAGCAAATGCCCGGGTTTATCTTTTTTTCTGAATCTGCTGGCAACAAGATACTTAATGCTCGGGTTGCGCTTGCCTAATATTTGCTCCTTGCCTTCCGGGAAACAAATGCGCGGAGATGCTAACCCGACATCTTCGTTTTCGTCCATGAATTCTGCAAGTTTATGAATAACATCGTCTTCAATGGAAATGTCCGGGTTTATTATCGCGTGATATTTTGAGTTGAGCAAGCTTAAAATTTTGTTGTGCCCTGCGCCGAAGCCCTTATTGTCGCCGGGCAATACAATCTCAACATCGCTGTAATTTGCTTTGATAAAATCCGGTGTGCCGTCGGTTGAGAGATTATCAACCACATAAAGTTTGAAATTAACGCCTTTGGTGTTTTGAAGAAGTGTATCTAACGTTTCTTTTATTGTGCGCATATTATTATGGGTTACGATGCAGCCGGTAACGGAGTATGAGTTCATTTTGCACCTCTATTTTTTTTCTTGGAGATAACCCGCTCGGTAACAAAAAACAGCATTTCAGCCCGCCAGAAAAATTTCTTCCCCGAGGATGTCATCTTTCCGGTAACTGTATCAGGATGGCGGCGGTACAGGATTAAAGCCTGGTGTATAAAACTGACTGTGCCTTTCAGTTCACCCAAAAGCCCTATCCACCAATCGTGCATCGGCAAGTCGTCCGGAAAAGGCAGAATCGTTTTCTTGAAATCTGCAGTAAACGCCATGCAGCAACCCATAAAGGAATTGCGAATAAGGTTGTTTATAAAACCGGCTTTTGAGCCGTGAACTTCAAAATAAGAAGGTGATGTGATTTTTAAAAAAGCGTCCGTTACTTTTGCGTCATGGAGCACCACCGTGGCGCCTTTGTCAAATTCCCGCAAAACGGTTTCAACCTTTTCAGGCAGCCAAACATCATCCTGGTCGCTTAAGAAAATGATATCGCCTGTTGTCATATTGATGGCGTTTTCAAAATTCTTGCAAACACCTTTGCCTTTGCCCTCAATGTATTTTATTCTGCTGTCCCCTGCTGCAAAAGCATCAACGATTTTCTTTGTTTCGCCAAAAGGCAAATCATCGGAGATTATCAGCTCGTCATCCGGCCCAAGTTGGGGCAAAACGGACGAAAGCTGTTCGGCTAAATACTTTTCACCTTTGTAGGCGGCCAGCACAACAGATATTTTCATGATTTAACCTTATTATATCCTTTTCATCGTGGGAAACAGCAGCACATCCCTGATTGAATAACTGTCGGTTAACAGCATTGTCAAACGGTCGATACCAATGCCGATACCGCCGGTGGGCGGCATACCATATTCCAACGCAGTTAAAAAGTCTTCGTCAGTCTTGTTCGCTTCGTCATCGCCGGCAACAATAAGCGCTTCCTGCGCTTCGAAGCGGCCTCTCTGGTCAATAGGGTCATTAAGCTCCGAAAAAGCGTTTGCCAATTCTCTGCCGGTGACGAACAGTTCAAAACGTTCGGTGTAATCCGGTTTTGACTTCTTACGCTTCGCGAGCGGAGAGATTTCGACAGGATGGTCGAGGATAAAGACAGGCTGAACCAAATGTTCTTCGACAAATTCTTCGAAAAACAGATTCAGCAAATCACCCTTTTTATGCCTGTCTTCAAATTTTATGTGGCGATCATTTGCGAGCGCCTTTGCCTGTTCAAGGTCAATAGTGTCAAAATCAACGCCGGAATATTTTTTAACGGCTTCCACCATTGTATAGCGTTCAAATGGCTTTGAAAGGTCAATTTCAACGCCGTCATAGCTGATAGTGGTAGTACCGAGAACATTCTGAGCAACGGTGCGGATTAAGTTTTCTACAAGATCCATCATGCCGTAATAATCGGTGTATGCCTGGTACAGTTCCAAAAGAGTGAATTCAGGATTGTGCCTGACGGATAACCCCTCATTGCGGAAAACTCTGCCGATTTCATAAACTCTTTCGAGCCCGCCGACAATAAGGCGTTTGTGGTAAAGCTCCAAAGAAATACGCAAATGCAGGTCTTCATCAAGGGAATTGTGGTGCGTCATAAAAGGCCTTGCGGCAGCGCCCCCGGCGTTTGGTACAAGGATAGGTGTTTCCACCTCGATGAAGTTCTGCGCGTCAAGGCAGTTGCGAATTTCCCTTATAATAAGGGAGCGTTTAATGAAGTTTTGCTTAACATCCGGGTTTATTATTAAATCCACATACCGTTGACGATAGCGGGTGTCCGTATCCTTTAAACCATGGAACTTTTCGGGCAATGGTAAAAGCGATTTGGAAAGAAGCCTTATTTGCTTTGCATGCACCGATATTTCACCCCTGCGTGTACGGAAAACAAAGCCTTTCACTTCGACAATGTCGCCGATGTCCCACTTTTTGAACTCGGTATAGCAATCCTCGCCAATGTCATCAATCCTGACATAAATCTGCATGCGCCCTGAGCGGTCATGGATATCAATAAAGCTCGCCTTGCCCATATCGCGCCATGTCATTATTCGCCCACAGATAGAAACATCAGTGCCTTCCATTTCTTCAAAGCGACTGACAATTTCTGCTGCGGTATGAGATTGTTCGGCGGTGGTTATTGTAAACGGGTCCTGCCCGGCTTTTTTTAATGCTTCAAGCTTTTCAACACGGATTTGCCTGAGCTCGTTTGTATCTAAAATAGTTTCTGCTTCATCCGGTGTTACAGGAGTATTGCTTGTATCTTCGGGCATTTATTATCCCATTCCTTTCTATAAAGCGAAAAGTAATGTTAACTAAGAAAAAGGCGACGGACTGTGCCCGGCGCCCGCAATTTATTTTATAATTTTCATAATCTTGAACGCAAGAACTTTTCCGTTGGGAACTTTTACTTCAACCGTTTCGCCCTCTTTGCGGCCTATCAGCGCTAACCCTAACGGTGATTGGTCTGAAATAATTCCCTCGTCCGGATCTGCTTCGTTTTTACCAAGGATTTGATATTCAACTGATTTTTTTAATTCAATATCTTTTAGCTTAACCTTTGAACCCGCACGAACCAATTCGGTGCCAATAGCGTTTTCATCAATAATAACGACATTAATCAAATCCTGCTCGATTTTCGTTATTCGAGCCTCCATCCTTGCCTGTTCGTTCATAGCCTCATTGTATTCAGCGTTTTCAGAAAGGTCACCGAAAGAACGCGCTATACTAATTCTTTCAGCAGTTTCATCACGCCCGATGGTTTTTAAAGACTCAAGTTCTTCAAGAAGCTTTTGGTAGCCCTCTTGTGTTAATATAGTTTCCTGCATAATGCGTGACCATCCTTCTTTCTGACTGCATAATTGACATAACGATATTATAGATAAAGTTGCCTATTATGTCAAGTACAACATTTAGCGGTCATTATCATAAAAGCCCGCTAAACATACAATCTGTTGATTATTATAGTACAATCCCTACTTGTTTTGTTGACAATCAGTCATTGATAATGAGCAAAACTTCGGCCTGCGTCATTTCTCTGCATTCGCCCTCATTAAGGGTTTCATCCAGTTGCAAGTCGCCGATTTTCGTACGTTTGAGTTCAATAACCTCGTTGTCCAGAGCGGCAAACATTCTTTTAATCTGATGATACTTGCCTTCCCGGATTTTCACCCTTATCAACGGGTTTTCTTCTTGAGCAATTACCTCAGCATACGCAGGCAAGCATTTAGTTGAATCAGCAAGCGTTATGCCATCAATAAGACTTTCGAGCATAGCATCGCTTACAGGTGATGCAAGGCGTGCTTCATAGGTTTTGAAAACGTGGTTTTTGGGCGACAGTATTCTGTGCGCAAAATCCCCGTCATCGGTAATCAGCATGAAGCCTGTTGTGTCCTTATCAAGCCTGCCCGTCGGAAAAAGTCCGCGCCTGTACATAGCAGGCGGCACAAGGTCGACAACCGTTTTTGCCCGTGCATCCTTTGCGGCACTTAAGATTCCCGCCGGTTTGTTTAGCATTATGTAGATGAACCTTTTCACCGTAAAAGCTTTGCCGAACAGCGTAATTGAATCATTTTCAACATCAATCGCAACATCCGAACTTGTCATTGTTTTGCCATTGACGCAAACACCCCCGTCCTTAATTAGGTTGCGGGCATCCTTGCGCGAAAAGCTGCTTTGCGACGCGATTATTTTATCAAGCCGTTCTGTGGACATTTTTCGATCACCTCTTACCTTACCTGCAAATACAAGGCGGACACAAGCTGTGCCCGCCCCACGTATTTTAAAAATAACTGACTAAATTACGCAAGCTCTGCAAAATATTTAATTGTTCTGACCATCTGGCTGGTGTATGAATTTTCGTTGTCATACCAGGAAACGACCTTCACCATTGTTTTGCCGCCTTCAAGCGTCGTAACCTTGGTTTGTGTGGCGTCAAACAAAGAACCGACTGTGATGCCGATAACATCGGAGGAAACGATTTGGTCTTCTGTATAGCCGAACGAAACGGAAGCGGAAGCCTTCATTGCCACGTTAATCTGATCAACAGTAACAACACCGTTTACAATAGCAACAAGTTCGGTGATGGAACCGGCTGCAACCGGAACGCGCTGAGCCGAACCGTCAAGTTTGCCGGCAAGTTCCGGGATAACAAGGCCGATTGCCTTTGCAGCGCCCGTTGAGTTTGGAACTATATTAATGGCGGCTGCGCGGGCTCTGCGAAGGTCGCCATTTCTGTGCGGACCGTCAAGCACCATTTGGTCGCCGGTATAAGCATGGATAGTTGTCATAAAGCCTTTTTCAATCTTAACAAGGTTGTTAAGGGCAAAAGCCATCGGAGCAAGGCAGTTTGTTGTGCAGGATGCGGCAGAGATGATAACATCATCCGCTTTTAAGATGTTTTCGTTTACGCCGAAAACAACGGTGGGAAGGTCGTCGCCTGCGGGAGCGGAAATGATAACTTTCTTTGCGCCTGCTTTGATGTGCGCTGCCGACTTTTCTTTGGATGCGAAGAAACCTGTGCATTCAAGAACAACATCAACACCGAGCTCGCCCCAAGGGAGGTCAGCGGGGTTCTTTTGCGCGTAAATGGTAATTTCTTTGCCATCAACAATAATCGAATTTTCTTTTGCTATAACAGTGTCGCCCTTTACGTAGCGGCCTTGAGATGAGTCGTATTTAAGAAGATGTGCAAGCATTTTTGCGTCAGTTAAGTCGTTGATTGCAACGATTTCATAACCTTCCGCACCGAACATTTGCCTAAATGCAAGGCGGCCAATGCGCCCAAAGCCGTTAATACCAACCTTAATTGCCATTTTTGTTACCTCCGAAATAATATATTTATTTACTAACTTATAGTATTATATACGATTTAGCCTTGATTTGCAAGGAATTTCGCTAATAAGTTAGATTTCCGCGCAACTTTTGTTAATCTGACCAAAATAATGCGAAAGCTTGGCAAAAAGAATGTTATTCTGCTTAATAGTGTGGCCGGCAATTGACAGTTGCAAAAAAAAACGCGTGAACTCAAAATCACTTCCGTATAAAATCAAATGAACCTTAAACAATGAAAAGAGATAACGGTTAGTAACAATGAACTTTCATTCGCTGTCTGCTAACCGTTATCCATAGTTTTTAGTTATTGCACTAATTTACACTGCGTACCAGCCTAACATAGTTTAGTACTCTTTCTTCTCCTTCAGCAGTACCTTTCAGAACCTTGGCGTCAAAACGGACTGCGCCGGCTCCGTGAAGATCCTCTCCGTTTCCGTCAACCGCTCTTCCGAAAGCGACATACCATGCATTACTATAAGGATCGTTTTTCTTCGCAACTACCGAGGTGTTTGACCAGTAATAGGGATAGTCAGCATTGCCCGCTTCGTTCGTTATTCCTGTGCAGGTAAACAACGGGTCAATGGCCGGCCCGGCATTGGCTGCATTTGTTGCCGCTGGAGAACGCGTATAGTCAACAATGCTCTGAAGCTCCTTTACATTTGGCAGCCGCCAGTCGCTGTGCCCAAGATAATTTGCGTTGTTCTGTGCTTGGGCGTATGCCAAAGCGTGCACCCAATCCATTCCCGAACCGCTGTCCGTCTTTGACCACATTAATCCGGTTGCCAAATCTGTAATAGTGCCGTCACTATTGTTTTGAAATAAATTGACCCCGTATGCGAGGTTGCCTCTTACACAGCGGACATAATGCATAGGACCTACACTGACAGTATAGGCTTTGATATGGCCTGTGCCGAAATTCACACCGAAAGCGAGTTCTGCGCCGGCGGGGGCGTCTGCTGTATTCCCCATGAGCCCGGAATATTTGTTGCTGCTCCAAAATATTTTGTGGCTGAGGTCTACCTCACTAAGATAATTGATATCAAAATAATCTGTGTTTATAGATGGCCAGCCGGCACTTCCGTTCCATATGGAATAAAGTTCCTTGATAGTCGGCAGCCGCCAGTCACTGTAGCCTCCGTATTTTAACTTATTGAGGGCCAGAACTGCATTTTGAGCACCTTTCCAATAACAAGTAATATTACTGTAACTTTGCTGCCATGTTAAACCGGTTATCTCGTCCTTCACTGTCAACCCGTCGCTGCTTGTGGTATAAACGGGCTTAGTACTTGTAAATTGGGCATCCTGACCGTAAAAAGCTTCATCTTTAGCAGGCGCATCGATTTTGTTGCCGTCACTGTCCCACAAACCAGTTTGACTTGTGCCGACTATCGGGTATGACCCCACAGATGCAGGGTCGCGCTCTGCCGGAATAATACGCCCGGACGAACCAGCGTTAACAAGTGATAAAATCACGCCAAGTGCTGATGCCAGCAGCCTCATAAAAACTTTTTTTACTGCAATAAAATTCATTTTTAACTCTCCTTTTTGTTTAACATAAATTTCTCGTAAAACGCAATCGAAATAAGATTATTTCAGATTATTCTAATTTGCGTTGCGTACCAACCTGACATAGTTGTTAATTCTGATTGCATCTCCCTGCGGTCCGAATCCATCCGCAAAATCTGCCGGGTCTCCGGCCTTCGGATCGCTGCGCTGTGCGCCTGCGCCGTGTACATCCATCCATATTCCAAACATCTGACCCATTGCACGCCCAAAGCTTACATATGCTGCCCGTGCACCGGGATTGATTTGGGAACTGCTGATGTGAGTTGTTGATGACCAGTAACAGCCGTAGTCATCCTGACCGGCTTCATTCTTCATTTTAGTTGCGTTGAATACAAGGTCAATCGCGGGAGAATTCGTCACAGCGGGAGCCCGCGTATAATTGACGATGCTTTGCAGTTCTTTGACGTTCGGCAGCCGCCAGTCACTGTGCCCTAAATAATTCTCCACATTTTTTGTTTGTACCCATGCAAGGGCTTGCTCCCAGTTCATGGACGTACCGCTGTCGTTTTGCGACCACATCAGCTTTGTCGCTTTATCGGTAACCGTGCCGTCTTTATTATCAGTAAAGTCGTTAACACCATACGCAAGGTTCCCTCGCACGTAAATCACATAGAACGTCGGTGCCGACAAATTTTTCTTTAACAGATTTGTGTTTCCAATTAAAGTAGGATAGCCCTTGATCCGCCCATCCGCAAAGTTCACCCCAAACATGGTTTGCAGCACGCCGAAGGTCTTGCCCGCGTATATTGTTGAGGTGGCAAACTGCGCGTCAATAATACGCTCGCCCGCACTGATGTCGCCGTAGCCAAGCTTAAAATAGCGCGTGTCTATGAACGGTGTCAAGCCTGTAGTATCTGTATCCTCGACTTTAGGATCCGTGCCGTTGAAGTTAATGAGTGAATACAGCTCCTTGATTGTGGGCAGCCGCCAATCGCTGTAACCGCCGACTTTAATGCTGCCTGTGCTCTTTACTGCTTTTGCAAGCGTAAGTTTGTCATTTATGTTTATTGTTCCGTCCCCATTCAAATCGGGGGTTTGCGTCCACATAAGCCCTGTCACTAAATCGCTGACTGTTCCATCATTATTATCCTTGTAACTTGGCTCATTACCGGTAAACTGAGCGTCCTGGCCGTAAAACGCTTCTCCCTTGGCCGGCGCGGCAATTTCCGCTCCGTCACTGTTCCAGAAAGCGTGCTGGCCGGTGCCGACAACAGGGTATGAACCCGAAGTTGCCGGTTCGCACTCGAAAGGTGTTATCTTCACGTAAGACCCGGTTAGGCAGCTAATAAAAACTACTATCGCGCTGAGGGCTGGTATTAAAGAACTTAATAGGCTGTTTTTGATTGTGGCAAAATTCATTTTCTTTTTCCTCCTTGTTTTTCATTAACTTTGCTGTGCAATTCATTGTTGCACTCCAACCTTAAATCAACCTTAACACGTAAAAAATGCCGCCTGCCTTATGCAAGCGGTATTTTTACGATAAATTTTGTCCATTCTCCGGGAGAACTTTGTGCTTCAATTGTGCCTTTAAACCTTTCAGTAATTGATTTCGCTATAGGGAGGCCTAAGCCAAATCCACCTGTATATTCTCTTGACTTATCTCCCCTGTAAAACCTATCCCAAATTTTCGGTAAATCTTCTTTCGAAATTCCCTCACCGTTATTATAAACCGTCAGCTTTGCGTCATGATGAGCTTTTTCGAGTGAAATCTTAATCTCTCCGCCTGTATATTTAACAGCATTGTCTATTAAAACACCAATCATCTGAAGAATCTGTTCCGGGTCGGCTTTTATTTGCACATTTGGCGAGAGATTGATATCTATTTTAATCCATTTTTCAAAGAACACTGCTTCAACCGGCAGCAAATACTTTTCTGTCAAGCTGCTCAAATCAATGGTTTCCGGCTTTTCCCCTGTACCCTCATAATCCATTTTTGTTAAATACAAGAGGTTACCTGTAAGCTTCGCCATCCGCTGTGTTTCCGCCTTAATGTTGGATAACCATTTCCCCCGGCTTTCATTTGCATCTGCCAATAAAACGTCAACATTTGCCGAAATTGCCGTTAACGGCGTTTTTAATTCATGTGATGCGTTGGCGATAAACTCCTTCTGCTTTTTATCTGCCTGTTCAATCGGCTTAATCGCCTTATCAGCAAAATAAAAACTTGCTAAAAATATAATGAACAACATCGGAACAACTACCCATAAAAATGTTTTTATCATTCTTAAAAGCATCTGAGCATCTCTTGAAATATCCAAAAAAATTATTCTGCTTTCTGCTACTTTATACCTAAAGTATGTATCATTGATTTTAAACTCCCCGATAGTTTTATTTTGGGACAAGGCTGTTTGTGTCAGCGTTCTGTAATAGTTATCCTCCATTTTATTGGTGCTTTTCACATTTGTTATTACTTTGTTTACATTCAGCCACACGATAATAGGAGTAGGAAATCTAGGCAAATCCTTGTTATTCGGGTCAGGTGAATTTTTAAACAGATAATTGCTTTCGATATTATGAAGTTCAGCGTTTGAAGCCCTGTTTATATCATTAAGTTGGAATATAATCACCAGTGCAAAAAGCACGAATACAAGTATTGCAACTGTGCCCATATACATCAGCAAAAATTTTGTTCTTAGTTTTTTAAACATAATTTATATCCCAATCCTTTCACTGTTAAAATACCTGTCTTTGAATTAACATACTGAAGTTTTTTTCTTAAAAACGAAATGTATACTTCCACATTATTATCTGCTGCGTCACTGTCATAGCCCCATATTTTTTCGATAATCTTGTCTTTTGACAAAATTATTTCATTGTTGCAAATGAAGTATTCCAAAAGCATACTCTCTTTTAATGTTAATGTAATGCTTTCGGTTTCGCATGACAGAACCAGTATTTCAGCGTTAAGGGAAATGTCTTCAAATGTAAAAATCCTGTTTAGCGATACAATTTCATTTTTTCTGCGGGATGCGGCACGAATTCGCGCAAGCAGTTCATCCGAGTTAAAAGGCTTTGGAATATAATCATCAGCCCCTAAATCAAGCCCCGTAATTTTATCGGATACTTCTCCGCGGGCTGTCAGCATAATAACCGGCGTTGTCTTATTCTTTTTTCTGAATTCCTCTAAAACCTCAAGGCCACTTCTCTTCGGCAGCATAATGTCAAGCAGAATCACATCGTAAACATTTGACAACGCATAGTCAAGACCATCGTCGCCGTTATGTACAACATCAACAGTATATTTATTGTTTTGAAGTATTTTTGCCAAGGCTTCCGCTATATGCTGTTCATCTTCCACCAATAAAATCCGCATTATATCACCCTTCATAGAAACCCTATCATATCACCCTTAAAAGAACCTTAAATATCTAAATAATCTTTTAACTCAAAACATCATTTCCTATCCGCTAACCTCTAACCGCTATTTGTGGTACTTTCCCCCATTGCTAATCATAACCGCTCTGTAAAGCTGTTCAAGCAGCATTATTCTCGCTAATTGATGCGGAAAGGTCATTTTGGACATGGAGAGCATTAAATCTGCCCGCTTTTTCACATCTTCTGAAAGGCCGTGCGAACCGCCGATTATCAGCGTGATATTTGAAACGCCGCGGTTGGTTTCGGTCACAAGCTTAGCACTCAGCTCCCCGGAAGAAAGCTGTTTGCCTTCAATACAAAGCGCATAAACCTTTGCGTTTGAAGGAATTTTCGCCATTATTTGGCCACCCTCTTGTATCAGTGCCGCTTCAACTTGAGCAGGTGATGGATTTTCCGGCAGTTTGCATGGAGAAAGTTCGGTTATCTCCAAACGGCAAAACGCGCTGAGCCGCTTTTGATACTCCGCGGCAGCTTCACGCAAATAAGATTCTTTTAATTTGCCGACACATATTAGAGCTATATTAAGCATTGATTTGCTCCTATCTATATTTATATAATCAACATATATTATTTTATGATAAAAGTCCAGCAAATTATATTTTTAATTTAGCTAAGGAAGATTATCGATTTTTGTTCAACTTTTATTCATTACTGTTCAAAAAATTATTGACAAATGAATTCCCGCAAGCTATACTTCCTTTATCAGTAATGGAGCTGTTGGGTTTGACTCGGCAGCTCTTTTTTATTGAAAAATTACTATTTTATTTTTTTAATTACGCACAAAGATGTGAGGTTTTGGGCTTTGCCGTAAAACCGCACATCTTTTTAATAGAAATAACAAAAGAGAGGTATTGATTCTGATGATTTCAACAATTGACACCGTATGGGTACTGCTTGGCACGGCTTTAATCTTTTTTATGCAAGCCGGCTTTGCAATGGTTGAAACGGGTTTTACACGGGCAAAAAACGCAGGCAATATAATAATGAAAATACTGATGGACTTTGTTTTCGGCTCACTCGGCTATTGGTTTTTGGGCTTCGGATTAATGTATGGCACCACTTCAATAGCAAACGGCTTTATAGGCAGTCTGGACTTTTTTATCACCGGTAATTACGCTAGCAATGTCCCAACCTATACCAATGTTATGTTCCAGACCGTTTTCTGCGCCGCCGCGGCTACTATTGTCTCCGGCGCAATGGCGGAACGCACTAAGTTCAAAGCATATCTGATTTTCAGTGTTATTATGAGCACCGTTATCTACCCGATAAGCGGGCATTGGATTTGGGGCGGTGGCTGGCTTGCCCAACTCGGGTTTCATGATTTTGCCGGTTCTACCGCTATCCATCTGGTCGGCGGTATGTCTGCAATGGTCGGCGCCGCGATACTCGGCCCGCGCATCGGCAAATACACCAAAGAAGGCAAAGCACGCGCCATCCCCGGCCACAGCCTGACACTCGGCGCGCTCGGCGTGTTTATTTTGTGGTTCGGCTGGTTTGGATTTAACTCCGCTTCTGCTATGGGAATTGTTGACAAGGAGATTTTAGTCAGCAGAATATTTATGACAACCAACATCGCCGGTGTGTCCGCAGCCTTTGCCGCACTGATGATTACCTGGATTAAATACAAAAAGCCGGACGTATCAATGACGCTTAACGGGGGTTTGGCGGGACTTGTGGCAATAACCGCCGGTTGCGGCACGGTAACTGTCAAAGGTTCTGCGATAATAGGCTTAATGGCAGGCATTATTGTTGTTTTGGGCATTGAATTTGTAGACAAGGTTTTGAAAATTGACGACCCTGTCGGTGCTGTGGGTGTCCATTGTTTCGGTGGTGCTTTCGGCACACTGATGGTTGGGTTCTTTTCCTACTACTCCCCCAACAGTACATTTGGCGACAAGGCAGGGCTTTTATACGGCGGCGGCTTCAAATTTCTCGGTGTGCAGGCGCTCGGGGTTGTTACAGTCGCTGCTTGGACCGCACTGACAATGTTCATCGTTTTTACTGCTATTAAAAAGACTGTCGGTCTGCGTGTTTCAACGGAAGAAGAAATTGGCGGTTTGGATATGTTTGAGCATGGCCTTGAGAGCTGCTATGCGGACTTTATGCCGATTGAGGCAAGCGACAAAGCGGATACCGGCAAAAACGAATTGGTTTCACTGCCTAAAAATGCCATTTCCGTTGATGATGCTGTTCCGGTGCAGATAAGAACACCAAATGAGCAGTTTGCCTCGGATATTAAACTGACAAGAGTTTCTATTATCATCAAGCAGAGCAAATTTGAAGCACTTAAAACCGCTTTGCAGCAAATAGGCATTACAGGCATGACGGTTACCAATGTTTTAGGCTGCGGCGTGCAGAGAGGTGCGGCGGAATACTACCGCGGCACCGAGGTTGACATTAACCTGTTGCCTAAAGTTCAGGTTGATATTGTAGTGTGCAAAGTACCCGTCCGTTTGGTAATTGAGACCGCCAAAAAGGTTCTTTATACAGGGCATATCGGTGACGGCAAAATCTTTGTTTACGATGTTGAGAATGTCGTGAAGATCAGAACCGGCGAAGAAGGCTGTGATGCCTTGCAGGATGTGGAGTAAGCATCCTTATTGAAATCAAAAGTTCATTTTATTAAAAACTATCGGGCTGCTTCAAACGGTTATAATCGTCTTGAGGCAGCCCGAAAAGCATGAAAAATATTTAGTTTGCTGAATGATAATCTTGTTAAATATGAGAAAAGCGTTAGATCAATACCAAATAAATCCAAATAAAACTATCCTCAGTATCCATTGCCACCATACTAGGTTAACCGTTACTTTGCAGGATGCTGAACTGAGTCCATCTGCTGTTGTTGCCGTAATTGTTGCAGAGCCTCTGCCGACGGCTGTAACATTGCCGTTATCATCAACAAATACTGCGTTTGTATTGCTTGATGTCCAAATAACACTTTGGTACGGTGAAACAGAAGCGATGAGAGTTGCTGAGGATTTGTATTGCATTGAAAGTGATGCTTTGTCGATTGAAATAGCAGAGTGGTTAGCAGCCCATTGTGCCGTAACTGCGAGCTCGCCCTCGGGGTATGTTTCCGGAAGAGCCGGTTTCCAACCCTTAAAGGTGAATCCTTCCCTTTCAGGAGCCGAAGGTGATGTTAAAGGTGCCCCCACATGGCCTGTTAATGGAGTAACTTCGGTACCGCCGGCGCTGTCAAAAGTTACTTGAGAAATAATGGATTTCAGATTTATTTTGAAAGCCGGACGAACGCCGAAATAAGTGAGGTCAACATAAATGTAGTTATAGGCATAGCCCTCATTGCAGATAATGGCTGCACTATAAGTCTTGTTGCCGGGTGACCGAAGCCACCAGTGGCTGTTTCCAAAAGATGAACTTGCAGCTGAAACATTAATCCCCTGACTCTTTGAATAATCAGTTCCCTTCGATTGCCGCGCAGTATCAGAATTGCTGTAGTTTGCATTAAAACCGTAAGTCGGGTTCATTATTTCATTACATGACAGTAAAAAGAGCTTGTCGCTCGTGTTGGTGCCGCCCTCCGTTAAAAACCACGGATTCTCCACATTGTCAACAAGGCTCATTTTAATTCTTGCCCTCTCATCTGACGAAAAGGCCGCATAGTAAAAATCATTGTTAAGCCATGTGCGCATTGAACAAGTCTCCCATGAGATGACTGAAAAAATCTGATTGTATGCGCGGGAATCAACAATACTTTCAGCCATTACAAACAGCTCGCCGTTTGTGTTGGCAAGAACACGCCATTTGAGCGGTTCATATTTGAACCAATAGATTGTGTCAATGAAATAACCGTTATCATCCTGGTAGCTGTTTGTTGCGCTTGGAGTGCCTGATGTGAAATAGGGTGTATATTGCGTAAAATAGACCCTTTTATACTTTGCTCCTTCATAGCTTGCGATATTGTCGGAGGACAGTGTTTGCAAATTAAGCATAAAAACTAAATCATCGTCGGTCACCCTGCTTTGCGGGTATGAGCCGTATTCGATTATGTCGCCGGTTATTATTGAAGTTGCGGGAGAATCGACTGCAGATACCGAAAAAGCGCCTATCGGCGCCATCGACAAAGACATAATAAAAACCACTGCTGCCCCGAGAAGCTGTCTGAAAATGCTTTTCAACTTTTCGCCCTCCTCGCATATTCGCAGATATTATTAAAATGTAACTTTTCGCCAATCAGCAGCGCAATCGCATGATGGCACCTGTCAAAAAACCGTTACCCGTGCGCTTTCAATTCCGCCGGCAACGGACAGAACATAATCTCTGTCCTCCTGCGCTCCGGTTTCGCAAAAGGCAGCGTAAGTAGTTTGCCATGCTAATTTCGGGAAATTGTTTTGCTTGCTTAAATGACCTAAAACAAAGCGTGTTGTGCCATTTTGCAAAAGTATTTTCGCTGTTACCGCGCAGTCATCATTTGAAAGATGGCCTTCGTTTGATAGGACCCTTCGTTTGAGGTAATACGGGTATGGACCGTTTTGAAGCATGCCGACATCATGGTTGGATTCAATCATAACCAAATCGCTATTAAGCAAGCCTTCCATCGTTTCTTCCGTTACGCAGCCGGTGTCCGTTGCAACAGCAATTTTTCTGCCGTCTGCCGTTGTTATCATATAGCCCACGCTCTCATTTGAGTCGTGGGATGTGGAGAACGCCTTAATATACATTCCGGTGGTTTCGATACCATCGCTTGGTATTACGCAGGCTGAATACTTTGCTGTTAAAATGTTCATTGTCTCCAAAGCATCAAGCGTGCCTTGAGAAGTGTAGACATCAATACCATGATTGCCTGCGAAAACTCTGAGGCCGCTGATATGGTCGCTGTGCTCATGAGTCACAAATATAGCACCGATGCTGTTAATATCAACATCGATGCCTTTTAAAGCTTCTGCAGTCCGTCTTGCACTGACACCCACATCAATGAGTATCCCACCCGAAGCCCCGCCTATATAAATGCAGTTCCCGCTACTGGAAGAAAACAAGGGACAAAAGCGTGCCATATTTTTATGCTCCATTATTCATCGGTTGAATTTATTCAACCATCTATCCTACGCTTGCGATATCTTCCTCGGCTAATCTTTTTACTCTGCTGATATCAGCGCCGAGCAAACTGAGTTTTTCAACAATATTTTCATAACCTCTGTCAATATGTTCAATGTTTTCGATCTCTGTCGTTCCTCTTGCAACAAGGCCGGCAATTAACATCGCTGCGCCCGCTCTGAGGTCATCTGCTTTAATCGGAGCGCCTTTTAATTTTTCAACGCCCTCAACCACGGCAACTTTGCCGTCAACTTTAATAGCTGCGCCCATTCGGGCTAGTTGTTCAACATAACGGAAGCGATTATCCCAAACACCTTCCGACACGATGCTTGTACCTTCGGCGATTGCAAGCAAGACGGTCATTTGGGGCTGCATGTCGGTCGGAAAGCCGGGGTGAGGCATTGTTTTTAAATTACAGCGTATTGGACGGAATGAGCAGCTGATATGAATACTGTCATCAAACTCCTCAATATCCACACCGCATTCAACAAGCTTAGCCGTGATTGATTCAAGATGCTTTGGAATTACATTTTTAATCATAACATCGCCGCCTGTAGCGGCTGCGGCGACCATATAAGTACCTGCTTCAATTTGGTCTGGAATTATTGAATAAGTGCAGCCGTGCATTGATTCAACCCCGCGGATTTTGATAACATCGGTGCCCGCGCCTCTAACATCAGCGCCCATTAAATTCAAAAAGTTGGCAAGGTCAACAATGTGCGGCTCTTTTGCGGCATTTTCAATAATAGTCAAACCTTTTGCCTTAACGGCGGCAAGCATGACATTAACTGTGGCGCCTACAGAAACCATATCCAAATAGACAGCGCTGCCCATTAAAGCATCGGCGCTGACATCGACCATCGCGTTTTCTTCAATAGACACATTGGCACCCAACAACTCAAAGCCCTTAATATGCTGGTCAATTGGTCTTACCCCAAAATCACAGCCGCCTGGCATTGCTACACAAGCTTTGCTGAATCTGCCAAGTAAAGCGCCAATTAGATAATATGACGCCCGCAAATGCTTGGTCATTTCGTGTGATACTACATGGGAACTAATGTTTCTTGTGTCAATCTCATAAGTATTTTTGTTAATCATTCTAACTTCTGCGCCCATATGGTACAGAATTCTTATCATCATTGTAACATCGCTGATATCGGGTATATTCTCAATTCGGCACATACCTTGCGCCAAAATAGTTGCAGGAATGATTGCAACAGCCGCATTCTTTGCGCCGCTGATACTGACCTCACCGCAAAGCTTTTTACCGCCGTTTATCACTATCTTTTCCAAACACGGCACTTCCTTTATTATTTTTTTGAGCAATTCATATGATAAAAATCGAAGTTATGTCATTTAAATTTTTATGATTTGTAACGCTACCAAAGATTATACCACCGTTTATTTTATTTGAAAAGGTTTTTTTTAAAATTTGATTATAAAAATCAAATTTTAAAAAAATACAGCAGGTTGTGGTTAAAAAAGTCCTAAACACAATCCGCAGTATGTTTTTTTCAATTTATAGTTGAATAAGATGCATCTTTTGCACATATTCAGCCATTTCAAACGGCATTTGGGCGACAACTTTCAACTGTTCTCCCGTTACAGGGTGCACAAATTCTGCACTTTCGCAGTGAAGCAATTGATGGCAAATATCCGTATTCATGCTGCCATACATGCTGTCGCCTGCCAATGGTGCGCCTATGTGAGCAAAATGCACCCTGATTTGATGGGTGCGCCCGGTTTCTAGTTTTAAGCGCAAAAGACTCACCCCATTGTTGCAACCGAGCGACTGCCAATGGGTAACTGCTCTGTCCCCTTCCATATCGCAGGCACGAATGGTTTTCATCGGGTTTGGCCGGCAAATCGGCATATCGATTGTACCTTTACCTATAAAAGCGCCTTCCGCTATTGCCAGATACTCTTTTTTTATATTACCTGTCAGGCGTGCCGCGGAGTATTTATTTAGTGCGCAAATTACTACACCAGATGTGCCTTTGTCAAGCCTGCCAATTGCTCGAAAAGCATTATTACCCTTGCCCGCCAGATGCCAAGCAATTGCGTTTGCAAGCGTATCACCCTGGTGATTGTGGGTCGGATGCATTGCCAAAAACGGCGATTTGTTAACAGTAATGATGTCAGCATCTTCATAAAGAATTTCGAGCGGAATGCTGATCGGCTCAATAGCCGTTTTATCGTCCGGGATATTTACGGTTATGATATCACCGGCTTTTATCGGGTCAATGGTTCGGGCATGACTGCCATTGAGCATAATACCGTTTTCAACACGCTTCAAAGAATTTATTAAACGCGAAGAAAGCCGGGCACTTCCGCGAAGGAAATGCACAACTTTCTTGTTATCGTATTCGTTTGAAATTGTAAATAAGATTTGGCGAGGCATTAATTCTGCTCCGTAACTGCTGCCTGCTGTTCTTTTATCTTCCGTTTCCAGCACTGGTGACACATTGCCTCATAGCTCTCGTTACCACCGATAAAGACTTGGTCACCCTTAGTGATGATTTTACCGGTGCTATCCAACCTTGCGTTAACGGTTGCCTTTTTGCCGCAAGCGCAAATTGTTTTAATCTCAGTAATTGAATCGGCAATTTCAAAAAGACGGCGGCTGCCGGGGAAAAGTTTTGTTTGAAAATCCGTGCGCAAGCCGAAGCACAGAACAGGGATATCATGTTCGTCTACAATGCGCCTTAACTCGTCAATCTGCTCGGGCGAAAAGAACTGGCATTCATCGGCAATAATAACATCAGTGTTTCTGTTAACACCAGTGATGAAGTTATCATAAAGGTCGTCCGTGCGTGATATTACATCCGCTTTTGCCTCAAGCCCAATTCGCGAGCGAACAAGGCCTTTGTTTCCATCACGGTTGTCGGCGTATGGCTTGATAAGCCACACACTGCGCCCTTTTTCTTCGTAATTAAACTTAGTCATTAGCGCCTGTGCTGATTTTGATGAGTCCATTGCTCCATATTTGAAATATAGCTTAGCCATTTTTTCGCCCACTTTCATAGTTATTTGTCCATATTTTACTTGATTTTGCATGTCCAGCCATACTCATCCGGGATTTTCCCCCATTGGATGCCGGTTAGTGTATCATAAAGCTTTTGAGAAACAGCGCCAATTTTGCCGGAGTTGATTAACATATTTTTATCGCCCCATTTGAGCTCGCCTATTGGGGAAACAACAGCCGCAGTACCGGAACCGAAAGCCTCATTTAGCCTGCCATCATCCGCAGCCTTTGCCACTTCATCAATAGTAATTGGACGCTCGGTTACTTTTAGCCCCCATGAGCGCAAAATCTCAAGGCATGACATACGCGTTACCCCGCTCAAAATACTGCCTTGAAGCGCAGGGGTAATAACCTCGTTGTCAATGATGAAAAACACATTCATCGTGCCGACTTCTTCAATATATTTACGTTCAACACCATCGAGCCAAAGCACCTGAGTATAACCTGCTGAAGCCGCTTCATCCTGCGCTTTTAAAGAGGAAGCGTAGTTGCCGCCCGTTTTAGCAAAGCCCATGCCACCCTTAACAGCTCGGACATAGTTCTGCTCAACATAGATTTTAACAGGATTGAGACCTTCGGGGTAATAAGCGCCGACAGGTGAAAGTATTATACAAAAAATCAGGTGATGTGCCGGGTGCACCCCAACATGGGCATCAACAGCAAAAATAAACGGACGAATATATAACGAAGTGCCTTCCGCGGTCGGAATCCAATCCTCATCCTCTTTAACCAGTTGCTTCATTGCTTCAAGCGCGAATTCTTCATCAATTTGAGGTACGCAAAGGCGTTCGTTTGATTTATTCATCCTCGCCATGTTTTTGTCCGGGCGGAACATTAATACGTTGCCGTTAGCGGCGCGGTAAGCCTTAAGGCCTTCGAAAACCTCCTGCCCGTAGTGCAGGCACATTGCGGAAGGTTCAAGCGGAATTGGGGCGTAAGGTACGATGCGCGGGTTATGCCAACCCTCGCCAATGTCGTAATTCATTAAAAACATATGGTCGGTGAAGAAATTGCCGAAGCCCAATTTACTTTGGTCTGCAGGCTTTTGCTTTGGATTTTTTGTTCTTTCGATAGTGATGTTTTGCATTTTATCGCTTCCCCTGTTGTTTATTACCGATATTATAGCACTATTGCACGGAAATGCAAGTTTTAAATAATAATCTTTATTATTTAATATAGTCTTTCACTATAAACTTTTAAAATGTTAGATTTTAAAATCTTGTTTTTCTAACTAAAAGATAGTATAATAAATTGAAGATATATACATTATTTAGATGATAAGTTGTAGGTTTGGTAATGTATTTTATCGAAAGGAACTGATAAGAACATGATAAAAGCGAAAAGAATTATATCCGCTGCGTTGAGTGTGATATTGGCAACAATATGCACGCTTGGGATATTTGTCGGCAACGGTCAAACATTTGTCAGCGCAGCCGCACCTGTCAGTTACTTTTCGCTTAACCAAAAAGACGGTACGGTAAAAAAAGCAAAACAAAGTATAACCGGTAAATTCAACTTAAAAGGTCAAAAAGCTAAGGTGACTTACAAGGTTTATTCAGCTATTGACGAAGGGAATCTCTCTTACCAAGGAAAAGGTTCTATAAAAGGTGAAACATTCACACTTGACGGCTTCAAGCTTAAACCAAACGCGAACAAAATCATCGTAACCGCCTTAACATCAGACGGTAAAACTGATGTTCAAACCTTAAATATCAACTATGACTGTTCAAAAATAAAGGATGCAACCAATAATAATGTTGCAAGAGTTAAGCCCGGTAGCGATTTGCTTTATGTCACAAACAATCTTCTGGTATATTTTGAGGAAAATATTAATGACCAGTTAAGACAGGCTGTTATTGACACCGTCGGGGGCAAATGCGTCGGTTATGTCAACGGTATTAACATGTGGCAGGTTGAAGTTGCGCCGACATCCTTCAACAATTTGATAAAAATGGCAGAACAGCTAACCGCAATGGATGAAGTTTTTTACGCAAGCTATAATTTAGCGCATGCTGCTGCACCAATGGCAACAATACCAACCGACCCTTGGTACAATGTCGCCCAAAATAAAGGTTGGACAGAACTGAATCCCGAAGGTGCAAATTGGAACATGGAGGCTGTTCAGGCTTTAAGCGCTTGGGATTATGACTGGGCTTTTAACCATATCAATGTAGGTATTGTTGACACCGGTGTGCAAGATAACCATGAGGACCTCACCGGTAAAATCTTTTTCCCTGATGCCGCTTCGGCTGCGGAAAATAATCCGGCTAGTTACCACGGGACCCATGTAGCCGGTATTATGGGTGCCACCCCCAACAACAATAAGGGCGTTACAGGCATTCTTTGGGACACGAACATGTACTGCGTCAACTGGAATATTACGGGCGGTACCGATGCGAACCTTTTTGCTGGCTTGACAGAAACAGTGCAGGCAGGCGCCAAGGTTGTTAATTTTTCTTTGGGACTGAATTCCGATATTTCAGGTTCATGGACACCGGAAACCAATCCAACTGTAATCAGCTACGCGCACCAAAGCGAGGCAGTCATGACACCACTGTTAAATGCAGGATATGACTTCATTGTATGCGAGTCCGCAGGTAACGGGCAGGGCGGCAAATCGGTTGATGCGATTTACAACGGTTATTTTTGTAGTGTAACTAACACTAACCTTTTAGGAACACCGGAAATGATCACTAAAATAAATGAACGAATTATTGTTGTCGGCTCCGCAGAAAGAACCGGCACATTGGCTTTTACACAGTCGCCTACTTCAAACGCCGGCTCGCAAGTTGACATTTGCGCGCCCGGTGTCAGCGTTTATAGCTGTTATGACGGCGGCGCTTACGGTTACTTGAGTGGCACATCAATGGCCTCACCGATGGCGGCAGCTATCGCAGCGCTCACTTGGTCTGTCAACCCTAACCTTACAGGTGCCCAGGTGCGGAGTATTGTATTGAATCCGCTTAACACCCCATATACCGTTGCGGACAATACCAGCTCCACCCACCCACTAACGAACAGCTATAAAATGGTTAATGCAAAAAAATCCGTTGAGGCGGCACTTGCAACAATCCCGCCCGTTTATACCGCTGTAAATGCAGCCGTTTCAGCCGCAAACGCACTTGATTCCTCACTTTATACTGCTGCCAGTTGGTTAGAATTAACCTCAGCCCTCAATGCTGTTGACTACAGTCTGCTTTACATCAATCAGCCTCAAATCGATATTATGGCGCAAAATATAAATACTGCAATAGCAAGCCTCGTACTTAAGCCTTCCTCCGCCACAGTCTTCTTTGACTTGAACGGTGGAATCGGCACTGTACCAACCCCTCAAACAGGCTACACAGGATCACCCATTTCAATGCCCGCTCAGGGTGATATTGCAAAACAATTCTACAATTTTTTAGGCTGGGCAACAACGCAGGGTTCGTCCATTGCGCTTGCGAGCTATGCAATCCCTGCCGCAAATGCGACGTTATATGCTGTTTGGAGCAAAATCCCCGTAACAATGGGCATTCAAGCAGGTTCAACGACTGTTATTTATCAAACCAATCACTTCATTTACGGTCTTAAAGCTGGCTTGACTCAAATTGAGTTTGAAAGAGATTTTATTAAACTAAATGGCAACTCAAGGCTTGAATATACACCTGATTCGGAAATTCTTGGAACAAATACGAAGATTGATTTGATAGATAACGAAACGCTGGCCATTGTAGAAACCTTTCATATTGTAATTTTCGGTGATGTAAATGGTGATAGCAACATAGACAGCCTTGATGCAGGTATAATTGTTGATTTCCAAAATAGTTGTATGCCTTGGGACCCAATCGCCGATGCTGCTTTTATCAAGGCCGGTGATGTAAACAACGAAGGCAATGTTGACAGTATCGATGCCGGATTAGTAGTTGATACCGAAAACTCTTATTTATATATTAATCAAGTTACCGGCACTGCATCATAGATTCAATAAGCCTTAAAGCATAAGCTCAAAGCGGCCATTTCCAATCGATTTTAATTTGTTAAAGTTGACAAATAATACTTGATTTGCTATTATGTGTTGCAATCTAAATAAATAATTTGACAGGGGTGTCACCATAAATGATAAATACCGATGATCTGTGCATGAGTTGTATGAAGGAAATCGGCAATGTTAAGCAGTGTCCGCATTGCGATTTTTTAGTCGACTCGCCACAAGGTGCGCCATATCTTCCCATAAGAACAGTAGTCAACAACCGCTATCTAGTTGGTAAAATGCTTGAATTTAACGGTGAGGGCGCAACATATATTGGTTGGGATTTGACAAACAGGGTCGCTATCAGCATCAGGGAATTTCTGCCCGGTGCTATTTCTGTGCGCACCCAGGGCTCGCTTGGCTTAAAAGCTTTAACAGGTTTTGAGACATCCTTTCGTGAGTGTTGCCAAAGTTTTCTCGAAATGTGGCGCCAGCTCGCACGCTTACGCGGACTTTCCGCGCTAATAAATGTAATTGACATCGTTGAGGATTACGGAACTGCTTATGCTATTTCCGAAAACTTTGAAGGTGCTGCTCTAAGGGATTTTTTATTAAACAGCAAAACAGGCTATTTAAGTTGGGAAAAGGCACGTCAGCTTTTAATGCCCGTGCTTTCAACTTTGGGCACACTTCACTCCTCTGGGATTATTCACAGAGGTATATCACCCATCACACTGCTGATTGGCAGGGACGGAAAAATCAAAATATCCGGTTTTAGCATCTGGCAGGCAAGAACAGAAAAAGGCGAATTGACTCCGCAGCTTTTTAGCGGTTACGCAGCGATAGAGCAATATGGCCTTAAGGGTAAGCAAGGTGTTTGGACTGACATATATGCTTTTGCAGCAGTGCTTTACCGCGCGCTTATCGGCAGTGACCCTTTAGATGCACCTTCCCGCCTAATAAACGACAAGCTTATGGTTCCTGCAAAATTTGCGGAACAAATCCCCGCTTACGTGATTAACGCGCTTATTAACGCACTTCAAATTAAGCCCGATAACCGCACCCATACGGTAGAGCAGCTCCGCGCGGAGCTTTCGGCCTCGCCGAGTGCTGCTGTTGCAGGCGAAGTATATACTAAAACGCCAAAGCCTGAACCACCTCCTGCTGCTGTAAAAACCAAGAATACTAAAAAGTTTCAGGAAAAAGATAAAGCCATTGCTATCAAAGCCGGTCTCATTAGCCTTGCAGCCGGATTATTTGTATTTATTATTCTTTTGGCCACGGTTTTTAAAGATTCTTTTTTTAACGGCGGGACAACCGCAGTAACTACAAGTAACATTGCCACTACAGCGGTTGAAATACAATTTACAGTGCCTGATTTTACAAAGCTGGGTACCTATCCGGAAATATCGTCGAACCCGGTTTGGACAGATAAATTCACTTTTGTTGCTGAGGAAGTCTTCAGCAGCAAAGTAAAAACCGGTGTAATAATTTCGCAAAGCGTCAAAGCCGATACGGTTGTTGAAAAGGGCGCAACAATAACTTTTCAAGTCAGCAAAGGGAAAGAAATGATTTTACTGCCGGATATTACCGGCACTGATTATACGGCTGCCGAAGAGGCGCTGAAGACAATAGGATTCAAGTTTGTTAAACTTGATAAAATAAATGATGGCACTAACCCGCCAAATACAATTTTCGCCGTTAGTCCCATTGTAGGTAAACAATATGAAAAGGGAACTACAATTTATTTACAAGTGTGGACTGACCCTGCTACAACTTTACCGGGTGAAACAACAACGGCAATTGGATAACGAAAAACGATAGGGTTCCGCACTTCGTCACTTCTTATGCCCGAGTTCTGCCTGTGCAATAACCGGAGGTGTATTTTTGACAAACCATAAACCGACAACTTCAAATTCGGCAAAAAATAATTACATGAAGACAGGGTTTGTCGTACTTTTTGTTGTAATTGCAGCATTGGGCTTGGTGCGTATTAATTATGTTTGGAACTCGAACTTAAAAAATACCGCTGATGTTGCAATTTATGTTGCCAAAATGGCCGAAGCTTCAATGAACGACGATAATATTGCCAGTGTCGTTAACTCAGGTGTAAATTCCGATAATCCAAACATTGGAATTTTAAAAGAAAAAATGTTGAGTTTACGGAGTGTTATGAAAAACGCTCGTTTTGCTTATATCTTTACTCAGATTGATAAAAAACTTTATTTTATTGCGGATTCTGAGCCAATTACCTCAAAGGACTATTCTCCACCATGGCAAGTTTACACGGAGGCAAACGCTGAGTATAAAAAACCGTTTGAAGATGGCAAAGCAATTGTTACGCACGCGGTAAAAGACCGTTGGGGAACATGGCGCAGTGTACTAATTCCTATCAAAGACAATCAAACAGGCAAGGTTATTGCTGTTTTTGCAATGGATTATCCTGCCGGCAATTGGAATTATAACGCGTATTTTTCTACATTAATTTCAAGTATTATTACCTTTGAAATACTGGTATTAATTTCATCGTTTTATTTCATTTCCAAGAGAAACGCGCTTCTTTCAATGAAAGAAGCTGAACTTTCTCTTTCAAACTCTGAAATGTTAAATGCCCAACAGATTTATACGGATATGTTTCAAAAAAATCAATCTGTTCAGCTTTTAATTGATGCCGATACCGGTAAGATAATAAATGCAAATGCCGCTGCATGTGAGTTTTATGGTTATAGCATTGAAGAGTTAATAAGTCTAATGATTACTGATATAAACGCTGCAGACAAAGAAGAGACTATAAATAATTTAAAGCTTGCAAAAGACCAAAAAAAGGGCAAGTTTATATTTAACCACAGACTTTCATCCGGAGAAATCAGAGATGTAGAAGTGTTTTCCAGCACATTAGAAACAAACGGTGTTGTTGTTTTATATTCTATTATATTTGATATTTCGGACCGTAGGAAAGCCGAAAAAGCATTAAAAGAAAGCGAAGAGAAGTATGTCGCGATTTTTGAACAATCTCCAATAGCAATTGAGTTCTATGATGCTGACGGTTGCTTACTCCACGCAAATGAAGCATGTCTTGAATTGTTTGGCGTCAGTAATATTGAGAGTGTTAAAGGTTTCAAACTTTTTGATGACCCAAATATAAATGATGTCGCCAAGTCAAAATTACAAAAACAAGAAAGCATCAGGTTTGATTCTGAGTTTAATTTTGATGATGTAAAAAGGCTAAACCTTTATAAAACAACCTGCTCGGGTATTAAATTTTTGGATTGGTCTATCACTCCCCTTTTGAGTGACAATTTAATAATAGGTTATGTTGAGCAGATTCAAGATATAACCGACCGAAAACAGGGTGAAAAGGAAATTCTTCATTTAAGCAATCACGACCAACTCACTGGATTAAAGAACCGCAGATTTTATGACAATGAAATGAAAAGGTTTAACAATGAAAAATATTTTCCGTTAACTCTTATTATGGCTGATGTGAAAGGTTTAAAATTAACAAATGATGCTTTTGGTCATAAAGCCGGCGATTCATTGTTGGAGTTAGCGGCAAATATATTAAAAGAGGAATGCCGTGCTGATGATATTGTTGCGAGAATCGGCGGGGATGAGTTTGTTCTTTTATTACCGGAAACTGACGTAATGAATGCAGATATTATTATTTCCCGCATAAATATGGCCATTGCAAAAGAAAAACCGAACGACCTTATCATGTCGCTTTCAATGGGCATGGCTGTGAAAAACAGTCTTTCTGAAAATAATGACGAATTTTTCAAAGAAGCGGAAGACAGTATGTACCGGAATAAGCTTGCGGAAAGTTCAAGTATGAGGCGCCAGACAATTGACCTGATAATGACAACACTCTTTGAAAAAAGCAATAGAGAAATGTTGCACTCAAAAAGGGTTAGCGTTCTCTGCGAAGCTATTGCATCAGTTTTGAACCTTGACGAAGATACTGTCAGTCAGCTTGAATTAACAGGTCTTATGCATGACATTGGTAAAATAGGTATTGATGAAAGCATTCTTAACAGCACCAAAAAGCTCAATAAATATGAATGGGCAGAAATTAAGCGGCATCCTGAAATCGGCTATAGAATACTCAGCTCAGTAAACGAGTTTTCAAAAATAGCTGATTGCGTGCTTGAGCACCACGAAAGATGGGATGGCAATGGTTATCCAAGAGGTCTTAAAGGCGGAGAAATTTCCTTGCAAGCGAGGATTGTAGCTATCTCGGATTCTTTTGATGCAATGACTTCCGAGCGAACATACCAAAAAGCCTTCAGCGAAGACGAAGCGATTGAAGAAGTCAAAAGAAACTCCGGAACACAATTTGACCCTGAAATTGCGCGGGCTTTTGTTGAAAAGGTTTTAGGCAAAGCCTGGGATTAACCGACAAAAAACTTTGATCAACCGCACTTATTTTTTACGATAAGTCCCATGATATTTTGGAACGAATTGAAATTTTTAGGGGCTGCGGTTGCAGCCCCTAAAGTCATTTTTATACCATTCAAATTATTTTAGACGAAACCCCGCACTCGTTTTTTTAATTGCAGGGTCTTACTGGAATTTTTTTATCCGCTAAATATTTCTTCAGCTCGGCGATGGAAATCTCGTTAAAATGAAAAAGTGAAGCGGCAAGCACGGCATCCGCCTTGCCTTCGGTAAACGCATCATAAAAGTGTTCCAAACTGCCCGCTCCGCCTGAGGCTATTACGGGGATACCGACGCTTTTGGAAACTGCTCTTGTCAACGCCAAATCGTAGCCGTTCTTCTGCCCGTCGCAATCCATACTTGTCAGCAGAATTTCGCCGGCTCCCCTGCTGTATGCTTCCTGTGCCCATTTAACCGCATCAATACCCGTTGGAATTCTGCCGCCGTTCAGATACACTTCCCAGCCTCCCTCGCGCCGCTTTGCGTCAATGGCGCAAACTACGCACTGGCTGCCGAATTTATACGCTGCTTCATTGATGAGCTTCGGGCTGCGGACAGCTGCGGAGTTGACGGAGATTTTATCTGCGCCGGCACGGAGCAAATCGGTAAAATCCGAAACCTCTGAAATGCCGCCGCCTACGGTGAAAGGGATAAATATTGAGTTAGCGACTTTTGTCACAATGTCAACCATTGTACCCCTGCCCTCATGCGTTGCCGTGATATCAAGCAAAACCAGCTCGTCCGCACCCTTTTTGTTGTATTCTATTGCACACTCCACAGGGTCGCCCGCATCGCGCAGCTGAACAAAGCTGACACCTTTAACGACTCTGCCGTTTTTAACATCGAGGCAGGGTATAATTCTTTTAGCGTACATTAAATATTTCCTCCGCACATCGCAACAAAGTTCCTCAGCATTTGGATGCCCGCGTCCCCGCTTTTTTCCGGGTGGAACTGCATACCGAATAGTTTGCCGGCAGAAACGGCGGCATCAATTGAAACGCCGTAGAAAGTTTTAGCCGCTACCTCAGCCTCATTGGCGGCTGCCAAATAATAGGAATGAACAAAATAAACATAGGCATTTTGAGGAATATTTTTAAATATTCCTTCGAAACTTTTAATTTCAAGTGAATTCCAACCCATGTGCGGTACTTTTAAGTCGACATCCGGGATTTTCAGGATTTTGCCTTTGAGCACGCACAGCCCCTCAGCTTCCGGGCTTTCTTCCGAACCTTCAAACAACAGTTGAAGCCCAAGACATATCCCCAAAAACGGTTTGCCGCTTGTTGAAGCTGCCTGAACCGTTTCAACAAGCCCGCTCGCCTTCATTGAATTCATGGCATCACCGAAAGAGCCAACCCCGGGCAGAATGACACCGTGAGCCGATTCGATTACCTTGACATCCGTGGTTACAATCGAATCCGCACCAATGAAATCCAACGCGTTTTTAACGCTGTTAAGGTTGCCCGCCCCATAATCCACAATTGCAATCATTATATAAATCCTTTCCGCTGAACGCTGAACGACACTTCGGTCGTTCCTATAAATCAAATCAGGGCTTTCTTCAAATCGGCAATGACATCATTTACATTTTCAAGCCCGAGAGACATACGCACAAGCCCGTCGGTGATGCCGTTTGCTTCTCTCTGCTCCTTTGGCACATACCAGTGTGTCATGGAAGCCGGGTGACAAACAAGCGTATTGCCTTCGCCAAGGCTTACCGCCAGCCTGCAAAGCTTGACATTGTTCATCAGTTTAACTCCGGCATCAAAGCCGCCCTTCACTTCAAAGGTCAGCAAGCCTCCGAAATCTTTCATTTGCTTTTTTGCAAGGTCATACTGTGGATGGCTTTTTAGCCCGGGATAGTAAACATGTTCAATTTTCGGATGTTTTTCAAGAAAAGCGGCGACTTTTTTGGCGTTGGCGCAGTGCTGCTTCATACGGATATCAAGCGTTTTCAGCCCGCGAATCATTAAAAAAGAGTTGAACGGCGACGCGCAGCCGCCTAAGTTTTTAAGCCCCTCGCCCCTTATTGTGTCCATAAGTTCTTTGGTGCCGACAAGCATACCGCCAATGGCGTCGCCATGTCCGCAGATGTATTTTGTAGAGCTGTGCATGATTGCATCCGCGCCAAGTAGAATCGGATTTTGCAGGAACGGCGAACAAAAGGTGTTATCCACACAGGTAATTATTCCGTTTTTTTTGGCAAGAGCGCAAACTGCGGCAATATCAATCAATTTTAATGTTGGGTTGCAAGGGGTTTCAAAAATCAAAAGCTTAGTGTTACTCTTTATTGTTTTTTCAAGCAAACCAATATCCGCGCAGTCAATGACAGAAGTTTCCACTCCGAATTTAGGCAAAAGAGTGTTAAAGAGATACGCCGTTGCGGAATAGGTTGTTTCGTCAACAATCGCGTGGTCACCCGATGCCAAAAGTGTTAATGCAAATGTTGACAAGGCGGCAACACCGCTTGAAAAGGCAACACCGGTCTGAGCATGTTCCAACGCAGCCACCGTACGCTCCAAAGCATCTGTGGTTGGGTTTGAAATCCGGGTATAGCAATGGCCGAACTCAGGGGACATGCAGCGATCAGCACCGTCTTTGACATCCTTAAACAAATAGTTGTTTGTCATGTAAACAGGCACGCCAAGGCTGCCGTAGGCCGTATCCACATCGGTGCCGGTTATTGCGGCAAGTGTTTCCATGGTAAGCTCAAAGTCATTCATTCCATTCACCTATCTGCTTATTATTTTAGCTAAAACGCTGTTAACCTCGCCGCTTTTATCAAACGGTACTGCCGGTGCTGACAAAATACTTTTAATCTTTACCTTGACCCGTTCCTCCATGGTTGTGGCGCCAAGTTCTTTCCACCGCTCAAAAGAGTTGCGGTCGGAAATACCGGGCATCCAATTTTCCATGTAATGGTCCAAAGTATGGTCGGAATCCAAGAACGATCCGCCGGGGCCGACGCTGTTGATTGTATCCAAGGCAAGGGTTTCCCTGGTTATTTCAATGCCGTCCATTATTCGGCGGATTTGGCTTACGCTTTCGTCGCACATCACGAGCAGGTCAAAGGAATAGGTCAGTCCAAACTCCAAATAACCAAGGTCGTGGTTGAGGTTGCTGCCGGTTAAGCCCGCCACCCAAATATAGGTAGATGCTTCGTTAATCGCCTGCGTGTCGGCAAGTTTTGAAGCGCAACAGCCCGCAAACCCCCACGTGGGAAGATTGTAAAGTTCTCTGCCAAGTTGGCAAATACCAGCCTGCGTCATCATTGCTTCCGGTGAGGCATAGGAAGGCTGCATGCTATGCATATCAATGTTGGACATACCGGCACCAAACACATAGGGTGCACCGGGATTAACCGTTTGATGCAGGACAAGACCGAAAACCGCTTCAGCTGCCGCTAAGGCAATAGCACCCGCTGGGGTTACCGGACCTGTGGCACCTGCCATCATGCCGGGAGCATAGTTAGTCGGCACAAGATTTTCCGCCGCATAAATCAGCTTTTCCATAGCTTCTTCCGAATGGACAAGCGGAGAAGTCGGCTCGTCATACAAAACAAAGCGCGGCTTTTGCTTAAGTTCATCCCTGCCGCCGCAAACTGACGCAGCAATCTCAACAATGTCGTCAAGACAATTTTTATCAGCCGCGATAATAACCTGCGGCTTTTTGGAATATTTGAGCATACTCGCGTATTGAACCTGATACTGCAACTCCGGACTGGCAGAGCGCAGCAAGCCCATCGACATCACGAAGTCTACATTCGGGAGCGCGTCACACAAGCGGATGGCATCTATCATATCCTGCTCGGTAAACGGGCGGGATTCGCCCGTAATGCTGTCAAGAATATTGTTACAATCAGAGCCAGTTCCGTAATATACATTGCGTCCCTCAAGCACCATAGCGGGCTTGCCGTCACGGTCATAAACCGTAACCGAAGGCGGGGAAGATTCAATGGCTTTAGCAATCATCTCTTTTGAAATATAAACCCGCTCGCCGTCAACTTTGGCGCCTGCGTTTTTTAAAATCTCCACCGCAGGCTCAAAATGTACCACGCAGCCTGTTACGCTCAATATTTCTTCAACTGCGCTGTGCAGTTGCTGCAGCTCGCCTGCGTTCAAATACTCAAAAGGTGAACTCGCGTTTAGAAAAAGTGCCATATCTATTCCTCCAACTTTTCAATTCTAAGTCCTCTTTTCAAAGAGAATTGCGGGTAACGTCGAGTGATAAATTTCTCAGTCTCCGTTGCGTACCGGCAATTAAAAAGAAGCCTAATATCAACTAATTCAGTTATTTTAACACAAAAGAATAGGTACAACAAGTGCACGGAAAAAATAATTTTAGCATTAGTCTGCAGGAAAAATTGCAAAAACGCTTTCACAGAAAGCTTTCCGTAAAGGCGTTTTTAGTGTTTTTCTTTTTTTATGTTTAAACGTTGATTTTAATACTCTCCACCATGGCTTTTATATCAGGGTTAGCTTCATAATTCTTGCCGCTTACCTGAATTTTGATTTGCTCGCCATTCTTCACTGCGGAGTAAAACGCCTGCTCTTTTCCATAAGCCGTATATGATGTTGTTAAAAATTTAATCCCAAAGAGTTCAACCGTTTCCAAAGGAGTGCCATTGTATTTTTCTGCGAGGGCTTGCAGGAGCTCTTTATCCTCAGCCTCTTTGATATTTGTGTTAATTACCTGAATTTGCAATATGTCTCCGGAAGCTTTATGGATTTGTACTCCGTTCGGCACATCATTCCTCACCCAATTATCTAAAGCATTGACTGTGAACTTCAACATGTTTTATTCACTCCTTCAATTAATTGTCTTTCGAATTAAGTCTTCAGTTTTAATGTAATCTAACCTATATAAATTTATAAATATTTATAACTTTTGTTTATTTTAACACTCTGTTTTAAATATGTCAATATTTATTCCTAATTAATACTCTGTAGGCAAGTTGTAAAATGAAATGCACAAGCAAACAAAAGAACATCCCAGAGTAAGA
>CAYNMU010000010.1:0-42328 GCA_964398395.1 uncultured Eubacteriales bacterium
TAAGCGGAAAGGTGCTGTGCGAGAAGGACATTACCGTGATCGGCGACTCAATTATGTTTAATGTGCAAAGATTTCTAAAACCGGAATATCCGAACATGTATATTCAATGCAAGGTTTCATTCCAAATTTGGCATGCCCAAGAGACAATTCAAGAGATTAAGAAAAACAATAAATTAGGCGATATTGTCATTGTTGAACTAGGTACGAACGGCTACTGTACCCAAAAAACACTTCATAAAATCATTGATGAAATCGGCAAAGATCGCAAAATAATTTTCTGCAGTGCCCGAATTCCTGGTAATGGAGAACCTGCTGTTAACCGAAGCATTCGTGATGTTGTCAAGAAAATGTCTAATACCGTTTTAGCGGATTGGTATTCTGTCAGTGCTCATCATGATGAGTATTTCGTCA
This sequence comes from uncultured Eubacteriales bacterium, assembly GCA_964398395.1. Classification (GTDB taxonomy): domain Bacteria; phylum Bacillota; class Clostridia; order Oscillospirales; family Acutalibacteraceae; genus UBA1447. The sequence continues at coordinate 412 of CAYNMU010000010.1, forward strand.
GAGATGGCGTTCATACAACTGCTTCGGGATCAAAAGCTTATGCGGCTATGCTCCAAAGTGCGATTGCAATTGCTGCAAAAGAAGGGTAAAGTCAGAGAAATGTAAAATAATGCACCCGCAGTTTTATACTGCGAGTGCATTTCTCATTTATATTTCTTATTTTTACTGAATATTGCAACACTTTGCCCCAAATAATACACATTACATTGAATACACTATAGGAGGCTTTGTTTTATGAAAAAGTTCTATAAGCTGTTTTTGTCAGTTATTAAGAATAATTAAGTTTGCTTGTTGACAAATATATAATAATAAGCTACCATTTTAATTTGTAAATAGTAAATAAACTATGCTCAGAATTTAAAAATGAAAACGCAAACTACGGGAAGCAGATTCTTACGGATATAATGAAAGGTGAAGTTTTATAGTTTGCGAGGTTAATATGAAGTATAATGTAGAATACGCTTGTCTATGCAACAAAGGTAAAGTCAGAAAAGAAAACCAGGATAACTTCTGGTGTATGGGCAAATATCTCGAGAGCAGAAATGACGGTTTGCTTTTGCCGTTTTTCGGAGTTGCAGACGTAGACGAGTCGCCTGCTTTTGCTGTTTTTGACGGCATTGGCGGAGAACAATGCGGTGAGATGGCTGCATATCTTGCTGCGTTTGAGTTTAACAAATTCTTCAATGAGTTTGGTAAAAAAAATACTGAATTTTTCTTAAATTTTTTATGCAGTGAAATGAATGAAAATATCTGTAACTATGCTGAAGAAAACAAGATATTAAGCATGGGAACCACTGCCGCAATAATTATGTTCGCAAAAACATTTGCCTTTATCTGTAACCTTGGAGACAGTAAAATATACAAATTTTCAAATTCTTCACTGGCTCAGATCTCACAGGATCACGTGACTAAGTCGTTTTACGGCGGCAGAAAACCTGCGCTCACACAATGTTTAGGGATACCGGAAGATGAATTTGTGATAAATCCGTACATTGCGGAAGAAAAATGCAGCGAAGGGGACAGGTTCCTGATTTGTTCGGATGGATTAACGGATATGCTTTCGGAAGATGAAATAAAGCTTATACTGTCGCAAAATAACAGAATATCCGATTGCGCTGAAAGTTTGATGAATGCAGCGTTGGACAATGGCGGAATTGACAACATTACAATTATTTTGTGTGAATATTTGAAGGAAAATTAAAAGACCGGAATTCTTTAAAAATGAAAACCGGATTCTTTATGAAAGGCGCGGAATTGAGATGGGCAGCGACAATTTAAAAAAAGTTTGGCCTGATTGGAAAATTGTTGAACTGATGGGTGAAGGCTCTTATGGGAAAGTTTATAAGGCTGCCCGTGAGGACCATGGAATTTCCTCTTATGCGGCCGTTAAGGTAATATCCATTCCGCAGAACGATGCCGAAACGGAATCGCTTAGGATGGAAGGTTTGGATGAAGCCGCAACCAAAACATATTTTGAAGAAATTGTAAAAGACTTTGTTAGTGAAATTAAGCTTATGGAATCCCTTAAGGGCACGCCGAATATTGTCAGTGTTGAGGATTATAAAGTTGTTGAAAAGAAAGATAAAATAGGCTGGGATATTTATATTCGAATGGAGCTTTTGACGAGCTTTAATGATTATGCCTGCGACAAAAAGCTGACGGAAAATGATGTTATAAAACTTGGCACGGATATTTGCAGCGCGCTTGAACTTTGCGCACAAAGAGGCATTATTCACAGAGATATTAAGCCGGAAAACATATTCATTTCCGATTTTGGCTTTTTTAAACTCGGCGATTTCGGTATTGCGAGACAGATAGAAAAGACCGTATCTTCGCTTTCAAGAAGAGGTACTTTGAACTATATGGCACCGGAAGTCAGCAATGGCAGTGATTACGATTCAAGGGCGGATATATATTCGCTGGGTATCGTGCTTTATAAATTGCTGAACAATAGCAGGTTGCCTTTTCTCGACCCATACAAGCAGCTTATCCAGTATCAGGACAGGGTGAAAGCTGTTGAAAAGAGGATGGGCGGGGAACCTCTTCCGGCTCCCGTTCAGGCAAGTGACGAGCTTGCAGCGGTTATTCTAAAAGCCTGTGCGTTCAAACCTGAGGACCGGTTCGAAAATCCAACGCAGATGCGGGCAGCCTTGAAAAGTTTAAAGTGCCCTGCCCCCGGCGTACCGTCAAGCGAACAAAATGAAAACTCAACTCCTGAAATCAAGTCAGAAATAACAGAAAAAGCGCAGTTTTATCAACCAATAGAAAGTGCAGAGAGTTATTCTGCGAAAGATCCGGGAAAAAATCCAAGCAGAATGTTTTGGACGATCCTTATGGCAACAGTTTTGTTGGTAGCATGTTTAGCAGGTATCTATGCCTTGATAAATAAATTTTCGGATAAGAATCCAGTCGAAACAACAGCCACGCAAACTACCAACCAATATATAAGCGAAAACAGCGGGACAACTTTGAATAACACTCAAACAACTACAGCTGCAGCAAGCACCTCAACAACTATTATTCCGGTTTCACAGACAACAACAAAACAAACAACATCAGCCACATCTGCACCGAAAGCACCGGATGGAAAACTTTCAGCAAATACAAAACGCGGCGATAAGGTTAAATTCGGTAATTATGAGCAGGACAATATCACCGGCAACGGCAAAGAACCGATTGAGTGGATTGTTCTTTATACCGGAAACAATAAAGCATTGCTGCTTTCGAGAAAAATTTTGGACTCACAGGCTTATAATGCCAGCGTTGACAATTCTATTGCATGGGAAAAATGCAGTTTGTACAATTGGCTGAATTATAATTTCCGCGATACCGCTTTTAATTCAACCGAGACGGCAATGATAGAAACAATTACATTACTTTCATACAGCGATGTGACAAACACTGCTTACGGCTTCAGTCCGTATGCGAATGTTACGGATAAGGCGCGCAGGGCGCAAGGAACAGTCTATGCAATTAGCAAGGGGCTTTTAAGCAGTAACGATGATGACTTATATGCAGGGGATTATATCTGGTGGCTGCAGTCAAGCAACGAAGATGTTATCTATGAAGATGGCTCATTCGGCAACTATATGGGGAGCGTAAGCGATTCGTCTGTTGGTGTCCGCCCCGCTATATGGGTAAATCTGCCGTCTTGAATATCCATGCCTTTGCCGCAATGAACAAAAGGTAGTTTTCGGAAATCGAGAACAGATTACGGATAAACTCAATGAGTTTTATCAGGGGGTTAATGATTTGAATAGTGTTTCTGAAAATAACGAATTCGACGGAATGACCGAAGACGAAATAAAAATCCTGGAGTTTACACGAGGTTCGCAGGAAAGATTTTATGATGTGGTTGACCTTGATGACTTTCGTGACGAGAATCCTGATATAATTTATGAACATCTTGAAAAACAGATGCGTCTGATTCCCTTTGGAGATTATCTTAAACGCTATATTTTTGTCAAAGCCGGCTTTGAAGGTAATTTCGATGAGATAGATATCAAAGAGTATCAAAGTATAATCGTTGACTCGTTCGGCGAAAATAATACGCCAAAATCATTTCAAGAAAATTCTGCAAAACTGAGCGCTCTTGCAAAAAACTGGCTGACGCAAGCTTCGGTCAAACGCAATGTGATTTTTCTTCTTGGGTTCGGCTTAAATATGAGCGTCAAGGATGTATCGGATTTCTTAGTTAAAGCGCAGCGCGAACGAGATTTTAACTTTAAGGACCCGTTTGAAATAATCTGTTGGTACTGCCTAAAAAAAGGCTTTAAATTTCCGAAAATGATGCAGCTTAGGAATCAATACGATAATATGAATACCGAAAGCAGCGGTTTTGTTTACGGCGACAGAACAATCACTGTCCGCGATACCTTTCGGTATGCAAATGATGACGGGACGCTGTTAAGACTCCTTTCGGAGTTTAAAGCCAATAGTGAAAGCTGTACATTCAGCGTTACTGTTCAGCAGTGGTTCGACGAGCTGTATTTAAAAGCAAGACAAATTATTGCCGAATGCTTCAACAAAGACGAAGATGAAAGGAATAACGAAAGAGTACAGAAATATAAGGACGAAACAAGCAACTCCGATAAGCTTTCGGATGAGGAAAAGCAACATCGCTTGAACAAAGTTCGTGCAGAAAAGAAAGTATGGACTTCGGAGGATGTTGCTGAAGGTGATGTTGAAAAATTTCTTTGCTGCGGCGTGCCGGTAGACAACAATGGTAACCTGCTTAAGTTTTCTGTCTCAACACTGGTGAAACATTTTGACGAAAAACGCCTCAGCAGACAGCATATTCATGATATCCTTACAAAAAAATCTGCAATCGACAGATTTGATTTAATAACGTTAAATTTCTTTATCTTTTCGCAGGATGATACAATTACAAACAACAAAACACGCTACATCAGGTTTATTGACGAAACGAACCGAATGCTCAGCGAATGCTCAATGGGTGAAATATATGTCGCTAATCCATACGAATGCTTTTTGTTGATGTGCATTTTGTCGGATTGCCCTTTAGCCTCTTATGCGGATGTACTTGAAAAATCCTTTGAGGCGGCGGAATAGACCAAAATATTTTTCACCTGATTATCACATAGATATCACATTGATATATTACAATGCATTTACAGCCAATTTTTGTTGGTTTTGTCTTGCTTGACAGGTGAAGGTGCCTGTGCTATAATCGATTCAATAAATATTCAATTTGTATATTGGGAAGATTTGCCCATGCTGACTTTTTTTGTTAGATTTCGGCGAGTATTCAGCCAGCGGTTTGTATGGATAAAAATGAATAAAAAATTGTTAAAATTATTTTTTGATTTATGCAACACTTTGCCCAAAATAAAACACTATAGTTTTGAACACATTTTTTTAGGAGGATTAGATTTATGAAAAGAGCGTTATCCGTTATTTTTGCTTTGATGTTCGTTTGGCTTATTGCCAACCCGGCAATGGTTACAAACTCAGCGGCTGCGGGTGTTGCGGTGACTTCCGTCAAACTCAATTCCACAAGTTTGTTGTGGGCAATTGGTATGACCGGAAAGTTTTCGGTTAGCGTTTCACCTTCAAACGCCACAAATAAAAGTGTAAGCTGGAAGTCGGGCAACTCAAAAATTGTCACAGTCAGCAGCACGGGCGTTATTAATACCGTTGGTATCGGCAAAACAACGATTACCTGCACATCAAAATCCAACCCTTCTAAAAAGTCAGTCTGCACGGTTACGGTTACCTATGGCAAGGCAATAGCATCCCTTAAATTAAGCGCAAGCACCTTAAAATGGCCTGTCGGATTATCCGGAAAATTTTCCGTTTATATATTGCCGAGCGATACCAAAAATAGAGCTGTAGCATGGAAGTCCAGCAATACCAGCGTTGCTACAGTAGATAACGCAGGTAATGTTAAAGCCGTTAGGACAGGCAAAGCAACAATAACCTGCACATCAATGGCTAACACTTCAAAAAAGGCTACCTGTTCCGTTACAGTCGGCAAGTCCGTTACATCCGTTAAACTAAACATTTACACTTTAAAGTGGCCTGTCGGGAAGAGCGGTAAGTTTACAGTGACCGTCGCACCGAACGATGCCGTAAATAAAGCGGTTGTTTGGAAGTCAAGCAACAACGCGGTTGCTACGGTTTCCTCTGCGGGAGTAGTTTTTGCCAAGAGTTTAGGCAATGCAACACTTACCTGTACAGCCAGATACAACAGCAAAATCAAAGCAACCTGCAAAATTTCCGTTACAGCAGCCGAAGGCGGAGCAGTCGTTTCTTATAAATATAACGAAGATGAAGGCTTCTTCTATGTGGAAGACAATCCTTGGCAGCGCAGCTTCGGTTTTAACAGGCTTTATGATTGGGGCGCGCCAATAACCGCCATGTATTACAACACCGTTAGACTTCAGTTTACCTACAATAAGCTTGATTGGATGATTCAACTTTGGAAAGGGCAGTACGGTTACGCCTTCATAGGCTCCGAGATTGGTATTTACACAAGGGATGAAAAATTTGCCAGCGGCACGTTGGACCACTATAACTGCGCGGATGACAACCATCGCTTGATGATGAATATGGCTCTTTACAACAAAGACAAATGGCTCTTCACACGGACTTATCAACTTTATTGGTGGGCTACGGGCTTTATGCCCGGCAGTTTAGACCGCTACGCAGACCGTACGCAGCTTACCATGGTTTCAAAAATAACCTTGAATAATGCAACAATGACCAAAGCGTTTGTAGAGGCTATGCTAAAGAATGGTTTCACCTATGCGGCCAAGGCAGGCAAAACCACCCCTGACACTTTCACCATCCGCGGTAACGATGTTTATTTCAATTGGGCGAGAATTGGGCAGCCTGGGGTAACTAGTAACATCGTTTTCTATGCCGACGGCGGCACTGAAACATTACCATTAAAAGGTGTTGTGGGCGAAAAACTTATTCCGCCTGCGGACCCCACAAAAGATGGCGTTGCTTTTGCAGGTTGGAATCCGGAACTGCCCGAAACATACCCGAAAGACGGTTTAACTGTTACAGCGCAATGGGCTGCGCCCAGCACAATCACATTCGACAGCAACGGCGGTTCCGCAGTTGCTCCTCTCGACGGTGTTGTCGGTGTAGCGGTAACTGCTCCGGCGAACCCGACCAAAGCAAACAATACCTTCGATGGATGGGACCCGGCTCTGCCGGCAAAATTCCCAACAGGCGGATTGACTGTTAAAGCAAAATGGAAAGTCAACCAAAGCACAATTACTTTCAACAGCGACGGCGGTTCCGCAGTTGCACCCAAAACAGGCGACTTCGGTTCAGCGGTTACAGCACCTACAGCACCGACCAAAACAGGGTATTCTTTTGCAGGTTGGTCACCGTCATTGCCGGCAACCTTCCCCGCAACCGGCATTACAGTAAAGGCAACATGGTCTGCAGGCAGCAAAATTATCTTTAACACCGACGGCGGGTCATCCATTGCCAGCATAACACGCAATGCAGGCGAAGCACTCACAGCCCCGGCAAACCCAACCAAAACAGGTTATACATTTACAGCCTGGAGCCCAACACTGCCGGCAAAATTCCCGGAAGGCGGCTTGACAGTTACGGCACAATGGAAAGCAATCCAAACCACAGTCACATTCAACAGCGATGGCGGTACATCAGTTTCGGCTAAAACAGGCGATTACGACACAACATTTGATAAACCGTCAGACCCGACAAAAACAGGTTTTGTTTTTGTTAGTTGGGACCCTGCGCTGCCGGCAAAATATCCTTTAAATGATTTAATCGTGAAGGCAACTTGGGCTGCCGAAAGCACAATTACCTTTAACAGCGATGGCGGTTCCGCGGTTGCATCCAAAACAGGCGGCGTTGGGTTAACGCTTGCAGCCCCGGCAGCTCCGACCAAAACAGGCTATACTTTTGCGGGTTGGACACCTACGCTGCCGGCAAATTACCCCGCAGGCGGGCTGACGGTTACGGCAACATGGACAATTAAACAAATCACAATTACCTTCAACAGCAGCGGCGGTACCGCGGTAGGTTCAATAACAGGCAATTACGGCACAGCGGTTACTGCTCCGACAGCTCCGACCAAAACAGGCTATGACTTTGCCGGCTGGGATCCGACACTTCCGACAATATTCCCCGCCGAAGGCTTGTATGTCAGGGCACTATGGACACCGGTGGTTACAACAACCGCTCCATAATCACAAGCAAACTCTGCTGCGGCAGCCGCAAATAACATGAAAAACGGCTTTGTTCAAACAAACATTAAATTCTTGTCTTATATTAAAAAAAATATTAAATTTCTGTTTATTTTTAAATTTTGTATTGACAAGCTAAGTTTTTCATGATAATATAGCATAAGCAATAAAGTTGCGGACTTTAAAAAATATTTTATTTAATGGAAGGAAGTAAAAACATGAAAAAATTCTTAAGCATCGTTCTCGCAATCGCACTCGGTCTCTCTCTTTGCACAATGGCATTTGCAGCAACAAATGCAACCCCACAAGCAGTTGTAACTGTCACACTGGACACAGCTGGCGGTAACGCAATTCTTCCTCTTTCCGGCGAAACAGGCTCTGCTATGACAGTGCCAACTCCGGTTTGGGCAGGTCACACATTCACAGGTTGGACACCGACACCCTCAGCAACATTCCCATCAGTAAATGCAACTTTAGTTGCTACATGGACAGTAGTAACAACAGCACGTACAAGCACAGTTGTATTCATTTTGAACAACGGTCAAGTCAACATCGAAGTAACAGGCACACCGGGTTCAACACTTGCATCTAATCCAGCAGTTCCAACCAAAACAGGCTATACTTTTGGCAGCTGGAATCCGGCAATCGCATCGGTAGTTTTCCCGAGCGCAGGCCTTACCACATATGTTAATGCAACATGGGTTCCGACAGAAGTAGTTACAACTGTTGTAGTTCCTACAGTTGATTCAGCACAAGCATGGTTGGATTTAGCTCTTGACGAAGGCGCAACATTCCTTAAAGATCCTCAGGTTAAAGCTTTTGCAGCACAAGCAAAAGATATCGTTAATAAGGGCGCCACAGGCGACATCTCAACTTTTGTTGATGATCTTGTCAAAACAATCTCTGACAAAACAGGCGTAGATGTCGGCACAATCAAAGGCCAACTTGCTGACAGCGAAATTTTCAACTGGTTTGCAAAGATTTATATCCCGGGCGAAAAAGCAACAACAACAGTTGCAGTTGTTCCTGAAACCACAACTGAAGCAACAGTTATCCCTGATACAGGTTCAGCAGTCGGCGGCATCGCGATTTTCGCGACACTTTCAATTGCAGCAGCAGCAGCATTTGTTTGCTCGAAGAAGAACTAATTCTAAGCTAATATTTAAGGGCGCACCTTTCGGGGTGCGCCCTTTTTTAGGTTTTATGTATTTTAATGGAGAATCCTGCGGAAACCAAACAAAAAGGGACAGAATAAAATTCTGTCCCTAAAAAAATTATTTTAACAGGCAAATTATCAAACAAGCTCTTCAAAACAGTATTCACCGATGATGCCTTCAATCAGCTCGACTGCGTGCGTGTAAACATCTGCCCCCATATCTTCATATACTTTGTTGTTTTCTCTGCCGCAAAGCATTGCAAAATATTCGCCGATACTCTTTGGTATATCCTTATCCCGTCGCAGAGAAAGGGAATAAAAAGTAAACGCAGCGCCGTCGGAAATATCTGTGTAAAAATCCGTTGAGGTTTCCATAAGCTTGTTGTACATAGCGTTAACAGCGCAGGAAGAAAGCAGTGGCGTAACAAGCCTTTTGCTGATGGTAGTTTGAGCTACAAAGACAAGCAGAACACGGATTTGATAAACTTCTGCCGGCGGAACATCCGCTTCCCCAAAAAGGTCATAAAGGTCAATGCCGGAGCTGCTTTCCGGTTCCAAAACAGCAAGCCGTTCACCCAAAGCTTTTGCTTTGGCAATGTTGCCGTTGCTTCTGTGCCGGTCTAATTGTGAGGAAACTTCTGCCAAATCGCCTGCATCTGTAGTTCCGGCTTTGTTGCCGAAAATTTTAACATCACTGTCGTCCTGCAGGACCATTGGGTTCACCTCAATTAAATTTACTAAAATATTTTGTGCTACGACGCATAAAAATTTGTTATGCCTCGGCAGCTGCTTTTTGCTGTTGCCTGCGTTGACGGGCTTTGTAGGATAAGAGCAAAGTCATCTGCTCATCCGGTGTAACAAGATCGCCGATGCTTATGCTGCCCTTGCCGTACATACCATGAAAATCACTGCCGCCGGTCATTAAAAGATTGTTTTTGTTTGCGACAGCTTTCAAATAATTAATTTGTTCTTCTGTGCTTTGCGGATGCCAAACCTCAACACCGTCAAGGCCAAGCATTATAAGGTCATCAAGAAGTTCCAAGCTTTCAAAAAGTGCAGGATGCGCGAGGATAGCTATTCCTCCTGCATCGTGAATTGCCTCGATAATCTCCGAAGGTTCCGGAAACTTAGCGTCCACGATAACATTAATGTCGCTCTCTCTTGAAAAGAGTTCGTCGTAAATACTGCCAAAAATCTGGTCTGTTATGCCGCATTCCATTAAAGCATGCATAATGTGCTGCTTATAAATATTTGTTGAACCCGAAGCGCATTTAACAATAAGCTCCGGTGAAGCGGGATATCTCTGCGCGACTTTAATAACCATATGCTGACTCGCTCTTTTTCTTGCAATAAGATTACGCCGGCAAAGACCTTCAAGCCGGTCAGGGCTGTCACTGAGATAACATAGTATATGAACCTTTCTGCCGCGCTTTGAATCCGTTGCAGACAGTTCAACTCCGGGTATAACGGTCACGCCGTGCCTTTCGCCGATTAAACGGCCTCTAACCGTCCCCGCAAGGCAGTCATGGTCGGTTATGGCTATCTTATCAATACCTTGTTTTTTTGCGAGTATGATAAGGTCGTCAATACCCATTGAACCGTCTGAAAGCCTTGTATGACAATGTAAATCTCCAGCCAAAGTTAAATCCCCCCTAAATGCTTGAAAAAAAGCGGAACTTCCGCAATATAAATATATTGTACCACCGTTTGTCAATATCTGCAACATATATTTTAATAAAATTCAAATAAATTTTAAAATTAAAATATTATGATATAATTAATTTCCGCGGTCAAGCAATTGTTGTGAAAAGGGTATGGCAAATGAAAAATAAAGTAATAGTTGACATCAGCGTCGGTGCTTTATGATGGCTATATAGTATAATTTTTGTTGTGAATAAGTGCCTGACTGGCATCAAAAGGTTTAGATATTCAAAAATATAAGGCGAAACCCATTGACAAAGAAGAAAATTAATCTATAATTATATTAGGTATCAGATGGTATTATATTTATTGGGTTGCTGAATTTTGTCGCACAGACAAAATAAATATATTGTTTATTCGGTAATGTGTAAAGTACAAACAGATTCATATTAAAATTATTGCAGGAGGAAAAAGAAAATGAAAAGTTATTCAAAGAAGTTACTCAGTTTTTTGTTGGCGGTTATAATGGTTGTCACTATTTTGCCTGCAGGGCAAATTGCTGCTTCCGCGGCGACAAAAGCAGGCAATGCAACATCCGCGTCACCGGCATCAAAAATAACCCTTACCAACTCCGCAGTTACACTCATTACCAACACAAGCGCGAAAATTACAGCGACTCTTTCACCTCTATCACTCGTTTCGACTTGCGGCTTTTACATTGGTACGGCTGCGGGCGCGTTAACGAAGCAGAAGACAGAAACGGTTAACGGCAACATTACATCCATGTGGTATGTTCTCTCCACCGATTGGCAGCTATTAACTCCCGGAACAAAGTACTTCTACAAAATGTATGCAACCGTAGGCGGTGTTGAATACCAAAGTGATGTCGCGTCCTTTACCACTACCGGCCAGGCCGCATCACTCACATTAACCAACAGCGCGGTTTCAAACTTAGGCAGCACTGATGCAAAAATTACCGCAACGCTTTCGACGATGCAATATGTCACGTCTTGCGGCTTTTATATCGGCGCAACGGCTGCAGCACTCACAACAAAGACAAAGACGGAAACAGTCAACGATAATATTGCTTCCCTTTGGTACAACCTCTCTTCCGACTGGCAGCCCTTGACGCCGGGCGCTACTTACTTCTACAAAATGTTTGTAATCGTTAATGGTGTGGAGATTCAAAGCGCGGTTGCCTCCTTTACCACAATAATCACGGTAACAAATAATGCGGTTGTAAGTATTACCAACACTGATGCCAGAATTTCCGCAGCTATTTTGCCGTTGGTATATGTTACTACTGCCGGATTTTATGTTGGAACAGATGCGGCTGCCTTGGTAAAAGTGTCAGAAAACGTAAATGCAAATATTACATCCATTTCTTATAACGTAGGCGGCACTTGGCATACTTTGGTGCCCGGCACAACATATTACTACAAAATTTTTATTACCGTAAATGGCATTGAACAGCAAAGTGCGGTTTCATCGTTTAAGACTACCGGACAAAACCCGGTAACCACCGTAACAAATTTACCGGTTGCAAGCCTCACTTATACTGATGCAACAATTGCAGCGACGCTTTCGCAAACGGTGCCTGTTACCTCGTATGGTTTTTATATCGGCACATCCTTGAGCACGCTTGATAAGGTTACTAAACCAACCGGCGTAACTATTTCTGCGATGTCATTTAACCTTACAACCGAATGGCATTTGTTGACGCCCGGCACAAAATACTACTACAAAATATTTATAGTAGTAACCGGTGAGGGTGAGAAACAAAGTGATGTTGCATCCTTCACCACCGGAAGCACTACAGTTGCCATAAAATTGGGCACGAAGGTTCTCAATGACACCTATGCGAATAAAATTTCCTGGTTCACTTCTTATAAAAAAATTACAATGCAGCTTGGCTACCAAACCAACGAAACCGATCCTATCAAGGTTGAATGGCTGTCGGATAGCGCAAAGCTATTAGTTAACAAAGATACCGGTTATGTTACCAATGTGCAAACAGGCACAAGGTCGGCAACTATTACGCTAAAGATTACCGATAGATACGGTTTAGTTGTAACCGATACAGTCAAGATTACAATTTATAAGTTTTTCTGGCAAATTTAGTTAACACCGGTTCCATGGCACCGGCTATATAACTTTAATCCTTTATTTAGTAACAGCCGCTGAAAAATATTTTTCGGCGGCTGTTCTTTTGAAATGTGCTTTTTTCAATCTGCATTTAACGATAAATGAAGGTCAAAAACTATACATTCTAAGCTAAATATGTTATAATCTGTTTTAAGTTAATTTGGTATAAATCAATTATTGTATTTTTCGGAGGCTAAGCAATGGATGTCCAAGTCGGTGACATATTAACAATGAAAAAAAACCACCCTTGCGGCTGCAACCGTTTTCATGTGTTGCGGATAGGGATGGATTTTCGTATCCGCTGTGAAAACTGCGGCAGGGAAGTCATGGTTCCACGCGTGAAAGCGGAAAAAAGTATAAAAAAGATTCTGCGTGAAGAAAAAGAAGGGTAGCCTCAAACTGGTTTACTGCACAACATATTATTAAACTGACGGAGGCAACTATGCTCGATAAACTTATAAAAGTTGAAGAAAGATTCGAAGAAATAAACTTACAGCTTTGCAATCCGGTTATTATGGCGGATTTGGAAAATTACCGCAAACTGATGCAGGAGTCAAAAAGATTGACACCGATAGTCGAAAAATTCCGCGAATACAATGCGGCGCTTGCCACAATGGAAGAGGCAAAGGCGCTGCTTGGCGAGGGCGGGCTCGACAAAGATTTTAGAGAAATGGTGCAGGAAGAGCTTGAGGGCTCAAGGATTCTGCTTGACAAAGCGCAGGAAGAATTAAAAGTTCTCTTGCTGCCGGTTGACCCGAATGATGACAAAAATGTTATTGTTGAAATCAGAGGCGGTGCCGGGGGCGACGAGGCTTCGCTGTTTGCTAACACACTGTTTCGTATGTATTCCATGTATGCCGAAACAAGGCATTGGAAGCCGGAGATATTAAGCGCAAACGAAACCGAGCTCGGCGGATTTAAAGAAATTAGCTTTATGATTGAAGGCGAGGGTGCGTATTCCCGCTTTAAGTTTGAAAGCGGCGTGCACAGGGTGCAGCGTGTGCCCGAAACGGAAAGCCAGGGCAGAGTACATACCTCAACCGTAACCGTTGCTGTTTTGCCGGAGGCGAAAGAGGTTGATATCGACATCAAACCGGGAGATTTGCAGATTGACACCTACCGCGCAAGCGGCGCAGGCGGTCAGCATGTTAATACAACCGATTCGGCCATTCGCATCACACATTTGCCAACAGGCACAGTTGTGGAGTGCCAGGATGAACGAAGCCAATATAAAAATAAAGACAAGGCAATGAAAGTCTTGCGTTCCCGCGTACTTGAAGCAGAGGTGCAAAAACAAAACGCGGCGATTGCCGGCGAGCGAAAATCACAGGTGGGCACGGGGGACCGGAGCGAGAGAATTCGCACCTACAACTATTCCCAGGGGCGAGTGAGTGACCATCGTATCGGGCTTACACTCTACCGTCTTGATGCCATTCTCAACGGCGATTTGGATGAAATTATAGACGCTTTGATTACCGCCGACACCGCAGAAAAATTAAAAACGGAATAAAATAAAAACAATCACGAGTAGACTCCCGACTTTGCCTCCCGACTTGCCTCCCTTGTGAAAGGGAGGGGGACCGCTTGAGCGGTGGTGGGATTCACCGGAGGAGTACCGCCCGAGGCGGTGGGGGGATTCTCCTAAAGTAGGAACAGACAATGCAGACAAAAGTATTTACAATAAAATCAATTGAAGATATCGAGAATATAAACGCTGCCGCGGAGATAATCAAAAACGGCGGGGTTGTGGCAATACCGACCGAAACAGTGTACGGGCTTGCGGCTAACGCGCTTAACGGTGAGGCTGTGGCCAAAATATTCAAGGCAAAGGGACGCCCGCAGGATAATCCGTTGATTGTGCATATCAGCAATTTTGAGGAAATTTATCCGCTTGTTACAGAAGTTCCGCAACAGGCTATTGAATTAGCGCAAGCTTTCTGGCCCGGGCCGCTGACAATCGTTTTGCCAAAAACCAATATAATTCCGAATGAAGTGAGCGCCGGGCTTAACACCGTGGCAGTGCGTATGCCATCGCATCCAATAGCAAGGGCAATCATTAAGGCGGCAGGGGTGCCATTGGCAGCACCTTCCGCAAACGCTTCCGGTAGCCCAAGCCCGACTTCCGCACAGCATGTATTGGATGATTTAGACGGGCTGATTGACGCGGTTGTTGACGGCGGAGAATGTTCGGTTGGTGTTGAATCGACAGTTATCTCCCTTGTCAATAAAACACCGCGCCTTTTGCGCCCGGGTGGCATTACACCGGAACAACTAAAAGCGGTATTGGGTGAAATTGAAATTGACGATGCGGTATTCAGCGCGCTTGGCCAAAATGAAATCCCGGCGTCCCCGGGTATGAAATACAGGCATTATTCACCTAAGGCGAAGGTGATAATTTTAAAAGGCGGGCTCGAACCCTTTGTTGAGTATGTGAAAGCTCATTCAATCACCGGCACGCTTGCCCTTTGCTACGATGGAGAGCAGGCAAAAATGCCGGTGAAAGCCGTCAGCTTTGGGGGCATTGACAATTCCGGGGAGCAAGCGTATAAGCTGTTTAACGCACTTCGTGAAATAGACGGTATGCCGGAAGTTAAGATGGTTTTTGCCCGTTGCCCTGCGGCGCAGGGTCTTGGGCTGGCTGTCTACAATAGGCTTTTAAGAGCCGCTTCATTTGAGGTGATAGAGCTATGAAAACGCTGATTGTCGGGCTTACGGGTCAAACAGGTGCAGGTAAGAGCACTGTAGCGGCTAAGCTTGCCGAAAAAGGTTTTTTGGTCATTGACGGCGATGTTGTTGCAAGGGAGATTATGCAAGCAGGCTCGCCTGTCCTTAAAACCCTTGCCAACGAATTCGGGGCCGACATTATAAAAGAAGATGATTCGCTTAACCGTCGGCTTCTTGCGTCACGGGCTTTTGCAAGCAGGGACGGCACCGCGCGGCTAAACGGCATAACGCATCCTGCCATAACCGAAAACATCAAGCAAAAAATCGCAGAAGCAAAAAAGAGAGGCGAAAGCGTTATTGTGATTGATGCCGCTGTTTTGTTGGAAAGCGGCGCTGCTAAACTTTGTGATATTATAGCCGTTGTAACAGCGCCGGAAGAAATCAGGCTCAATCGAATTATGGAGCGCGATGATTTAAGCAAAGCCGAGGCAATGAAACGAATAAATGCGCAGCACGGAGAAGATTACTATAACAACCATGCGGATATTGTTTTAAGTGCCTATCCGCCGGCAATAGTTGAGGCAGAGGTTGAAAAGCTTATAGTTCTAATCAATAAAACCGTTAATCAATAAAATTGGTGATTTAGTATATTAAGCGAGGAGAGTTAAAAATGTGTGAGGAAAAATCAGCAGTCGATTTATTAAAAGAAAAGCTTTGCATGAACCCGAAGAATGCGGCGCAAATTCTGCAAGATGACGAAATTGAAAAAGCAGACAAGTTTTGCGAAGGGTACAAAAAGTTTTTAACCCAGTGCAAAACAGAGCGTGAAGCAACAACTTTTGCCGAAGCAACTGTAAAGAAGGCGGGCTTTGTGCCGTTTAAAAGCAGTGCAAGTTACAAGGCGGGGGACAGGGTTTATTATATCAACCGGGGCAAGGCTATCATTATGGCCGTTTTCGGCAAAAAGAGCTTGAGCGAAGGCGTAAAAATTATTGCGTCGCATATCGACGCGCCTCGCCTTGACCTAAAGCCAAATCCGCTTTATGAAGACAGCGAGCTCGCGCTGCTCAAAACCCACTATTACGGCGGAATCAAAAAATATCAGTGGACAGCCATACCACTCTCACTGCACGGCGTAATCATCCTAAAAAACGGGAAATCATTGCAGGTTAACATTGGCGAAAAGGAAAGCGAGCCAAAGTTTGTCATCACAGACCTTTTGCCGCATTTAGGCGCAGAGCAGGCAAAGCGCACCCTTTCGGATGGCATTAAAGGGGAAGAACTCAATGTTTTAATCGGCAGCCGACCGTTCAGGAGTGACAAGGGCAGCGAACTTGTGAAGCTAAATGTTTTGATGCTTTTGAATGATAAATACGGAATTGTTGAAGAAGATTTTTTAAGCGCGGAGCTGGAACTTGTACCGGCTTTCGCGGCATCCGATATCGGGCTTGACCGCAGCATGATCGGCGCCTACGGACAGGACGACAGAGTTTGCGCGTATCCTTCGCTGATGGCGGCACTCGAGTGCAATGCACCGGATTACACCATTGTAACCGTTTTAACCGATAAAGAGGAAACCGGCAGCGACGGCAACACAGGGCTGAACTCCTCTTATTTGAAGTATTTTATAGCCGACCTTGCAAAGCAGCAGGGTTTGGAGGGGCGTGATGTCCTCAGCCGTTCGGAATGCCTTTCCGCCGATGTAAACGCGGCTTTTGACCCCACTTTCCCATCTGTGCATGAAAAAATGAATGCCTCTTACTTGAACAAGGGCATTGTTGTCACAAAATATACGGGTAGCAGAGGGAAGAGCGGCACCTCGGACGCCAGTGCAGAATTTATGGGCAAGATTCGTAAAACCTTTGACGATGCGGGTATTATTTGGCAGGTGGGCGAGCTCGGCAAGGTGGATGAGGGCGGCGGCGGCACGGTAGCCCAATATGTTGCCAACCTGGATGTGGATGTTGTGGATGTCGGCGTTGCCGTGCTTTCCATGCATTCGCCATACGAGGTTGTCTCAAAGCTCGATGTCTATATGGCGTACAAGGCGTTTAAAGCGTTTTCAGGGTTTTAAAGAAAAAAGTTAGAAATATAGAATTGAGGCTGCCTCTTGCGAGGCAGCCTCAAACATTTCAACTGACTAAAATCCTGATGTCTTTATTCAACAATTACTATTTTGCCGTTTATCTTAGATTTATTAAGTTTTTGCACGATGGCTTTCTTATGCTCTTTTGGGACATCGATTGTTGAGTAAGTGTCCTGGATGTTTATAGCGCCGAACAGTTTCCCCGAAAGTCCGGTTTCACCGGCCACGGCTCCCAAAATGTGATTCGGGGTTATCCTGTCTTTTCTGCCGATGGAAATCCGCACACCGGTCATGTTCTCGTCATTATATTCGCGCCTTTTAAAGGTGGCGGGACCGGCTTGTGAGTCTCTCTTTTGCACGTCTCTTCTGGGGTTCCGCTGTGCTCTGCCGAAGTTGTCCTCTTTCATATCAAACTCATTAAAGTTAGCCGGAATATCATCGGTCTGAACCTTTTGTTTGACTGACATGGCAATCATTGCAGCTGCAATATCTGCGGCGGTATATTTTTCGCCCGTAAGTCTTTCCACAGCCGGGGCATATTGCGAGAAGTCGTTTTCATCCATATAGGCAGAAATCTCGCCGCAAAGCTCAGCCATCTGGCGTTCTTTTAACTCCATCAAGGTGGGCAGAGGTTTTTGCAATATTTCACATTTTGTGTAGCGCATGGTATTTCTCAGCTGAGCCAATTGCTTGTTGCCTTGAATTAATGTGAAAGCCTGCCCCGATTTGCCTGCACGCCCTGTTCTGCCGATACGATGAACATAATACTCGTCATCCATCGGCAAATCATAATTGAAAACAATTTTAACATCGTTTACATCAATTCCGCGTGCGGCAACATCCGTTGCCACGAGTATATCAAACAAGCCTTTTTTAAATTGATTCATTACCTGGGAGCGTGCCGACTGCCGCATATCCCCGTGCAGACCTTGCGCGTGGTAACCGTATTTTTTCAAATCCAAAATCAATTCATCAACCATTAATTTTGTGTTGCAAAAAATGATAGAGGAACTTGGCTTATAATATTCCAGCAGGCGGCAAAGCGCAGCAGTTTTTTGCCCTTTTGGGGTGTTGAAGAAGAACTGCTCCGTGGTGGAAACCGTCTTTTGTGCTTGCTTTATTTCAACCATTTGCGGGTTCTTTTGGAATTTTTTTGTTATTGCCAGTACCGATGCCGGCATTGTTGCGGAAAAAAGCACCGTTTGGCGGTCATCCGGCGTTTCGGACAATATTGTTTCAATATCCTCAACAAAACCCATGTTAAGCATTTCGTCCGCTTCGTCTAAAACAACCATTTTTACATTTTGAAGATTAAGGGTTTTTCGCCTCATATGATCCATTACTCTGCCCGGTGTGCCGACAACAATTTGGCACCCTTGCCTTAAACTGCTGAGTTGAAGCCCTATCTGTTCGCCGCCATAAATGGGAACAACATTAATTCCGCTTTTATACTTTGAAAATTTCTTTATTTCGTTTGACGCCTGCATGGCGAGCTCACGCGTTGGGCATAAAATCAACACCTGCACCGTTTTGCGGCCGAGCTCGCTGTCAAGCATATCGATCGCAGGCAGGCCGAAAGCTGCCGTTTTACCGCTGCCTGTTTGGCTGCGGCCAATAATATCATGCCCTTCAAGGATTAGCGGGATGCTTTGGGACTGAATTAAAGTCGCTTCGTCATAACCCATTTCGGCTACCGCGCGCTTTAACTCTTCTGAAAGTGAAATGCTCGAAAACTTAACTTGATCCATATTATCTCTTTTCTTTAAATTTGGTGTTTATTCTTTGATTTGATAAACACATTAACATCTTATTATATAGCATGCTTAAAGTTTTATATATAGTGTATGCGAATTTACAAATATACATTTTTACAAAAAATAAAAAATCAACTAATGCAATATGATTTTACAGTCAAATATAAAAATAATTTTGAATCTCTAGAAATCATATTTTTTGATTGTGTTTTTATACAACTTCAACCTTATACCTCAAAATCGTTTTTAGTTTGGATGCATCCGTTTTTCTGGGGTCTGACAAATAAATTTCACGGTGAGTTTTAAAATATCTCCTGTATCCGTTTTCATTGCAAAAGCTGTCCATCATCTCAAAACTGGCCGGTTCTTCATCGTAGCTGCCCATATGAAGCATTTGGCAGCAAAGCCCTTCTTCAAACTCCTCAAATTTAGCCAGATTCAAATATTCGTTGGGCTTTTTCTTTTTTGTCTCCGACAAAAATCTTTCAAACAACTCTTGTGTTAAGAATTCGGGCTGCCGGATCATTATCCGGTATATATAATTGCTTTTATCGGTAACTGCCTTGCTTTTATCATCCAAATCCCACTCCCCCTCAAGCGGAAATACGACATAATCATAATATCCTTCAGGGATATGGCTGCTTTTATAAGACATCTTCACAGCATAGCTGAAACTGTATAAGGCAGAAGTAGCAAAGGCAAATCCTTCAGCGTTTGGGTCGCCTTTCCCTTCAATTACAATAAATTTCATGTTTGGCACGGCAATAATGGCGGGTGCTTGTTTGGGTGAATATAAATCCTTGTAAGTTTTTTTATAGTCATTTATATCAGGCATATCAATTCCTCCCATAACTTTTATTTTGAAATTTTATCAACGAAACAAATTGATTTTTTAAATATCTCTATATCATTTGAATAATCCTCCGGATTATCATGGTTTATCTGTATCCACTCCTTCATTATTGCGCGCCCCAATGGCTGAAAATGAAGAATTCCTTTTTTACCGATAAGCTCCTTTACTAAGTCTGCCGGAATTTTTATACCAACACCTTCTTCATAAATACAAGCAAACATCTTTTTATTAATGTAGTATGCTGGGTAGCCAAACATCTTGCCGGGGGTGACAAGCGGAAGCCGGAGCAGCAATGAGTCGACTGCTTTTTTGTTTTCGGGGTTAAATGTGACATTACTCATAACATATAACAGCGCCTTTCTGCATCAAATATATTCATTTTTTTATCCCAAAACTTAAGACATTCTTTTTGCAACCGTCCGCACATTCACCGCACAAAATGCAATCCGAGGTTTTGATAATGCCTTCCTTTACACCGGAACTTACTTGAATGCTCATTGGGCATTTTTTATCGCAGGCTCCGCAGTTTACACATTTTGCGCAGTCTGCCTTGATTCTGAGTTGAGGAATTTTAAGAAGACGCCCCAAGGTAAAGCCGGCAACCAAAAACGGCGACATCCAGCAAATACTGTGGCAGGCGCCCCGTTTTCCGATTGTAAATGTTAGTATAACAAATATTGCAAGCACCCCATAATAGACGATATATTTCATGGGTGAGTCTACCGAAATAACATTTTCGGTCAAATGCAGCGGGTCCACTCCTTTTATTCCGCCTGCAACAACAAACATGGTTATCAGAAAGCCCGCCCAAACGGTGAAGATAGAATACCTGACAATTTTTAGCTTTTTTACATGAACGTTTTTATTATTAACCCCAAGTGAAATTTCGCTTAAACCTGCCATGGGACACACCCAGGCGCACCATGCCCGGCCGAAAAAGATTGAAGTCAAAAACATAAATACAAATAATAGAAGGCTGCCGGAAATAATTCCATGCATTGCTCCGTCAATTGATACATAAGGGGAAAAGTAGTTTAGCGTAACAGGAAAAAGCAGCAGCGATATAAGGATGATTCCTTTTCTAATTTTTTGTCTCATTTTTATTCCCGCTTTCTAAATAGTTGATTGTTTCATTACACCAATCTATGTATGCTTCGTTAACTTTTTGACCGAAATCGATTACTCTTAAGATATCCCCATGATTGGTGTGAGAATTCTGAGTACTGACTAATTCGTTTGTGAACATTTTGAGAATTGAAAGTTGCATTTGATGAACGGATAAAAACTCTTTAATATGAATATTCATAACATTTCTGTCAACTAAACCTGAAAAATACATTTTTAAGAGAATCTCATATCTGACATTCTCTTTTTCAACGGGCTCACAAAGCCATTTTTTTAGAGCATTCATCCCTTTTTGAGTAATGGAATAGGTGTTTTTATCCCGTTTTGAATCAGATTCGTTTTTCACAATTTCAATAAATTGCTGCTTCTCAAGCAGTTTAAGTTCAGGGAAAATTTGACCATAGCTCTCGTTCCAGAAAAAGCCGAAGCGGATATCAATTATTTTTTTTATTTCATACCCCGACAAATTATCTTCGCTTAAAAGCCCCAAAATCACAAACTGCGTTTTTTTCTTTCTCATGCAACCCCACCTTTATATATCTAACAGATATATATTATCATCAAAAAGCCATATTGTCAACTGTAATATTTTTTTATTTTTTGATAACTGACAGGGATTGATTGAATAAAGAGAGGCTATCTCGTAAGAGACAGCCTCAGACATCTTTTATATTTTTACACGCCGAAAGCGATATGTCTGACAAGTTTGAATAGCAGGCTGTGCTGAAGAACTACTTTGTCCAGGATTGTTTGCAAAACCCTTAAAAAATACGAATAATCATATGTGACAGCGGGAACAAGCGGTTTAACCAAAGTAATATCAGGAGCAGTAATAACAAAAGCCTGCGTGAAACAGATTCCTCCGGGTCCGGTAAGATATGCCCTGACATAGCAGCCCAAAACACTTTCATATTGGTTTAAATCGATTGTTTCGCCGGTTGCGATGATATTGCCGTTGGAAACCCAAGTGATTTTATCATAATTTGCGCCTGTAAGTGAAATGCTGTTGGCGGTTTGGTCAACTGCAATGTTTGTAACAATCGGTGTTGCGCCCACACCATTAAAATCGTTGCCAAGTTCGGCTCGTGCGTGGCGGCTTATTCCGAAATATGCGCCGGTTTCCAAGCAGGTCTTAAGCGCAGCAACGGTGTTTTCGGGTTCCATCATAATGGTAAACGCGCGGTCGTTTTGGTCAAGCCCATGGGAATCGCTGAAAGTGATGCAGGAAACATTTCTGCCATTGGGAATAGTTTTTTGCAGCACCTCATCCCAAAGTATTCTGTCGTAAGGGGTGTGGGCGTCATCACCGCTGTTAATATCCATTGCTATGCAGGATGGATTATCCAAGAAAATACGTGCAAATTTATTGACATATTTTGGGTCTTTTGAAATGCTCGGGTCGCTTTTGTCCCAAGCTCCGGTGAAATTGCCTAAATGGTTTAGGAAGGTTACCCCACCGAGTTTACCGACTTCTCTGGCAGGAGTTGAATAATCACCGGAAACTCCGATTAAACCTTGCCCATAATTTGCAAAAAGACCGTTGATATGCGTATCACGAGGAACAGCGCCATTGAGTTCAACACCCAGGGGAACATCAAGCATACCGCGGCCGTCTCTGCCGACACCGGTTAAAATCTCCTGATAACGTGCGTCCGTTAGAGGAGAGACTGTTTTGCCTTGATTCCGGTCTTTCTTGACATAATTCATGAGCGGGACCAGCTGCGGCATCTTATTCCAACCTTTGTTGTTTATCATATGGTCGGTGATTGCCAAAATATCAAAGCCGAGGGTGTAATGGCTTTCAACCATCTCATCCAGGTTTGCGGCGCCGTCACTGGCAATTGTGTGGGTGTGCAATGCGGCCTTTAGGGATTTCCAGGTGGTCCAGTTAACATCCTTGTAGGGACTTACGATTGTGTAGTCATGTGTGCCGGTTACATCGTTGGTTTTATCAGCGGCGCTGACGCCGAAAAGACCAATTGGCAGCATTAGGCTAATGCTGATTAGGACAGCAAGGAACTTTTTCAGATGGTTATTCATTTTGACAGACCCCCTCTAAATAATTACATTATTACTATAGACTATTCAATTTGAAAATGCAATATTTATAAGCATATTACAAGTAAAATGAGCAAATGAAGCAAACGTAATCTGCAATATTATGTTATAATTACAACTGAGTGTTGAAAGATCGAGAAATTTGTGATATAAATAATTAAGAGCAATTATTCTATGACAATAATTTGATTCAAAATACTTTTTTTAATTATTATACAGTTGAGTTGAAAAAAATTAAATGAAAACCAAAGGAGAAAGAAAAATGATAAAAAGCAAAAAAAAGACATCTTATCTTGTTTTAGTAGCCATTTTGTTGTTGTTAACAGTATGTTTGGCAGTGGGGCTGATTGTCAAACCCATGGATAGGGACACACCGGAAAGAACCGGCGGTAACACAGTTAGCGTAAACGGTAACGCACAAGTAACGGTTAAGCCGGATGTTGCTTATATAACTTTGGGTACTTTAAACAATAATGTGAATGCTGCAACTGCCCGTACCGCAAACAACGCTGCAATGGACAAAATAATGGTTGCTGTGAAGGCTCAGGGTGTGGCAGACAAAGACATTAAAACCGTCAACTACAGTATTTCGCCAACTTATGACATCAGCGGCATCAAAATCACAGGTTATCAAATTATTAACAACATCCAAGTAAAAGTCAATAACCTGGATAAACTTGGGCAGATAATTCAGACTGCCACTTCAGCCGGCGCAAATACCGCCGATAGCTTATATTTTGATTTAAAGGACAGGGAAGGCGCTTATAATCAAGCACTCACCAAGGCAATCGAAAACGCTCGGCAGCGTGCAGAGACACTCGTAAAAAGCGCTAACGGAACTCTGTGCGAAGTAATAAGTGTGACTGAAACAAGCAACTACGATCCAACCCCTATTTATCAGGGAAATTTCAATACCGCTGCCGGCAAGGGCACGCCTGTTTCTTCCGGCAACATGGAAATAAATGCGGCTGTTAGCATAACTTATAAATTTAAGTGAAGAGGGTGAATAATATGAATAAAAACAGTAAAAGATTAATAATTGCTGCGATTGTCCTGCTGATAGCTGCTATTGCTGTAGGCGTGGCAGGTTTCTGCCATATGCATTCACAAAAGGACGGATTAAGCAAGTCAGAAAATGGTATATCTGTAAGTGCTCAGGGAACAATAACGCTAAAACCGGATGTAGCTTACATCAGTGTAGGTGTGCAAACAGTAAAGGCAGATTCTCAAAAAGCAATTTCAGAAAATGACGCCGCAATGAAAAAGGTTTACGATACATTAAAGTTACTTGGCATTGTTAATAAAGACATAACCACCACCGACTACAATATATGGCCGCAATATGACAGCAACGGGTTGGCTATAACCGGGTACTCTGTCAGTAACAATGTAAGAATAAAGGTCAAGAACCTTAATAAACTTGGCGAAGTGTTAACCGCGGTGGGCAATGCAGGTGCCAACATCATAGGGGATATCTCATTTGATGTGGAGGACCGAACTCTATCTTATAATCAGGCTCTTGCCCAAGCTATGGAAAAGGCTCTTGCCAGGGCTGAGGTTATAGCAAAGGCCTCAGGGGTGAAGCTGGGTAAAATATCGCTTATAACCGAATCCAGCGACTACAGCGGTCCGGTATATGCACAATCTCAAGCACCAAACTCAAGCAAAGTTTCGGGGGTTGTACCGGTGTCCGGCGGGCAAATGGATGTTACTGCAACTGTGAATGTAAATTACGAAATAGTCAGGAAATAAAATGCGCAATAACGGGATAAGGATATCTGTCCCATTATAATAGGTAACAAAGCCAAAAAATCCCCTGCCGTATAATGGCAGGGGATTTTTTAACCAAAAAGTAAAATTACTTAAGTTCTGCCTTTGCACCGGCTTCTTCAAGCTTTGCTTTCGCGGCTTCAGCGTCTTCTTTTGAAACTTGCTCTTTAACAGCCTTGGGTGCGCCGTCAACAACTGCCTTTGCCTCTGCGAGACCAAGACCTGTAAGTTCACGAACAGCTTTGATGACCTTGATTTTTTCTGCGCCGATTTCGGTGAGAATAACATCAAACTCGGTTTGCTCTTCAACAACTTCTGCTGCGCCGTCTGACGGTGCGGCAATAGCTACGGCAGCGGCAGCGGAAACACCAAATGTTTCCTCAACAGCCTTTACAAGCTCGGATAGCTCAAGAACGGTGAGAACCTTTATTTCTTCGATAATTGCAGCGATTTTTTCTGATGCCATTTTTGTTACCTCCAAATTTTTGTTAAATATTGTTTATGCTTCTACGGGTGCTGCTTCTAAAGCAGGTGCGCCTTCACAGGTTTTATCCACAATAGCTTGGATAGCACGGGCAAATGCGGCGATAGGTGCGTTGAATACATTGCATACAGATGCAAGTAAAATCTCGCGCGATGGTAGTTTTGCAAGGCTTGTAAGCATTTCAATGCTGATTACCTTACCGTCAATAAAACCGCTCTTAACAGAGAAGTTCTTGTGAGTATCCGCAAATTTTGAAAGGATGCGGGCTGCCACAACATAATCTTCTTTGCTTGTCGCGATGGCCGTTGTGCCGGAAAGAACCTGCTTTAAATCGTCAAGCTTTGCATTTTCTGCCGCAAGGCTCAAAAGTGTGTTCTTAACAACAGAGTATTGTACGCCGGCATTGCGGAGATCGGTACGAAGCTTTGTGTCATCGGCAACGGTGATTCCCTTATAGTCAACAAGTACACCTGCACATGAGCCTTTAAGGATTTCGGAAAGCTGAGCGACGACCTTCATCTTTTGTTCTAAAACTTTTTCGCTTGGCATGAATTCACCTCCAAATTGATAGTGAGAAACGACACTTGTCGTTATTTGGTAAAAATAAAACCCTTCCTGCTTAACCGCAGGAAGGGGTAAACATACATGATTGCGCAAATGCGCCTTGTATGTTCAATCCTCGGCAGGCGGTTACCCTTTACGCATTAAATAATGCACCTGCTGTCTTTGGTCAGAACAGCGTTTATTATGCTAACACAAAGCTATAGCTGTGTCAAGCAAAAATATTTCGAAACTTGATTGTTATGCGATAACGACAAGCTTTGAGGGGTTGATGCGTATGCCGGGGCCCATTGTCGATGCAACGACGCATGAGCGGATATACTGGCCCTTGGTTGCAGCAGGCTTTGCCTTGATAACTGCATCAACAAGCGTGTTGAAGTTTTCGTTCAGCTTTTGGGTGCCGAATGAAACTTTACCGATGGGGCAGTGAATGATGTTGGTTTTGTCAAGGCGATACTCGATTTTGCCGGCTTTTGCCTCAAGAACAGCTTTGGCAACATCAGCTGTAACTGTGCCTGCTTTTGGGCTGGGCATAAGTCCGCGGGGACCAAGGACTTTACCGAGGCGGCCAACAAGGCCCATCATGTTAGGCGCTGCAATTGCAACATCAAAATCCATAAATCCTTCGCCTTGAATTCTTGCAACAAGATCTTCGTCGCCGACTATCTCAGCACCGGCGGCCTCAGCTGCCTTAGCGTCGTCGCCTTTTGCGAAAACTGCGACTCTGACTTTTTTGCCTGTGCCGTTAGGCAGAACAACCGCGCCGCGGACCTGTTGGTCAGCATGGCGGGAGTCAACGCCCAAGCGGATATGCACTTCGACTGTTTCGTCGAACTTTGCTGTGCCGGTTTTTACAGCCGAATCAAGCGCTTCTGTAGGGTCGTATAGCTTGGCTCTGTCTATAAGCTTTGAATTTTCGTTATATTTTTTTCCGTGTTTCATTAGTTTTTCCTCCCAATCGTGTGGTAAAATCGGATTTTTCCTCCCACCCGGGAGCGTTAATCGTCGACTACTGTGACGCCCATGCTGCGTGCTGTGCCCGCTATCATTGAAGCAGCGGATTCAACATTGGCTGCGTTGAGGTCAGGCATTTTCTGCTCGGCGATTTTTCTTACCTGCTCACCGGTGATTGTTGCAACCTTTGTTCTGTTAGGAACGCCGGAACCGCTCTCAATGCCGCAAGCCTTTTTGATAAGGACTGCCGCAGGCGGAGTTTTGGTAATAAAGGAATAGGAACGGTCTGCATAAACAGTGATGACTACTGGGATAATAAGCCCCATATCATTCTTGGTACGCTCGTTGAACTCCTTTGTGAATGCCATGATGTTAACGCCGTGTTGACCCAATGCAGGGCCTACAGGCGGTGCCGGTGTAGCTTTTCCGGCAGGAATTTGCAACTTGATAAAGCCGACAACCTTCTGTGCCATAAAATTTTTGCACCTCCATAATAATGTGGTAAATGGCGGAACTGCTTATTGTAAAAAAATTACAACATTCGCTCCTCCCACGCTGAGCCGAAGCTCCGCACGCCTAAACGCGCATAATTTAAACGAGTTGCCTCGCAAATTATCATAAAAACCCGGGTTATTGGACGGCAGGCTCTACTTGGTCAAGCTCAAGCTCAACAATAGTTTCCTTGCCAAACAACGCTGAAACTCTTACGCGAACTTGATTTTTATCCAAATCGAGTTCCTCAACAATTCCGGAAAATCCATCGAAAATTTCATCTACGATGTTTACCAAATCGCCTACCTTGTAGTTGACCTCAATACTATGTTTTTCAACACCCATCTTGATGACTTCCGCTTCGGACAGCGGAATAGGTTTGCTGTCCGGCCCGACGAAGCCTGTAACACCCCTTGTGTTGCGAATAACAAGCCAGGAGTCATCGCTCATTGCGGGGCGGTCGTCCTTATCAAGCGAAACGGCAACTTTAACCAAAACATAACCCGGGAAAAGCTTGCGCTCAACCTCGCGTTTTTTATCGTCTTTAATCTCGATAACAGTTTCGGTCGGGATTTTCAACTCAAGAATTTGGTCTTGCATACTGCGATTTTCAACAATTTTTTCGATATTGTTAGCTACTTTGTTTTCGTAGCCTGAATAGGTATGAATTACATACCACCTGGAGTCATTAGACATTGCTTTCCCCCCAAGGTATTAGCCGCCAACGACAGTTGTTACGGCAGTTTTTACGGCTTGTGTCGTTGCCGCAATAGTGGTTTGTACCGCTGTGGTGGCTTGGGCAACTGTTGTTGTTTTGTTCGCTGCAAAATCCTTGGCCGTAGTGGATAATAGCCTCATAATTTCGGTCAAACCGCTGTCTATTAGGAAAATTATTACACCGATAACAGCGACTACCGTGAGCACAACACCGGTGCTTTTTAGCACTGTTTTTCTCTCCGGCCAAACGATTTTTCTGATTTCACTCTTGAAATCCTTGACAAATTTTAGAATACCTTTGCCGAATCTGGCAAAAATATTTCCTTTGTCGGAGACAGGCTTCTTTGCCTTGTTAGCTTTTTCAGCCTTAGCAACCTTTTCGGCGGCTTCAGATATTTCTTTTTTAGCCATAATTTTTTCCTCCCGCCTACTTCGTTTCGCGATGGAGCGTGTGCTTCTTGCAGAACCTGCAGTACTTGTTCATCTCCAGCCTGTCCGGTGAGTTTTTCTTGTTTTTGGTTGTGTTGTAATTGCGTTGCTTGCACTCTGTGCAGGAAAGGGTAATTCTAACTGTCATAACGGCACCTCCATTGATTTCGGATATATTGGCCTCCCTCTATTCGGAAAACAGGGCACAAAAAAATAACCCTCCTTAAGAGGTATGGATATCATAGCACTATTTTTATAGGCAGTCAAGCGATTTTTTAAAAAACCTTATAAAAACAACCCAAAAATGACAAATACGGCTAAATAAACGGACTTAATCGCGGAGAGGTTCGTCTAAAAATCGTTTTTACCCAAGAAAGCGGAACCCATAAACTCCTCAGGCATAACAAATCTGACAAAATTCACAGGGGTGGCACTATTGCTTCGGAAAATCCAGCGGGTCATATCCGCTACTTTCCCTTTTTCTTTCAATTTTAGCAGTTCATACTCTTCAATGGTTGGCTGCCTTATAACGATACAAAGCTCAACCTTACTTATATTGATGTCCGGGTAAGAGAGAATGGCATGCGCAATTGACTGCGATGGCTCAAGCTTGGTTACAACTGCGTAAAGCTCCGGGGTAAAATAACTATCCTCAACCGCGACCGGCTTATCCGCAGCGATTCTCAGGCGTTTTAGATGCCCTATTTGCATTGTTTTTGACCAAGCTTTAAGCAAATCGCCTGTAGGTAAGGTCATTTCATTAATAATGACTTTGTTTTTTATATCCAATCCCATCTTTTTCAAGGAATACGAAAGGGACACAAGCGGTTCAAAACTATAGGAGGTTTCCTGCTCGCAAACAAAAGTGCCGACTCCGTGCCGCTTCATAATTCTGCCGTCGTGCTCCAACTCCGCGAGCGCCGCACGCACAGTTGCACGCCCTACATTCAAAAGCTCCATCAACTCGTTTTCGGTCGGAAGCTTGGAATTGGTGGGATACTTACCCGAGGTTATAAGGTCTGAGATATAATCTTTGACCTGTACATAAAGAGGAAGTCGGGTTTGGTTGTTTAACACAGTTATCACCTTAATTGCTAATGTTGTAAAACTAGACGGTAGTTGATTTCGAATAATAAATGAAATGCAAGATTAAAGTTTATTTAAATCTTGACATAATAATAACATAGTGCTACAATGTTGTCAAGATGTTCGGACAACCGAATAAGTTGGCTGAAATGGAGGAACAATATGGACAACAATGTCAAAAAACTCAAAAACAAGCTTGTAAAAAATGGCTTTGAAGGCGTTGACTGCACTGAGTGGCGAAATTCCGTGCGTCTTGAGGGTGAGCTTGACGATTGGGGAAAAGTTGTGCGGGCGGGCAAAATTGCTTCAAAGTTCGGCTATAAAGCGGTTATTAATGATATAGTTTTACAAGGGTTTTCAGCTCCGGAGATAAAAAGGGCTTCTATAGAAGACGCTTCACTTGCGGAACTTAAACCGGATGTGCTGATTATCGGCGGAGGTGTTACAGGCTGTGCCATAGCCCGCGAGTTGTCAAAATATTCCTTGGATATACTGCTGCTTGAAAAAGAAAGCGATGTTGCGTTGCACGCCTCTTCCCGCAATGACGGCATGATTCATCCCGGAATTGCATCACACCCCGGCACCTTAAGGGGCGAAATGAATGTGCGGGGCAACTTTTTGTTTACTGAGCTTTGCAAGGATTTGTCTGTGCCGTTTGAAAGGTACGGCAGCCTTGTTTTGTATTCAAGCCATGCTTTCGGATTGCTTTTAACGCCGATTTTCGCAAGACGGGAAAAACTTTTGGGGATTGAAGGGCACAAAATATCTCGCAGTCAGCTTGAAAAAATTGAACCGAATATTACCGATGAAGCTGTAGGCGCTTTTGAATATCCTTCATCAGGGGTTCTGTCACCATATAAATTAACGGTGTCTTTGGCAGATAACGCGGTGGAAAACGGCGTTAGAGTATCACTTGACACAATTGTTAAATCATTGGAAACAAAGGATAAAAAAATCACAGGTGTTGTCACAAACAGGGGAACGGTCAGGCCAAAGCTTGTTATTAATGCCGCCGGCGTTTTTGCCGACCAAATTGCGGGGATGGCAGATGACAGATTTTTTACAATTCATCCCCGTAAGGGTGAGTGTGCAATATTGGATAAGAAAAAAGGCGTTTTGGTGACCCGGTCAATGGGTCTGATAGATTTTTCGATAGCAACATCAGACACGAAGGGCGGCGGCCTTATGCGAACAATTGACGGCAATGTTCTTGTGGGACCCGATGCTTACGAGTATCCCTTAAGGGAGGACTTTTCAACCAATAAGAATAATATGGATACACTGCTAAACAAGCATTTGCCTTTAATCAAGGGTTTTGCAAAATCAGATGTAATTACTTATTTTGCCGGCATACGCGCAGCAACCTACGAGGAAGAATTTATAATTGAAAAATCGGAGCATATAAATAACTTTGTTCATGCCGCCGGGATACAATCACCCGGACTTGCCTCCGCCCCCGCTGTTGCTGAAAGAATTGCAAAAATAAGCTGTGAGATATTGGCAGGGGAAATGAAAGTTACACCCAACGAAAAATTCAACCCCCGCCGTCGTGTATCGCCTGTTATGGCAAAACTTTCTTTGGACGAAAAGCAGGCGGCTATCAAGCAAAACCCGGATTACGGTGTTGTGGTTTGCCGTTGTGAAGGTATCAGCAGGGGAGAAATTATCAATACGGTCAAGTCACCGGTTCCGGCTGTTTCGATTGATGCGGTTAAACGCAGAATAAGGCCTGGGATGGGGCGCTGCCAGGGCGGTTTTTGCTCGCCGCTGGTTATGCAGATAATTTGTGAGCAAACAGGCATGAAACCGGAAGATATCACCAAAAACGGCGAAGGCTCGAATGTTTTGGTCGGTGAACTGTAGGGAAGGGTCATCCGTCCCGTTGAAATATAATGAAAAATAAATGATGAATAATGAATAATTGCGGACGGGATACCCGTACCCGAACGAAAAGCAACAGGAGCATGGTGATACAATGAACGAACAAAAAAAACATTATAATGTAATTATTCTCGGCGGCGGACCTGCAGGGTTAGCGGCTGCTATTGAAGCTCATAAAAACGGCGCGAAGGTTTTGCTCATTGAGCGTGAAAAAAAGCTTGGCGGCATTCTAAAGCAGTGTATTCATGATGGCTTCGGGCTTGTGTATTTTAAGGAAAGGCTTACAGGTCCGGAATATGCCGGGCGGTTTTTAGAAGAATTTTATTCTTTAAATATCGAGTACCTTACAAATGCCTTTGCCATCGAAGTGTGCAAGTTGCCGGACGGCACTTTTGAGCTGATATTGCAAAGTGCGGATGGGATGTTGATAGTCGGCTCAAAAGCGCTTGTGCTTGCCTGCGGATGCCGCGAAAAAACATCAAGGCAGGTTTTTATTCACGGCGACCGCCCGGCGGGGATTTTTACTGCCGGTACTGCTCAATATATGGTCAATATTATGGGCGAAATGCCCACAAAAAGGTGTGTTATCCTTGGCAGCGGGGATATCGGTATGATTATGGCGCGGCGTTTTACACTGGAAGGCGGTAGTGTTGAGGGCGTTTACGAAATCAAAAACGCTCCCGCAGGGTTGGCGAGGAATGTAAGCCAATGCCTTGAGGATTTTAATATTCCTTTACATCTTTCATCTACTGTTACAAGGGTTATAGGCAACAAAAGAGTTGAGGCAGTTGAGGTTTGCGAGATTAACGAAAACTTCGAACCTATTGAAGCTACAAAAAGAATTGTTGAATGCGATGCGCTTGTCCTATCCGTCGGCTTGCTGCCGGAAAATGAAATTGCCGAGTCGCTCGGGGTTGAAATCGATCCCGCCACAAAGGGACCTTATGTTGACCAAACACTTATGACAAGCGTACCCGGCGTTTTCTCCTGCGGCAATGCCTTACATGTTAATGACTTGGTGGACTATGTTTCGGAAAGCGGCTTTTTGGCAGGCTCATCGGCTGCAAATTACAAGCCGGGTAAAGGCAATAGGGTAAAAATCAAATATGACAGCAAAGACTTTTTATATGAAGTTCCGCAGTTTTTTGATAATTCAAAGCAAGGCAAGATGATTATTTATTTTCGCAGCAGGGAAGATTGTCGTAAAAAGCGGGTAGAAATCGTTGCTGACGGCAAAACGGTGTTGTCAAAAAAATACAGCCGCCTGCTTCCGTCCGAGATGGAGGTATTGAGCTTTGAGCAAAAACAGGATATAATTGAAGAAATAATTTTGACAATGGGGGATTCATAGTGAAGATCAAGTTTTTGGGCACAAGCGCAGCAGAGGGAATACCGGCACTTTTTTGCTATTGTGATATTTGTAAAAAATCCGCCGCGGCGGGAGGACGCAATATTCGTACCCGTTCACAGGCTATAATAGATGATAAAATACTCATAGATTTCCCGATGGATACCTATATGCACGTTTTGCACCAGGGGCTCAACTTAAAGGAAGTAAACAGCTGCATTGTTACACACAGCCACGAGGACCATCTTTACCCGCATGATATCTTAATGCGCAGAGATGTTTTTGCCTACGCGGAGAGTGAGGACGGTCAAAAACCAATGACCTTTTATGCAACTAAAAAAAGCGGCGAGGGCATTGATGATATTATTAAAAAACACAATCTGGAAGAAAACGCTAATGCTCATTTTCAGCGCATAAAACCGTTTGAACCTTTCGATGTTGAAGGTTACAAGGCAACTGCTTATAAGGCCGACCATGCACAAGATCTGGACCCTGTTATTTACTCCCTGAGCGATGGAGAAAAGACTTTTCTTTATGCAAACGATACAGGCTATTTCCCCGATGAAACTTGGGAATATATGGCGAAGGAGAAGCCGTATTTTAACTTTGTGTCGCTGGACTGCACAGGTTGTGTGCACAATTATAGGCGCGGACATATGGGTGTTGATACCTGCGGCGAGGTGAAAGAACGTTTGCTTGAAATCGGCTGTGCCGATGATAAGACTGTTTGGTGTTACCACCATTTTTCCCACAACGGACTTGTTACTTATGATGAGTTTGTGCCGATAGCAAAAGAAAAGGGCTTTCTTGTATCCTACGACGGAATGGAATATAATTTTTAGAAACTTTGGTGATTTTATGAATATGACTTGTATTGTTTGCCCAAACGGGTGCCGTTTGACAGTGGAAAACGAGGATGGTAAAATAAAAGTGGACGGTGCCCAGTGCAAAAAAGGCATTGATTTCGCCAATACGGAACTGGAAAATCCTACGCGTTCGCTCACAACGACTGTTAAGACCGCATTTGCGGATATGCCCCGGCTTCCCGTTAAAACAAGCGGTGAAATACCCAAGGGCAAAATGCTTGAAGCAATGAAAATGATAAAAACCGTTCGTGTCACTAACCGTCTGCATGTTGGGGATGTTATTCTCCCGGATGTTTTCGGCGTTAAGATTGTGGCAACTGCGAGCATGTAATAAATTTAGAAGAGGAGGTTATTATATGGCAAAGAAGACAGATTTTACACCCGAATGGTATCATGAACAGGCACCTGCAAAATCCTACCGTTCAATTTTGAAGTGGGGCAGCCCAACTGAGTTCAAAGCTCCCAACTCAAAGCTTTACAAGCTGATGAAAGAAACTTTTGAGATGACCGATGAGGACTTTAAGAAAGGCAAAGAAATGGGCTTGGAGGCCGTCAGTTTTGATTGTCCGAGTAAATTGAATGAAGAGCAGATTAACTCGTTTCGTGAGATTTTGGGCGATGAAAATGTGAAAACCGACAACTATACCCGCCTTTCGGTTGCTTATGGCAAAACCATGCTCGACTTAATGCGCCTGCGTAAAGGGGTTGTCGAAAACCTGCCGGATGTTGTGTTGTATCCCCGAAACAGAGAGGATATAATCAGAATTGTCAAATATTGCTGTGAGCAGAAAATACCGATGTATGTTTATGGCGGCGGTTCCTCCGTAACCAGAGGAGTGGAGCCCGTTTGCGGCGGTGTTTCTTTGGATATGCGCCCGAATTTCAACAAGGTTATCTCTTTCAGCGAGAACAATCAAACAATAACGGTTGAAGCCGGTATGAGCGGACCGAATTTAGAAAAAACCTTAAACAACGCTGTTGAACTTCTTAAAGCTAAACGCGCTTACACCTGCGGACATTTTCCGCAGAGTTTTGAATATTCTTCCGTTGGCGGCTGGGCAGTTACACGGGGAGCGGGCCAGAATTCCAGTTACTATGGCAAAATTGAAGATATCGTTTACTCGCAGGAATATATTACACCGGCAGGGATTATTAAGAGCGATGAATTTCCCGCAAATGCAACAGGCCCGTCAATTGACCAATTGATGATGGGGAGCGAAGGCTCATTCGGGATTTTGACGCATGTAACGCTTAGAATTTTTAAATATATGCCCGAAAACCGCAAGA
This sequence comes from uncultured Eubacteriales bacterium, assembly GCA_964398395.1. GTDB lineage: Bacteria > Bacillota > Clostridia > Oscillospirales > Acutalibacteraceae > UBA1447. The sequence continues at coordinate 35,463 of CAYNMU010000010.1, forward strand.
GGTTCAGCTTTGTTTTTAAAAGCTGGCAAAGCGGTGTTGATGCTGCCCGCGAGGTTATGCAGGGCGAATTCGGGTTTCCATCCGTGTTCCGTCTATCCGACCCGGAAGAAACAGCAGTCGCTTTCAGACTTTACGGTGTTGCGGATACACCGATTGATACGATGCTTAAGGCAAGAGGTTACAAGGACGGCAGCAGGGTTTTAATGCTCGGGTTTACCGAAGGTGAAGTAAACTTCAGTAAAAATGTTAAAACACAGATAAAAAAAATATGCAAAAAGCACGGCGCAATGTTTACAACCGGCTTTGTCACAAAGAGCTGGGAGCATGGCCGCTTTACCGACCCGTATCTGCGGGAGGATATGGGCGATTACGGTCTTATGCTTGACACATTGGAGTGCTCGGTTAATTGGGATAATTTTATCCCGGTGTATGAGGGCGTGCGAGCGTTTTGCAAAAGCAGGCCAAATACGATTTGTATGACGCACATGTCCCACTTTTATCCGCAGGGCGCCAATCTCTATTTTATCTTTGAAGCAAAAATCAGTGAGATTGATGAATATCTCGAATACCAAAGCGGAATAATGGACAATGTTCAAAAATTCGGCGCCGCGATGAGCCATCACCATGGTATAGGTAAAATGACCGCGCCTTGGCTCGAAGCGCAAATCGGAAAAAATCAGATGGATATATACCGTGCCCTTAAAAAGCATTTCGACCCGGATAACCTTATGAATCCGGGCGGGACATTGGGGCTTGATTTGCCTGAGGACAAAAAAAGAGATTGCACAAAAAAATGAGACCGGTTTACAGGTTTGAGTTTTAGTTGTATAATATTTATGATTTAGGGGACGGCTTTATTGCCATCCCCTAAATTTGCGAACAAACACAAAGGGAAAAGTGAAGGTGAGTGAATGAACCGCAATTCGGTGGAAAAGATATACGTTTTTAAATGGCAGTTTGCGCTGCTATTTGTGAGCGCGTTTCAAATAATTTCCGCTTCGCAGGTTATTTTTGCGGATAAAAAGGTAAACCTAACACTTCTCTGGGTTTTTGCAGTTTATATATTGTTTGAGTGGCTTTACTTCGCTTTTAGCAGGTTAATTACAAAGCAAACTACCTTTGAACTAGAAATGATTGCCTTTTTCCTTTCGGGTATAAGTCTGGTTATTTCCGCAAGCATCAATAACGATTTTGCTGTGAAACAACTCATTGCGGTTGTACTGGGGCTTGTCGCTTTTCTCGGGATGCTTTTTGTGTTGCGGGATGTTGAAAAAGCAATGTTTTTAAGGGTGCCGGTTGCACTTGCCGCTGTAGGTATTTTGGCAATTAATTTGGTGTTGGCAAAGACTGTAAACGGGGCGCTTAACTGGATTGATATCGGCGGATTTTCAATTCAGCCTTCGGAGATTGTTAAGGTGGCTTTTATATTTGTAGGTGCGGTTACGCTTGAAAAGCTTCAGTCAACACAAAGCTTAACAAAATATGTGGTCTTTGCCATAGGCTGCGTCGGAGCGCTTTTTTTAATGCGCGATTTCGGCACGGCATTAATATTTTTCTTCACTTTTATAATAATCGCTTTTATGCGTTCCGGCGATATGCGCACGATAATTTTGATTTGTACAGGCGCACTTTTGGGGGCGGTAATGGTTATTTTCTTTAAACCGTATGTCGCAACCCGCTTTGAAACCTATCGCCATGTTTGGGATTTGATTAATGACCAAGGTTTTCAACAAACAAGGGTATTAATTTACTCTGCAAGCGGAGGATTATTCGGCTTAGGGATAGGGCAAGGGAAGCTTCACGGAATTTATGCGGCATCAACCGATTTGATATTTGGCGTAATATGCGAAGAATGGGGCATGCTGCTTGGCCTTTTTATATTACTTGCCTTTGCGTTTCTTGCTGTGTATGCAATACAAGCTTCCAGACGGGCAAACTCAACCTTTTATTCAATCGCTGCTGTCGCGGCAGCCGGAATGCTATTGTTTCAAGTAGCGCTGAATGTTTTCGGCGTTACCGACCTTTTGCCTTTAACCGGCGTAACCTTGCCGTTTATCAGCAGGGGAGGCACAAGTATGATTTGCTCTTGGGCGCTGCTGGCGTTTATAAAAAGCACAGGGTTTAAACAAAAAGAAACGTAGGTCGGGGGCCGTCCTATACGATGCAAAATCATCCCAAAGGAGGCAAACAATTTGAACCACACCACAAAACGCGCTTTTGCGCTGTATTTCTTGATTGTTGCCTTTCTCGCAGGGGTAGTTATTTTAACCATGACTTTTATTGTTAACGGCGGAGTTTGGGCATCCAATCGCGCAAACAGACATGTTTTTATCGGCGGACAAACGGCATCTGCCGGAGCGATTTATGACCGCAACGGTGAGGTTTTAGCAAAAAGTGTCAACGGCAAGCGGGTTTATAATGACAGCAGGACAATACGCAAGGCTACACTCCATGTTGTTGGTGATGCCGCCGGATTTATTTCCACGGGTATTCACTCCGCTTACAAAGAAGAACTTTCCGGTTACAGCCTCGTTAACGGCGTTTATATGCTCAAAAAATACGGCAGAGGCAATGACATACATTTGACAATAGACGCGGATGTCTGCGCGGCAGCTTACAATGCGCTAAACGGGCGCAAGGGGACTGTCGGCGTATATAATTACAAAACCGGCGAAATACTCTGCATGGTTTCTACACCAACCTTCGATATTGAGCACAAACCGGATGATATTATAATGAACAGCGAAAAATATGAGGGCGTTTATCTTAATCGTTTTCTTTCCGGCGTTTATACGCCGGGTTCAACCTTTAAGGTTTTCACTGCTGCTTGTGCAATTGAGAACATACCGGACATTTATTCCCGTACTTTTGTGTGCACAGGCAAGCTGCAAACCTCCTCAGGCGTTATTATTTGCAACGCAGTTCACGGCAAAGTCACCTTTGAGCAAGCACTCAATAAATCCTGCAACTCGGCCTTTGCTCAAATAGCAATTGAACTTGGAAACGAAAAGCTTGCAGCCACGGTAAACACGATGGGCTTTAACAATCAGTTTAATATGAACGGTATAAATATCGCAAAAAGCACATTTAATGTTTCCAACGCTAATTCACTTGATTTAGGTTGGGCGGGCATCGGGCAGTATAATACGTTAGCAAACCCATACAACATGTTAACAGTAATGGGCGCCATAGCAAACGGCGGGACAGGTATTTCACCTTTTTTGGTTGATAGAATTGTGAGCCCCACAAAAACAATTACGCAAAGAGGTTCATTAAGCAAGAAAACGCTCATTGAAATGAACAGCACCACCGCCGGTAAACTTAAAGAGCTGCTGCGCTCGAATGTTGAAAATCAATACGGAGACAGTAGGTTCCAGAATCTTCAAATGTGCGGCAAAACCGGCACAGCCGAGGTGGGCGACGGTGAAGCTCCCCATGCTTGGTTTGTTGGCTTTTCAGAGCGGACGGATATGCCATATGCGATTGTGGCGGTTATTGAAAACGGAGGCTCAGGGTCCATATATGCAATCCCGGTTGCAAACAGAGTGATGAGAGCACTGATTCCGGGGTAAGATTTATTAAATTTTGTACAATGATTTAAGCAGGGGCGGAATTTCCGCCCCTGCTTGTGCTTAATAATAGCTTTCTAAAAAATCAATTCGCAATACCTTCATAAAATCCGAATTGGCTGTTGTAAAGTTCCGCGTAAAAGCCTTTGCGGCTGAGCAGTTCCTGATGGTTGCCCTGCTCCACAATATGCCCGTGGTTGACAACTAGAATCAAATCAGCTTCCCGGATGGTGGAGAGCCGGTGAGCGATAACAAAGTTTGTTCTGCCCTTCATCAAGGTTTTCATCGCCTGCTGAATCAGCACTTCGGTGCGTGTGTCAACGGAGCTTGTCGCCTCGTCAAGGATGAGGATAGCCGGGTCCGCCAGGATGGCGCGGGCAATGGTTAAAAGCTGCCGCTGCCCCTGTGAGATATTGGAGCCGTCGTCATCCAGCACGGTGTTAAAGCCATCGGACAGGGTGCTGATAAAATGCGAAACCCTTGCGGCGTTCGCGGCGGCCTGAATATCTTCTTCGCTTGCGCCTTCCCGGCCATAGGCGATGTTTTCGCGGATAGTGCCCTTGAACAGCCAGGTGTCCTGCAGCACCATACCGAATATTTTGCGCAGGTTTTCTCTGGGCAAGCGGCGAATGTCTATGCCATCAATCTTGATGCTGCCTGCCTGCACATCGTAAAAACGCATCAGCAGGTTTACAAGGGTAGTCTTGCCGCCGCCCGTCGGGCCGACGATGGCAATCAGCTGCCCCGGTTCGACTGTGATATTCATGTCTTCAATAAGCGGTTTGTCCTCGCTGTAGGAAAAGCTCATGTGCTCAATTTCGACTTTACCTTCGGCATCTTCTATTGTTTGGCAGGTCTCCTCAGGAATTTCCTCTTCTTCATTGAGCAGCGTGAACACGCGTTCCGCGCAGGCCAGGGATGATTGCAGCCGGTTTGTGATGTTGCCCAAGGATACAATCGGCGACATGAAAAGCATCGCGTAGGTATAGAATGCGGTGATATCGCCCAGGGACATTTTGCCGCTGATGACATAGATACCGCCGAATACGCAAATAACAATGAACGCCACAAACCCGAAGAAATCCAGGATGGGGCCGACTAAACCGGATACAAACTGGGCTTTGCGGCTTGTGGTGGCAAGCTGGTCGTTAATATCATCAAACTCTTCCACAGCGTCTGCCTCATGGTTGTAAACCTTGACAAGCTTGTGACCCGTGAACATTTCTTCAATATGCCCGTTGAGTTCACCTGTCCGGTCCCATTGCGCCTTGAAATGAACTTTGGAACGGCGGGTAATCGCCAGAACGACAAGTAGGCTCGGTGGCAAAATAGCGAGGATTATCAGGGTCAGACGCCAGCTGACATAAAGCATGCAGCCAAAAACGCCGATTGCCGAAACAAAAGAGGTGATAATCTGAATGATGCTGTTTTGGAAGGAGTTGCTGATATTGTCGATATCATTGACCATGCGGCTCATGATGTCGCCTTTTGATGTGCCGTCAAAATACTTTAGGGGCATCACCGAAAGCTTGGCGTTGATGCGCTCGCGTAGGGAGCAAACAACCTTCTGCGTGATGCCGGCCATGGTGAATTGCTGGGTAAAGGTTAAAACCGAGCTTGTGCCGTAAACCGCCAAAAGCGAAAGCATCAGTTTGATAATCACGCGCATGTTTATTATTTTGCCCAGCAGCCGTTGCTGAACTTCAACCTGAACAGCATCCACAACGCGGCCCAGAAGCATCGGGCCCATTACACTCATCGCGGCGCCTGCGATACCCGCCAATAAAACGATTATCATTGTTTTTTTGTGGGGCAGCAGCAGCCCGAAATATCTGCGTGCCGTACCCTTTAAATCTTTCGGCTTTTCACCCGGTTTGCGCTTGCCGCCCTTGTAACTGCTGTACTTTTCACGGCGTTTTTCTCTTTTTTCTTTCAGCACAAGGTTTTGCTTATCTCTTCTTTTCATGCCAAGTCCTCCTCGGAAAGCTGCGACAGGGCAATTTCGCGGTATACGGAGCAGTTCTTCAGCAGTTCCCTATGTGTTCCCGTACCGGCGATTTTGCCGTCGTCGAGGACGATGATGTTGTCGGCATCAAGTATTGTTCCGATGCGCTGGGCGACTATAATCAGCGCACTGTCCTTCAGGTTTTCTTTCAGCGATTTGCGCAGTTTGGCATCCGTTAAGAAATCCAGCGCGGAAAAGCTGTCGTCAAACACGTAAAAGTCTGAGCGGCGGATGAGCGCGCGGGCAATCGCGATGCGCTGCTGCTGACCGCCGGACAGGTTTTTGCCGCTTTGCGACACAAGGTCATACAGCTCGTTTTCCAGTTTTTTTACAAACTTGTCCGCTTGCGCGGTTTCCAGCGCGGCCCACATTTCCTCCTCGGTGGCATTATGCTTGCCGAACAGCAGGTTATCAGCAATTGTACCGCTGAACAAAAAGGCTTTTTGGGGTACAAAACCGATTCTGCTGCGCAGAGCTTCGGTGGACATAAAGCGGATATCCACACCGTTGAGCAGGATGGAGCCGTAACTGACATCGTAGTACCGCGGAATCAGGTTGACCAGCGTTGATTTGCCGCTGCCGGTGCCGCCGATAATCGCCGTGGTTTCTCCGGCTTTTGCCGTAAAGCTAATAGAACTGAGCACGGAGGCTTCCGCACCCGGATAACAGAAATACACATCCTTAAATTCCAGCGTGTTATTCTTGCTTTTTTCGGGAATAACGGGGGTTGTCGGTTCGGTTATTTTTGTTTCAAGCGCTAAAACTTCACTGATTCTTTTGGCGGATATAGCTGCGCGCGGGAGCATAATAAACATTTCTGCAGCCATCGCGACCGCGCCGATCATCATCGCCAGATACACCAGAAATGCCTGCAGGTTACCCACGGTGTTTTGGATTTGGAGTTTTTGAACGTTGACATCAAAGGCATTGAGCTGTCTGGTTGTTATCCAAACAATCGATACTGTGACCAAAAATAAAAGCAGTACCGAGAAGGGCAGTATGCCCGCCATAATGCGGTTGATTCTCAGGGTGAGGGATGTCAGGTCAAGATTAGCGCTTTTGAACCGGTTATTTTCATAATCGGAACGGTTGAATGCGCGGATTACACGGATTCCGCTAAGCTTTTCGCGCAGTATTTGGTTGAGCATATCGGTCTTCTTCTGCACTTTGTCAAACATCGGAATAACCTTTTTCGCGACGAAAACAGCGATCAGTATTACAATCGGTATAACGACAAACATAATGGAAGACAGCTCTTTATTCATGCTGAACGCCATCACTGCCCCGCCGAT
>CAYNMU010000011.1:0-40324 GCA_964398395.1 uncultured Eubacteriales bacterium
TTGAAACAGGAAAATTATTTTTAGTACAAATTAAAAAATAAAAATAATAATCAAACGAATAGCTAAAAAATTTATAAAGTATATTATTGCAATAACATTTGGGGTATTTGAGACATGCAGTCTTGAAATATCCCTTATTAATGTTATAATAAAAGGCAAATAGTTATATGGAGGATTTAAAATGATAAAGAGAGCAAACGAAATGGTTAAAACTATCAAACCACTAATGAGAGGCGGCACGGGGGAGGCTTTAGTTACTGAAATGCTCAGCACCGGTGAATATACCGGCAATGCGAGGCTTTTTGCAACCATCACTCTTGAACCGGGCAGTTCAATAGGCGAACATGTTCATGAGAATGAAGAAGAAGTTTTTTATATTATCAAAGGTACAGCTTTGTATAACGATAACGGCGTAGAAGTGACACTTAATAAGGGCGATTCGTGTATTTGCTTTACGGGACAAAAACACTCAATAGGCAATGCGGCACGAAGCAGTACGCTGATAATTGCTGCAATTATTTTAACGTTATAATGGTTGTCTGCACTTGAATATATTTTGATAATTTGATATAATTTCTTAATTAACGTGTTAATCGCTTGTCTTTGGAGGGCAAAATGTCAGGTAAGCTTATTGTTATTGAAGGTTTGGATGGCAGCGGAAAATCAACACAAGTAAAACTTTTGGGCGAAAGAATTGCTCGAGAGGGTACATCCGTTCGTGAAATTAAGCTTCCAAACTATGATGACCTTTCAAGTGAACTTGTAAAAATGTATCTCGATGGAAGGTTTGGCAATGAACCTTCAGATGTGAATGTATATGCTGCGTCTTCTTTTTTTGCTGTTGATCGTTATGTCAGCTACAATTGCTACTGGAAGAATGATTACTTGAACGGCACACTTATACTTTCGGATAGATACACAACATCAAATGCATATCATCAGGCCATTAAACTCCCTCGTGAAAAGTGGGCTGAGTATTTGGAATGGCTTGAGGACTATGAGTATAACAAGCTTTGCATACCAAAACCGGATATTGTTGTATATTTAGATATGCCTGTTGAAGTATCTCAAAGGCTTATGACAGAAAGATACTTTGGAGACGAGGTAAAAAAAGATATTCATGAAAAAAACTTGAATTATTTAGAAGCTTGCGGCGAAGCAGCCCGATTTGCGGCTGAAACCTTGGGATGGAAACGGATACCTTGTGCCCAAGGCGGAGAACCTCTTTCTATCGCAAATATTAGTGATGAAATTTATTTAGCAGTAAAAAAGGAGCTTAATTTAAATGCTTAATTTTTATTACCCAAAATTGAATGATAAACTTTGGGTTAAAGAGCTTCTTTCAAATTCTCAGTATATGGGCTGCGAATACTCTTTTGGCAACATGTTTATTTGGAGCCCTATTTACAACACTAAAATTACAAGGTATAAAGATTTCCTCATAACAAAGAGTGAAGGAAAAACACCATCGTATTGCTGCCCTGCCGGAAAAGGAGATGTTAAGTCGACCTTTTTAGAATTATTTAAAGATGCTGAACGGTGCGGTCATCCGTTCAGAATGTTTGGACTTTCAAAAGAGTGCGTAGTTACACTTGATGAAATGTTTCCGAATAAATTTGTTTTTGAACCTTATCGAGACGGGTTTGATTACATTTATCTTACTGAAGATTTGATAAATCTTGCGGGTCAAAAATATCATGGTAAACGAAACCATATTGCAGCCTTTAAAAAGTCTAACTCGTGGTCATTTGAAATGATTAACGATCAAAATATAAAAGAATGTATTAAAATGAATAGTGAATGGGAAAGCGATAATAGAGAAAAAAATCCGAAAGAGATTGATGAAGAACTCAAAGCAATAAATCTTGCATTTGAAAATTATTTCGATTTGGATTTTATCGGTGCATTAATTAGAGTCGAAGGGAAACCGGTAGCTTTTACTTTAGGCGAAAAATTAAACGACAACACATTTTGTACCCATGTTGAAAAAGCATATGCCGACATCAGAGGAGCATATCCAATGATAAACCGTGAATTTGCCGCAAATGCTTTGAGCGGTTACAAATATGTTAACCGCGAAGAAGATACCGGTTCTGAAGGACTTCGAAAAGCTAAGCTTTCTTATGGACCTGCAATTTTGCTTGAAAAATATACAGTTGTTTGTAGAGGCGAAATATGATTGAATTTGCAAATAAAAAAGATATTGAGCAGATAATATCATTATGGCAAGAATGCTTTGGTGATAAAAAGGAATATATATCTTTTTTTCTTAATAGGTGTTTTACCTCAAAAAACTGCTTGGTCTATCGAGAAAACAACAGGATTGTTTCCATGCTGTTTTTACTTGAAGGTAATGTGAAAGTTGCCGGCGAGATTCTTTCTTCTTTTTATATCTATGCGGCTTGTACTGCGAAGGATTATCGAAATCGTGGTATAATGTCTCGGCTTATTCAATGGTCGATTGATTATTCTGAGTTGGAGCAAATAGATTTGATTTGCCTTGTTCCTTCCGAGGAGACTCTTTTTGATTATTATGCCCGTTTGGGATTTTTGCGATATTTTAAGAGAAAAGAATTTTCTCTTAATCGAAATCAGATAAATGCAATTTCAGAAAACTGTTCTGAAACGAGTAATCCTACAATCGAGCAGATTACTGAACTGAGAAACAATGCACTTTCTATGACAGATTATTTTATTTGGGATACGAATTCTGTTGGATATGCAATTCTTGAAAACGAGTTAATTGGCGGAAAAACAGTTTTTGCTAAAAAAAATGAAACCATTGTCGGTTACGCAATTTTTATTGAAGAAGACGAACAGGTTATTATCAAGGAATTTTGTGCTTTAAAGGGGTATACCGGCTCGGTAACCGGACTAATAACTAATGCTTCCAAAGCTGAAAAATTCTTTTTCAGTTTACAAGTTAACTTTCCTATGACAGCTGATAATTTTTTTGTTCGTGACAATGGCATGATAAAACCAATAAGCGTAATGGCAGAAAAACATTTGATTAATATTACGAATGCTTATTTTGGATTAGCACTTGAATAATTGGAGGTTAGTTAATAATGATATATGTATTTTTTGCTCAGGGTTTTGAAGAAGTTGAAGGGATAGCAACTGTGGATGTTTTAAGACGAGCCAAACTTCCGGTAAAATTAGTTGGCGTAGGTTCGGAAAAAATAACCGGTTCGCATGGTATTACTGTGTTTTGTGATTGTGAGATTGATGAAATTACTCCAAATGACGAACTTAAAGCTATCGTTTTACCGGGTGGAATGCCCGGTACAGTAAATTTGGAAAAATCAATTTTAGTTCAGACGTATATAGATTTTGCAATTGAAAAAAAAATATTGATATGTGCAATTTGCGCTGCGCCAATAATCCTTGGACATAAGGGCATTTTAAATGATCGAGATGCGATATGCTTCCCGGGTTTTGAAAGTGATCTTGTTGGCGCTAGAATTTCAAAAAGTTTTGTTTGTAAGGACGGCATGATTATTACTGCAAAGGGTATGGGCGCTGCTATCGATTTCGGGCTGGAAATTGCAAAACACTTTGTCGGCGAAACAACTACAAAAAGCATAAGGGAGACTCTTCAATGCCCGTAAATAACAATGACATCAGAATCCAAAAAACACTCCTTCGCAAAGAGTCAAAAGCATTCAGAGCTAATCTATCAGATGATGAAAAACAAAGATTAGACAGAAAAATTGCAAATAGATTTTTGAATCTGTGGTATTTTAGAGAAAATGAATTGTTGCTGACGTTTGTTTCAAATTCAATTGAGGTTGATACAAAATTTATCATTCAGCAGGCACTAGAACAAGGCAAACGCGTTGCGGTACCACGCTGTATAGATGGAACCAGGAATATGGTCTTTTATTTGATAAATTCCTTTGATGATCTTTCTCCAAGATCTTTTGATATTCTGGAACCATCCGAAGAAAAATGTGAACAACTAACTGATTATTCCGGAGGATTATGTATTGTGCCGGCTCTTGTATTTGATACAAATGGCTTTAGATTAGGGTTCGGTAAGGGATATTATGACAGATTTCTTTCAAATTCAAATGTTAAGACGGTAGGAATATGTTATGATGGCTGTATTTCAAACGAACTTCCTCATGGGAAATATGATAAAAAAGTTAGTATGATAGTTACTGAAAGTCGAATTATTGATTTTTAGTTCGCAGCAAATGATTGGAGGTTTATATATGAAGAATGATGATTCGATTAATAAAAACAGTCTTTTCCAAAATAACAACTCTGATAATAACCGTATTAAAAGTCAAGGACAAAGATATGATGGAGAAGATTATTCGAACGAAATTGAAATAAGTAACAGTCAGGATTTTGAAATCGATAGAATACGAAATGAATATTCAGAGGAGCAACCAACTTATAAAGGGGAAGTATATTTTTCAAATCCACCAAAAGCTGATACCCCTCGACCTATTAAAAACAAAAAGACGTCTCTTAAGATGAAACGACGCAAAGCAAAATTGACGGCAACTGCTCTGCTTTCTATAATAGTTGTTTTTTCAATGCTATTATCCTCAATTGCAATTTCCTGTGTAGGTGATATTTTAGCAATACATCGAAGTGAAGAGATAATTACTGTCAACATTCCTGAAGGCGCTGATACAAATCAAATTATCAAAATATTGAACAAAAGTGGTCTCATTAAGCAACGCATTTTCTGTGATATTTTTACAGGACTTGTATCAAAGATAAAAAAATCAAAGACTCCAAAGTATCTTAATGGAGTATATTATGTTAAATCTAATTTAGGACTTGAAGCAATGCTCAACGAGTTCAAGTCAGCTCAAGTAACCGCGGAAACTGTTAAACTTGTTTTTCCGGAGGGTTGGACTATATATCAAATGATTGATAAAATTGCCGAGTATAAAGTTTGCAATGCTGATTATTTATATACTGCACTTAATGATACGAAATTCAACTATACGTTTGTTTCGCAAATAAAAACTAACGAGAATCGTGCTCAAAAACTTGAAGGGTATTTTTTTCCGGATACTTATGAGTTTTTTACAAATGAAAATGCTAACAGTGTAATTAGACGCTTTTTAACAAACTTCAATGAAAAGTGGGTTGTATCATATTCTCATAGGGCTAAAAAAATTGGAATGTCAATGGATGAAATACTAATTATTGCATCCATAATCCAAAAAGAAGCAGCAAATTCGGACCAGATGCCTCTTATTTCATCAGTTCTTCATAATAGACTTAATAAATCTTCTATGTTCCCTGCTTTAGAGTGTAACTCAACTAAAGATTATGTCACAAAATATGTGAAGCCTTTAATTGGAGGAGAAGAACTAACAAAATATCTGTTAAGTTATAATACATATACAACTCAAGGCCTTCCTCCGGGACCTATTTGCAACCCTGGAATTAATGCAATTGAGGCTGCATTATACCCAAAAGAAACCAATTATTACTATTTTCAACATGATGATTCAGGCGAAATTTACTTGGCAAAAACATTAGCAGAACAAAACGCAAACACGATGCTTGTTTTACGGGCCAATAATAAGTGAGGCGTAATATATTAATTGAATAGCAATAAAGACAACGTTATCCCTGAACTTTTAGCTCCAGCTGGCAACGCAGATTGTCTAGTATCTGCATTGGATTTTGGAGCAAATGCTGTATATTTAGGAGGGAATGAGTTCGGGATGCGGGCTGCACCTAAAAACTTTTCCATTCCTGATATGACAAAGGCGGTAAAATTAGCCCACGGCAGAGGAGTTAGGGTATATTTAACTTGCAACACGATTCCAAGAAATGATGAAATTGCTAAGCTGCCAAAATTTCTAGAAAATGCTTGCGATTGCGGAATTGATGCGTTAATTTTAACTGACTTAGGGGTTCTTTCTCTGGCAAAAAAATATGCTCCCGGAGTTGAGATACACATTTCAACTCAATTTGGAGTCATGAATTATGAATCAGCAAATATGCTTTATGAATTAGGCGCCAAGCGTATCGTCGCATCGAGAGAGCTTTCACTCAACGATATATGTGAAATTCGAACGAGAATTCCTGCTGAAATGGAAATCGAATGTTTTGTGCATGGAGCTATGTGCGTATCTTTTTCAGGTCGATGCCTAATTTCAAATTATCTTGTTGGCAGAGATTCAAACCGCGGTGATTGCTCACAACCATGCCGCTGGAAATACAGTCTCATGGAAGAAACAAGACCCGGTGAATATATGCCTGTTTTTGAAAATGATGAAGGAACATATATAATGAATGCAAAAGATCTGTGTATGATAGAGCACATCCCTGAACTCATTAAAGCAGGTGTTAATTGTTTTAAAATTGAAGGCAGGGCAAAATCTTCATACTATACAGCGGTCGTTACAAATGCATATCGATGCGCAATAGATGAATGGGTTGAAAATCCAAATGATAACTACAAACCTTCAAAATGGATTTTAGATGAAATCGGAAAGATAAGCTACAGGGAATATTGCACCGGTTTTTATTATGGTCATCCGAAAGATAATTCACAGGTTTTTTATGACGGCGGATACCGTAGAGAATGGGATGTTGTCGCTGTTGCCGAGAGTTATGACGGGGTTATGTTAACTGCTATTCAGCGAAATCGTTTTTTCGAAGGCGACGAAATTGAAATTCTTGAACCTGGGAAAAAACCTTTTATAATAATCGTTAAAAATCTTCAAAGCATTGATGGTCAGGAAATTGCAGCAGCTCAGCACCCAATGATGATAATTAAATTTGAATGTCCGGTTGATGTAAAAAAAGATGCAATTATCAGAAAAGCAAAGTAACATCTTTGTTGTAAAATATCAAAACGGGAAAAAATTGACAAAACAATTTTATAGTACTATAATAATAAACACGAAAAGCTTTTTAAGAATAAGGTGAAAGTACTTTTTACAGAGAGTAGCGTTCAAAATTAAGCGTTAACAATTTTGGCTGAAATGCGCTATATTATTGTACTATTATCGGCCGTCTTAATTGTTTCATTGATTTAAATGAAACTAAGCTCCGCTACGATGAGTAATGGCGTTGCCTGCGTTAAAGGCTATGAGTGGTGCATTTGCACAATTTGGGTGGTACCGCGGATTATTCCGTCCCATATTGGCAGAGGCATCTTTTTATTTTTATTTTTAAAGGAGTGTTTTTATGGAATGGACAGGTCTTAATGAACTTAGAGAAAAATACCTCAGTTTTTTTGAAGGTAAGGGACATCTTAGACTTCCTAGCTTTCCGCTTGTTCCACAAGGTGATAAAAGCTTGTTGCTAATTAATGCTGGTATGGCACCTTTGAAAAAATATTTCACCGGTGAATTAATACCGCCAGATGTACGTTTAACAACTTGCCAAAAATGCATTAGAACTCCTGACATTGAAAGAGTAGGCAAAACTTCAAGGCATGGAACATATTTTGAAATGCTTGGAAACTTTTCCTTTGGTGATTATTTTAAGCGAGAAGCAATATTTTGGGCTTGGGAGTTCTGCACAAAGGTAATTGAAATGTCGCCTGAAAAGCTTTTTATAAGCGTTTATATTGATGACGATGAGGCTTATGAAATTTGGACAAAAGAAGTTGAAATTCCCTCTGACCATATGATTCGCCTCGGTAAAGAGGATAATTTCTGGGAGCATGGCGCGGGTCCTTGCGGACCTTGCTCGGAAATATACTATGACCGCGGAGAAAAATATGGATGCGGTTCATCGGAATGCAAGGTGGGTTGCGATTGCGATCGCTATGTTGAGTTCTGGAACTTAGTGTTTACACAATTTTTAAGTGACGGCGCAGGTAATTATGCTAACCTTGCAAATTGTAATATTGATACCGGGATGGGACTGGAAAGAATAGCTTGTATATCACAAATGGTTGACAACTTGTTTGAGGTTGATACTGTGCAAAATATCATGAAACATGTTATAAATATTGCCGGTGTAGGATATCGGGAAGACGAGAAAGTTGATGTTTCTTTAAGGGTTATCACTGACCATATACGAAGCACTACATTTATGGTTGGTGACGGAGTTATGCCCTCAAATGAAGGACGAGGATATGTCCTTAGACGTCTTTTGCGCCGTGCTGCCCGGCATGGCAGACTGTTGGGAATTGAACATCCGTTCCTCTCTGAGGTATGTGAAACGGTTATTAGAGAAAACATGAGTGCTTATCCAAATCTTGTCGAGAAGCATGACTTTATTGTCAAAGTTATAGAAGTCGAAGAAGAAAACTTTGGCAGAACAATTGATTTGGGCCTTCAACTTCTTGAACAAATGATAGAAGTTTCAGATTCAACTATACTAAGAGCTGCTGATGCTTTTAAACTTTCAGATACATTTGGTTTCCCAATTGACTTAACTAAGGAAATTCTTTCGGAAAAAGGCATGATAGTTGATGAGGATGAATTTTCATGTCTTATTATTGAACAAAGAGAGAGAGCTAGGAACGCACGCAATAATGCAAGTGCTTACGGGCGTAAGGATGTTGGAATTGTTACAAAAGGTTTACCGTTAACGGAGTTCTGCGGCTACAGTAAACTAGATATTGAAAGCAAAATTGAGGCAATTGTTATTGATGAGAAACTTGTTGAGTACCTTGAAAGTGGAGTTGATGCAACGCTTATCCTTGATAAAACCACGTTTTATGCCGAGAGCGGAGGGCAAGTTGGTGATGTCGGAATTATTACAAACGATGATTGCGTTTTTGAAGTAAGCTCAACAACTAAAACAAACGAGGGTTTTATACTTCATTACGGCTTAATCATTAAGGGCGAAGGATTAAAAACAGGTGATTTTGTTTGCGCAAAAGTTGATAAAACTGCAAGAAGTGCAACGCAGCGTAATCACACTGCAGCTCACTTACTTCAAGCTGTACTGAGAAATGTTCTTGGTAACCATGTTGAACAAGCCGGTCAATTGGTTGGTCCCAATTTAATGCGATTTGACTTCACTTATTTTTCTGCTCTTACTTCAGAAAAAATTAAAGCTGTGGAGAGGCAAGTTAATGATATTGTTTTTTCTTCAGTGCCTGTTTCAACAACTGAAATGCCAATTAATGAGGCAAAAAAAATTGGAGCTATTGCTCTTTTTGGCGAAAAGTATGGTGAAATGGTTCGCGTTGTTAAATCCGGTGATTTTTCAACTGAACTTTGTGGGGGGACTCATGTTAATAATTCAGGAGAGCTTGGACTCTTTAAAATAATTTCAGAATCGTCCGTAGCGGCCGGAGTTCGAAGAATAGAGGCTTTAACAGGTTTTGGGACTCTGAATTATATTTATGATAATGAAAAATTAATAACCAATACTGCCCGATCAATGAAAATCAATAATGTACATGAAATTGATCACAGAGCGGCAGGCTTAATGATTGATCTTAAAAACAAAGATAAAGAAATTGATAATCTGAACGCCAAACTTTCATTAATTGAAGTTAAAAGCATTATGGAAAATGCAAGAATGATTGGCGCTGTTAATCTTATAACAGCAGTTATTAATGATTCATCGGTTGAAGAAATACGTTCTTATTGCGATGTTGCTAAGGCAAGCGGAACGAACGTTGTTGTTGTTATAGCAGGAATAAATAATGAAAAAGGGTTGGTTAATTTTGCTGTTGCCTGTGCTCATGATGCTATTCAGGCAGGTGCGCATGCTGGAAATATAATTAAATCAATAGCAGTTATTGCCGGCGGTTCCGGCGGCGGAAGACAGGACAGCGCAATGGCCGGTACAAAAGACGTTTCAAAAGTGATTGAAGCGATTACTGCAGTTGACGAAATAGTAAAAAAAATGTTAAAATAAATTATTACTATTATGCTTACAAATATTTAATTTATCAAGGAGTTGAAGAAATGAACTGCATCTTTTGTAAAATTGTCGATGGGACTATCCCATCAAAGAAAGTCTATGAAGACGACGAAATAGTTGCTTTTTATGATGTTAACCCTCAAGCACCAATTCATATAATTATTATTACAAAAACTCATCTTAATTCAGTCGCAGAAATTGATGAAAATAATAGCAATCTTATTGCTCACATATTTGAAGTTATTTCAAAATTGGCTGTTGAGCTGGAGCTTAAAAATGGCTTTAGAGTTCTAACTAATTGCGGTGTCAGTGCCGGTCAAAGTGTTGAACATTTGCATTTACATTTACTAAGTGGCAGAGACTTTTCTTGGCCTCCAGGGTGAAAATCGTTTGGGATAGGCGATTTAATCTGAATTCGGAGTGATATAAATGCCTCGCCCCTTTGCCGTTATTGGCATTTCATTTTATCTTACACTTCTTTTTCTCTCATATCTTAATGAATCAGATGCTATTTTTGTCATTTGTATAGTCGGAGTTTGTACATTTTGCTTATTTTTCATTAGAAAATTTAGAGCTCAAGTTGTTCTTCGTACTGCCTGTTTAGCAATAGCAGCGGGATGCACTTTGTTTTTGTTTTTTGATGAACTATTTTACAAACCAACGATTGCGCTGGCTGGCGAAAAAATTAATATTTCAGGAGAAATAATCTCACTGCCTACTAGAGAAAATGGACGTTTTTACTACTTAATTATGACGGATTCAGTAAACAATAAGCAGAAAAAAGTAAAAATCCGCCTTTCGTGTTCTGAACCTCTTGAGGCCGAACCTTATGATTTAGTTAAAACGAAAGCAACTGTATATGTGTTAGGTGATAAAAATGAAGATTCACTTCAATATTATAAAACAACCGGTGTATATTTGGGAGCATATTCGTTTTCGGATGTTATAATTACTTCAGTTCAAGATAAACCAATTATGTATCATGTATTATCTTTGAAACAAAGATTGCTTAATAATGTGAATAAGCTTCTTCCAAATGAAAATGGCGGTCTAGTTGCAGCTTTGCTGCTTGGGGATAAATCTTTTTTGTCCGAAAAAACACTTTCTAATTTTCGAAACATTGGTATTTCTCATGTGATCGCAATTTCAGGCTTAAATCTTTCAATCTTTCTGTTGATATTTTTAGATATTTTTGAACGTATTAAGATTAATAAACGAATAGCATACGCGCTTTCCTTGTTATTTGTTCTATTAGTTATGGCTCTTGCCGGATTTTCAGCATCAGTGCTAAGGGCGGGGATTATGCTGATAGTGCTTATAATCGGAAAGCTTATTAACAAAGATGCTGACGCACTTAACTCGATTGGTTTGTCCGTCCTGATAATTGCTGCGATAAACCCATTTGGGGCTGGTTATATAGGTTTGCAGCTCTCTTTTTTTGCGACGCTTGGAATTGTTATAATGCAAAAAAGTATTATGAAACCATTTGATATAAAAGCTAACAAGGTAAATCAACCTACTATTCGACGGGCAATTAAATTTGTTTTTGAAACGGTAACAGTCACTGTCGCAGCGTTTGTTTTTACTTTACCAACGATCATTCTGACATTTGAAAGAGTAGCACTTATTTCTATTTTGTCAAACTTAATGCTTGTTTACAGCTCAACGATTTCGATGATATTGGGTGGATTTGCAGCATTGACTATGGGATTTGACGCATTAAATTTTCTTACAAATCCAATTGCCATTGTTGCAGGTCTTTTAGCAAAATGTATTATTAAATGTTCTGAGTTGCTTGCAAGAGTGCCATTTGCTAATATTAGTACAAATGATACTTATTTTAAGTTTTGGCTTTCAGGTGCGCTTTTGTTGATTGCTTTAACCGTTATTGTGCAGAAAAAGTATAATAAAAATTATATACAATTAACTTCAGTGCTTTGCATAGCAACTTTGATTATAGGTGTTTTTTCGAACGCTATTATTAATCAAAACGTTACAAGAATAACCATTGCATCTGTTGGGAATGCAAGCGCAACAATAATTTCTAAAAAAGGAAGAGCAACATTAATTGGATGTGGAGGAGATAGTTTTGAGGTTAAAAATATTTACGATGTTTTGAGTGATAATAATATAAACTCACTTGATTTGTTGATTATTCCGAGAATTGCCTTAACGGAATCGCAGGCGACAGATAGTATTACTAGGCTTTACAATGTTAAAAAAATAATTGCACCGGAACTGAACTATGATCTTGACTTCATTTCCAAAGATGAAGCATTGAAAATTTCCAGAAATGAGAGAGTTTTACTTTGGGAAGGTTCTACTATTGATTATTTGCATAATGATTACTTGAGCTGTGCATATGCAAACCTTGAAGGAACGACAGTACTTTTTATTTTTTATCCCGGATGTAAGGTTGAAATGATTCCACAAAATTGGAAAAATGCAGACATCCTTATATGCAGAGCAAAACCACCTGAGGGATTGGATTGTTTAGCATTTGGTACCGTTGTAATATCTTCAGATGAAAATATTGGCACGAAGGAAGTTAATAAGATTATTTTATCAGGTGGTAATGCAATTACCACTGCAACTGGCACAGTTATTTTAAAATCAAACGGCGACTCAGTCTATTCGGTTGGGAGGCGAAAATAATAGATAAAAAACTAATTAACAAAATACTTCATGAATATGAAATGAAAAATATTCTCCGCAAAGAAATAATTGGAGGACCATATTTTATTTTCGGTAATGATAACTTTTTGAAGCTCCACTATGCAAATACTATTGCAAATAAAGCCATGAATAAGGATTTCAATGATTTCAATCTTCATCGATTTGACGGAAAAAGTACTTCAGTTGATAAAATTGCCGAAGCAGTCGAAGCATTGCCAATGTTTAGCGAAAGAACCTGTATTATTGTAAATGATTTACCCTTAAATGAAATGGATCAGGTCGAAATTGACAATCTAAAGATTATTCTGAATGATACACCTAAAACCTGCGCATTTATATTGCTAATGGACACTGTTGAAAAGAAAATAAAGAAAGAAAATAAATTAAAAAATGAAGATAATGACTCTGAAACAGAGACAGAATCTGATGGCGAAACAGAAATTATTGAAGAGAAACAAAAGAAAGAGAATGTTTGGGATGAAATTCTCAGTATCGTTATTGAAAAAGGTTATGCTTTTGAATTGAATAATAGAACCAGTTCGGAACTTGTTGTCGAATTGGAAAAAGGGGCTAAAAAAAGAGGTCATAAAATTGAACCTAAGACAGCAAGGTATTTAATTGAAAGCGTTGGAAGTGACTTGAGTAATTTGAAGAATGAACTCGACAAAATATGTTCGTTTTCAAAAAGCGAAATGATTACAAATGCTGAAATTAATGAAATTGCATATAAATCAATTGAGGCGAGAGTTTTTGATATGGCAAAGTCATTATTAGACAATAATTATACGAATGCTTGCACAATTTTAGATTCACTTTTACCGGATACTGATGCTAATCAAAAATCAACTGCTATTCAGATAATGGGTGCACTTATTTCGCCATTTATTGATATGTATAGGTCTAAAGTTGCAATTTCTTCAGGCTTTAAATCTGCTAATATTGCAAATTATTACAATTATAAAGATAAAGAATTTAGGCTGAATCATTCTGCACGTGATGTTGTCAAATTATCGATTAATCAAATTTGCAATTGTTTAAATCTGTTATTAGATGCTGATTATTTGCTGAAGAGTAAGCCGATTAATCCCAAAATTGTACTTGAGCATACTATGGTATTGATTTTAAATATTATAAAATAAGGTTATAATAATTATGTAAATTTAACTATATTGGTTTTTCCTCGAAAATATTCATTTAAATTGTTATATATGTTTAAGAAATGGTGAAAAAATGATAAAAATTAAGCAGGCGGTAATAGTTGAAGGGAAATATGACAAAATTAAACTTTCATCTATTTTAGATGCCATTATTATCGAAACTGATGGATTTGGAATTTTTAAAGACAAAGAAAAACAACGTTTGATTCGCAAACTTGCTCTAACTTGCGGAATATTAATATTGACTGACAGCGATTCGGCAGGTTTTAAAATTCGTTCCTTTATTGGCGGAACAGTACCCAACGAAAGTATAGTTAACGCATATATACCCGATATTCTTGGAAAAGAGCACCGCAAAACAGCACCATCAAAAGAGGGTAAGCTGGGGGTCGAAGGAGTGCCGGTTGATATCATTTTTAAAGCGCTCAACCGCGCCGGGATTATCTGTGAGAAAACTGATGAAGAGAGACGACAAATTTGCAAGAATGATCTTTATGAGGATGGTATAACTGGAAGAAAAAATAGCAAACAAATAAAAGAAAAAATGCTAAAATATTTTGATTTACCGGAAAGACTATCCACGAATGCGCTTATGAAATTGTTGAATACATTTATTGCATATGAGGAATATAAAACTGCGGTTGATTTTTGCCTAGAAAAGGAGGAGAAAATTTATGATTAGAATTGGACACGGCTATGATGTTCACAGACTTGTTGAAGGCAGAAGACTAATGATAGGCGGTGTTGAGGTGCCTTACCATAAAGGACTTCTAGGTCATTCGGATGCGGATGTTCTGCTTCATGCTATTTCAGATGCAATTTTAGGCGCAGCGGCGTTCGGTGATATTGGCGGAATGTTTCCCGATAGTAATGAGAAA
Source organism: uncultured Eubacteriales bacterium (assembly GCA_964398395.1). Taxonomy (GTDB): domain Bacteria; phylum Bacillota; class Clostridia; order Oscillospirales; family Acutalibacteraceae; genus UBA1447. The sequence goes on from CAYNMU010000011.1 coordinate 14,531, forward strand.
TTTAAGGATGCCGATAGCTTAAAGTTGCTAAAAGCTGTTGTTAAAAGAATTAATGAAATCGGTTTTTCGATAATAAACATAGATTCAACGATTGTTGCTCAAGAACCAAAGCTTCTTCAGTACGTAACACAAATGCGCGAAAATATTGCTGATGTTTGCGAAATAGACTTAAACTTTGTTAATGTTAAAGCTACTACAGAAGAAGGGTTAGGCTTCTCCGGAAGTGGCGAAGGGATAGCCTCACATGCAGTTTGCTTGATTGAAAAATGTGGATAAACACTAAACTATTAGTTAATTTTTATTTGAAAAATTGCATATGTTCTGTATCTGTGATAAAATTATAATAGACTTAATTTGAATTTATTTTTTACAGTATATTGCATTTTGTTTTTATTTTAGTCTTGAAATGGGGTAGTAATTTTGGCAATATTAGAAAGGCTAAGCAGCTTCTGGGATCAAGTTTCTACAATATTGCTTTCATTCAGATTTCCTGATCTACTGGATATCTGTCTTGTTGCCTTTATTCTTTACAGTGCGATTAAACTTATCCGAGAAACACGAGCAATTCAATTAACAAAAGGACTTATTTTATTAGGCCTTGGTTACTTGGTTATTTCCGCGCTGAATATGCAGGCAAGCTCGTTCATTTTTCAGAAGCTTTTTTCGGATTTTATTATTGTGTTGATTATTCTTTTCCAACCGGAAATCCGTCATGCGCTTGAAAGTGTAGGCGGAAGCAGCTTTAAGAATTTTAATATTTTAAGCGGTTCAAAAAGCGAAAATATTAGGCGGGAAGAAGTAACCAAAGATGCCATAAATGTTGTTTGCAGAGTATGTAATGATTTAAGCCCAAAAAAAATTGGTGCAATCATTGTTTTTGAAAAAGATACACTTTTAGGTGAAGTGATTAAAACAGGAACTTTGGTTGAAGCAGTTGTTACACATGAATTAGTGGAAAATATATTTTTTCCAATGTCGCCGCTTCACGATGGAGCGGCAATAATCCGAACCGGTAGGATATACGCTGCCGGCTGTATACTTCCTCTGACTGAAAATAATAATCTAAGCCGAGAGTTAGGAACAAGACACAGAGCGGCGTTAGGGTTGAGTGAGCAAAGTGATGCAGCGATTGTAATTGTTTCAGAAGAGACAGGATGTATTTCTGTCGCATACAAAGGTTCACTTGAAAGAGACATTCCGTATTCTGTGCTTCGTGAAAAACTTGTTAATTATTTAGTATTTGTTGAAAATCAAGATAAAAATGAAGTTGGAAGAATTAAAAAGTTATTCAGGGGGATTAAAAAATGAAGAGAGAAGAACTTCCTCTAAATAAATATTTTTATAACAACAAATTTGTTTTGTTTTTTTCCATTATCTTGGCAATTATTATCTGGCTTATTGTTGCTATGCAATTTAGCCCAGAAATCGAAAGAGTTGTAAAAAATGTGCCGGTGAAAATCGACCTTTCAAATAGCGTTAAAAACTTTGACCTGCAAATATTCGGCACAGAAGATTTCTATGTAGATATAACTGTTGTAGGAAGAAGGTATGTTGTTGCAACAAATAAATTATCTGCAGACGATTTTTCTGTAGTTGCTAAAACAAACTATGTTGATTCATCGGGGAAACAAACCCTCCAACTTGAAGTAAAACCAAAATCTCAGTCATCTGATTATTCGATTACAAATGTTTCAAATGATTTTATAGAGGTATATTTTGATGTTTTTAAAGAGGGTGAGTACACATTAGTTCCAGAAGTTGTTTACCCGACAAAAACAGTACCAGATGGCTATTTTAAAGATAATGAAGTATTATCTGCAAAAACTGTTACAATCTCCGGACCGGCTACAGAAATTAATAAAATTAATCAGGTTGTTGCAAAAGTTAAAATCGACAAAACACTTACTTCAACAAAAACATTTAAAGTGGAAATAGTACCTTTGGGTGAGTATGGAGGTACTTTGAGATATTTGACAATAAATGGAGGGAACGAAGATATATCAATTACAATACCAGTCTTCAAACTCGCAGAACTTCCGGTTTCGGTTAGCTTCAAAAATGTTCCGCCATATTATTTGACGAAGCCTCTTAAATATTCATCTAATCCCCCCAAAGCATTGTTCGCAGTAAATGATGTTTCGCTCGAATCAATTACAAGTTTGGATGTCGGCGTTATCGATTTTAATAATATTAAATCCGGGATAAATAGTTGTATCATAAAATCAATTGATATTGTTGATGCTAAAGTTATGGATAAAACAAAACAATTTAAAATAAATATTGATGCAAGTGAAATGTCGGAAATTAATTTAACAATGAATCAAAAAAACATTTCTATAGTAAATTCGCCTGCGGGGTTTGATGTTTCACTAAAAGGCACCGGTATTTCAAAAGTAACGGTAGTTGGTCCGGCTTCTATATTAAAAACCTTGACATCCGAGGACGTTTTTGCAGAAGTTGATCTTAATGACGTGGCACTTTCAAGTGACATTACAAAGAATATTGCTAAGCTATATGTTAAAAATCATGATGATTGTTGGGTTTATGGAAATTACAATGCCGGAATTACTGTAATTTCAAAATAGATTATAATTGAAATATAAGAGGGTGACGTATTTGAAAAATAGAATTATTTGTATTACGCTCATCCTATTTATTAGTTTCCCGATTTTGGGAGGTTGTTCATTTAGAATACAACAGGTTGAAAATCTAATGCGACCCCCAATGCTGCAAGGTGAATATCGTGACCTTCAGATTGCATTTACTAATGCTGTAGGCATTGATATCTTATTGAAATCGCCTGAAAGCGGTAACTATCGTTCAGCTTATGTTCTCTATGACATAGATGCAGATGATGAAGATGAAGCTTTGGTCTTTTACATAAAACGCAAAGATAAGACTGTTGCACATTTAAATATATTGGATAATAATGGCAAAACTTGGGTATCAGTTTCTGATATTTACGGCTCAGGAAGTGATATTACTGATGTTGAGTTTGCGGATATGAACGGAGATCTTTTGCCGGAAATTATTGTAAGTTGGAGATTATATGAGAGCGAAGGGAATAAAGTTCTTACTATCTTTACTAGCAGAAAGAATATAGGTTCGATTACGGTCAAGAAAATTTCTACTGAGCCTTTTACCGATATGAAGCCATTGGATATTAACAGCGATGATAAAAATGAAATATTCTTGTTATGGTTAGATACAACATCTGAATTTCCGGCTGCCTCTGCGAAAATTCTTAAAATGCAAAATGATGACACTATAGTTATTGCAAGTCAAGTTAAACTTGACGGAAATATTGGAAGCTACACTGAAATTAAAGCTGAAAAAGCCTCAGAAGGTTATCCGATGAGAATTTATATTGATGCAAATAAAGGAAAAATGCAAATGATTACCGAAGTGGTTTTTTGGGATAATATCAAAAATAAACTTGTTGCACCTTTATTGGATAAACAAACGCAATCAAATATTATTACGTGGAGAAGCGATCGTATTCCGTCAATCGATATTAATAATGATGGAATAATAGAAATTCCAACTCAGACCATCCTTCCCGGAGCGATATCGAATATAAGCGCCGTCGATGCTATGCCTATATATTTAACAAAATGGATTCAGATTAGAAACAATGGAACAACATTTGAGGTTATGCAGAGTGTGATAAATTCATCCGATGACTATATGTTTATTCTGCCACCAAAACTTTACAAAAAAATTGCAATAAATAGGAATATTGAGCATAAACAATTGAACATATACAGCCTTGGGAATATTAGTTCTGCACAGGGAGCTCTGTTGTTTAGCATTCGCGCAGTTCCGATTTCAAAATGGACTGATGAAAAGAAAATATATAACGGGTACACAAAAATATTGAATAACAGCAGCTTAGTTGTTGGAGCTTATGTTAGTAAAGCCGGTAAAGAAATGGGAATTGATTTTAAATTTCTTAATAATTATATTGTTACGTATGAAGGAGGGTAAATGTTTGAAAAGAGTACTTGTCGCAGAGGATGAAGCTTCAATCAGAGATTTTATAGTAATCAACTTACAACGCAGCGGCTATGATGTTGTTGAAGCTGAAGACGGTGAACAAGCGCTAAGCGAGTATAGCGCTTATGGAGGAGACTTTGATGTTGTTCTTCTTGATATTATGATGCCTGGAATTGACGGCTTAGAGGTTTGTAAGCAACTTCGCAGTTTAAGCCAAAACATCGGCATAATAATGCTTACTGCTAAAACTCAAGAAATGGATAAGGTCACCGGGTTGCTTATGGGTGCCGATGATTATGTAACAAAGCCATTTTCACCTTCTGAACTAATGGCAAGAGTTGATGCTGTATATAGAAGAGTTGAAATGAATGCAAATTCAATAAACAAAGAAAATGGAGAATATGTGCTTGTTTCAGGTGATTTTGTACTCAACCTTCGAAATCGAACACTTGTACAAAGTGGACGAATGATAGAGTTGACTCAAGTTGAATTTCAGATTATTGAGTATTTTTTTACAAATCCCGGGGCAGCTCTAAGTCGAACGGCGATTCTCAGCAAGGTTTGGGGAGACGAGTATATAGGTGAAGAAAAAATTGTTGATGTCAATATTCGGCGACTGAGAATGAAAGTGGAACCTGAGCCATCAAATCCTAAACATTTAATAACAATATGGGGTATTGGCTATAAATGGATTAGTTAGTATTATTGGTAATTTATTTGAACGGTGGTGTAACGGTTGAAAATTGGTGGAATAACTAAGAGATGGATTTACAATACACTTTGCGTTATTGTAGTATTGTTGTTAGTTTTCATCGTTGCTACTTTTTTTATTTTAAAAAATAATTACTATGAAACTGTGTATTCAACCCTTAACTCACGTTCAAGTGATGTAACAATTAATTTTTTAAATTTTTATGTTGGGCAAACAAGTGATAATTTTTCTAAAGGCGCCAATGAATTCGTGGAAAATTTTGTTGATAAAAACATTATGGAGGTTTGGGTTATTGACAAGTCTGGCAAAGTAATTGTTTCTTCAAGCGGTTTTGATGTTGATATTAATACTACTATGCCGGATTATGTTGAGGCACTGAACTCAGAATCAGGAAGAGGAGAATGGAAGGGCAATCTATCCTCAGGTGAAAAAGTTATTGCCCTTTCTTCCACACTGTCTCTTCCAGATGGACAGCAAGCTGGGGCAGTAAGATACATGATTTCTCTTGATGACATTGATAGACAATTGTATATTATTATATTTCTAATCATTCTCTGTTGCTTGTTTGTCGTTTTATTAGTTGTAATTTCAGGAATGTTTTTTATCAGCTCAATTATAAAACCGATAAGAAACATAAGCAAAACTGCTAAACTTATTGCCGGTGGTGACCTTGACGCGAGAATTGAAAATTACCAACATAACGATGAAATTGGAGAACTAAGTGGAACCATTAACTATATGGCAGGCGAACTAAGTGAATCAGAAAAAATAAAAAATGATTTTATATCAACTATTTCACACGAATTAAGAACACCTTTGACAGCTATAAAAGGTTGGGGTGAAACTCTCCTCCAAATTGGAGATACTGATGTGGCTTTAACTAAAAGAGGAATGGGTGTAATTATCAGTGAAGTTTCAAGACTTTCGGGAATTGTTGAAGAGTTATTAGATTTCTCTAAGATGCAAAATGGAAGAATGAATTTAAGAATTGAAAAAATCGATGTTTTAGCTGAGTTAGATGAAACAATTTTTACCTTTAAAGAGAGAGCAATCAGCGATGGAGTTGAGATGGCGTATAACGTCCCGCATATACCAACTCCAATGGATGCTGATGCTGACAGGATAAGACAAGTGTTTGTTAACATACTTGACAATTCACTTAAGTACACTGAACATGGTGGCAAAATAACAGTAATTGCCGAACTTGAAAATCCAACATTGTTGAAAATTTCAATATCAGATACCGGTTGTGGTATTCCGACTGAATATTTACCAAGAGTAAAAGAGAAATTTTACAAAATTAATAATTCTTTTAGAGGATCAGGGATAGGACTTGCTGTAGTAGATGAAATAGTTAAACTGCATGGTGGAAATCTCTCAATTGACAGCATACTTGGTGAAGGCACCACTGTTACAATAACCTTACCGGTAGATGAAGTAACAATAGAAGAAGAAAGGGAATCATTAAATGAAGAATAAAAATAAAAATGAAATATTAAAACCAATTTCAGTTGGTGGTCAAGCTTTAATGGAAGGAATAATGATGCGCGGCCCAAAGGGCTTAGCTATGTCTCTCAGAATGCCTGATGGATCTATTGAGACAACTATGAAAAAAGTGAAACAATTAAAAGACCGATTCAAACCATTTGGCTGGCCATTTATTAGGGGATTTATTGGCTTCATTGAGTCAATGATATTGGGATACAAATGCTTAATGGAGTCTGCGGAAAAAACAAGTATAGATACTGATCCTGATGAAGATAAGATGTCAAAACTTGATAAATGGTTTACTAAACACTTTGGACCAAAGATGATGACTATTATTGGCGTGATTTCCGCTATCTTGGGTTTTGGGCTTGCTTTCTTACTTTTCTTTCTATTGCCCACATTCATATTTAATCTGATTAATTCAAACGGATCAGTGACTATGTGGAAAGCAGTTATAGAAGGTGCTGTTCGCATAACAATCTTCGTTGCTTATATGGCACTTGTAGCTCAGATGAAGGATATAAAAAGGCTATACATGTATCATGGCGCAGAACATAAATCAATATTTTGTCTTGAAAATGGAGAAGAACTTACCATTGAAAATGTCCGCAAACAGAAACGGTTTCATCCTCGTTGCGGCACGAGTTTTATTTTTGTAATGATAATTTTAAGTATACTGATATCTTCATTTATTATTATGCTCTTCCCTGGATTAGTGCATAATACAGCATTATGGATGCTCGCTAAACTGCTCATCGTTCCGATCATAATGAGTATCGGTTACGAGTTTATTAAGTATGCAGGTTGTCATAAAAATATATTTATTAGTGTATTATCGGCTCCCGGTCTTTGGATGCAGAGAATTACAACTCAAGAACCGACAGATGATATAATTGAGGTGGGTATTGCTGCCTTAAAGGCAGTAATTGAGAATCCGGAAGCTGATATTGTTTTAGTTAATCAAGCATCTTCTGAAATAATTGCTGAGGAAAATGGTACTTCAGCAACAATAATAATTGAGAACACGGAACCTGAAACTCAAATTGTTTAACTATGAATTATTTATCGCTTAGTCATTACGGCAGGGACTTACTGAAAGCGTCAAAATGTGAGAATGCTGCATTTGATGCAATGTGTTTACTTGAATTTTGTACGCAGTTAAATAGAACACAAATAATTTCTCGTTTTGAAAATCAAGTAAAAGATGAAACTGTGCATCAATACAAAACTATATTAGCTAGACGCGTTTCAGGCGAGCCATTGCAATATATTTTAGGTAAATGGGAATTTATGGGTCTTGACTTTTTCGTAGGTCCCGGTGTACTTATACCTCGCCCGGAAACTGAAATGCTTGTAGAATTAGCAGTCAATGAATTGGCATATAGGAATGAATCAGTTGTTTTTGATTTATGTGCCGGAACTGGCTGTATAGGTATTAGCATTGCAAAAATTTGCAAAAATGCTCAAGTTTATCTTTTAGAAAAATTTCCGCAAGCATTTGAATATCTCAAAACAAATTTGGAAAGTTATTGCCTTGATAATGCAACAGCAATTTGCTGTGATATTTCAGAAGGATTTAGTGCATTTGGACTTCCGCAACCGGATATCATCCTATCTAACCCGCCGTACATTCCAACAGCTCAGATGGCTTGTCTTCAGTCCGAGGTATTGCATGAACCGCAGCAGGCACTTGATGGCGGACCGGATGGATTAGACTTTTACACTTCACTCAAAGAACTTTGGTTTCCAAATATCAAAGCAGGTGGATTAATGGTTATAGAGTGTGGAGAAGATCAAGCTGGTAGAATTTCAAATAGCTTTTTACAAAAATCGGATAAAGTTGTAATAAGGAATGATTTCAACGGAATTGCAAGAACCGTTATTGTATATGCTAATTAATGATTTGCATTTTCTTGTTTAATGTTGACATAGACTTTGTTTTAATTTATCCTATATACTTGCATGTTATTAATATTGCATAGGAGAAGACATATGATTTTTGATTTATTAAGAAACGGATTTACTCTACAGTTATTTATTAATTTACTGGTACGGGTATTCATAATATTTTGCGTGTTGCCTGTTCATGAATATGCACATGCTTTGCTTGCAACAAAGCAAGGTGACCCGACTGCACGCTTAAGCGGTAGGCTTACACTTAATCCATTAGCACATATTGATCCGATAGGTGCCTTGATGATTTTTATTGTCGGTTTTGGCTATGCAAAACCGGTTCCTGTAAATATTAGAAATTTTAAGAACAAAAAAAAGGGAATGGCTATAACCGCTCTTGCCGGTCCTGTTTCAAATATTATTATGGGATTTATATCCATTGTTCTTATGAATGTAATTGTCGCTTTCCAGACATCACCTACCGGTGGCTCAACACTATTACAGGTTTCATACCTGTTTTTCTATTTCAATGCGGTAATAAATATTAATCTTGCTGTCTTTAATCTTTTACCAATTCCACCGTTAGATGGCTCGCGACTTGCGGCTGTAATAATTCCTGACAAATATTACTACAAAATCATGCAAAATGAGCGTTATATTATGATAGTTGTTTTAGTACTATTGTTTACAGGAGTGTTAACTAGGCCGCTTATGTTCCTTTCCTCTGCCCTCTTCAATGGTTTAAATGGACTTGTTGGTCTTGTTTTTTGAATTATATCAAAAGGGGTGCATGCATTGGAAATTATATCTTACAAACTTGATATGTTTGAAGGCCCAATGGATCTTTTGCTGTTTTTGATAAGCAAGCATAAACTTAGTATTAATGATGTCCCGATTTTAGACCTTATTGAACAATATATAAATTATGTAAGAGAGTTTCAGGAAGAAAACCTTGATATTGCAAGTGATTTTCTCGAAATGGCTGCAAGACTTGTTTATATTAAAACTGTTTCTCTTTTACCGGTGCATGAGGAGGCAGACAAACTTGCTGAGGAATTAAGAGGCGAACTATCCGAATACCTTGATTGTCAAATAATTGCCGGAAAACTTTCTCAAAAAGCAAAAGGATTTGATTATTATTATAGAAATCCTCAGGAATTTGAGGAAGATATGACATATACTCGCTTGCACGAACCGATAGAACTTTACAAAGCATATATTTCGGCAGTTGGCAAAGGAAAACGAAAACTTCCGCCTCCAATTGAAGCGTTTTCAGGTATTATAGCTAGAAAAATAGTTTCGGTAACCTCAATGATTTCATTAATTTTGCAGAAATTGTTAACTAAAAAGAGACATCGTTTTAATTCGTTTTTTGAGAATGCTGAGTCTCGTTCCGAGATGGTTGCAACCTTTTTAGCTCTTCTGACACTTGCAAAAGCTAAAAGAATATCCATTGAAGGAAATGGTGAACAAACGGATATAGTTTTATTGAAGAACAGAACGGAGGCAGAACAGCATTGAATATAGACAGTATGCAAGCAACTGCCGAAGCTGTTCTTTTTGCTTCAGGTGAACCGCTTGAAATCGCAAGAGTTGCCGAAGCAATTGAACTTGATATTGAAGCAACCGAAATAATATTAAACAATCTTTCCGCATCTTTGAAGGAACGTGGAAGTGGTCTTTGCGTTTTGAAACTTGCAGAAAAATATCAGTTATGTGCTCGTACTGAATATGCGGAAATAATTCGTTCAGTGCTTGAAATAAAAAGAGATACTCCACTTTCATCAGCTGCTTTTGAAGTATTGGCAGTTGTCGCATATAATCAACCAATTACGAAGTCATATATTGAACAAGTTAGAGGCGTGGATTGTTCCGGGGTAATCTCAACACTTTGTCAAAAGGGTCTTGTGGAGGAAAAGGGAAGACTTGAATTACCTGGTCGGCCACTAATTTATGGAACAACTCCAGAATTTCTCCGTTGTTTCTGCTTATCTTCTCTCAGAGAATTACCAGATCTTCCCGAAAAAGGAGAAAGATTACAAGGCGTTAATCCGCAACTGGAACAACTCTCATTTGAAACATCTGAAACAGAAGAGTAAGTTGCTAAGTTTTAAAGGGAGCGATGAGATTGTATTTTCTATATATATTGCTTTCAGTAATCGCGGTAATTATTCTTTTGCTTTGCATTAGAGTGGTAGCTGTGTTAAACTATAAAGAAGAGTTCACTTTTGAAGTTAAATGGCTTTTTCTTAAGTTTCAGATTTACCCCAAAAACGAGAAGAAAAAAAAGGAAAAACCTAATAATGAGAAAGAAAAAGAGAATAATCTCAATGATACAAAAAAGAAGAATAAGTCAAAGAATAGATCAAATCCTTTGAAAGCTTTTTATATAAATCAGGGTTTTGATGGAGTGTTAGAGCTAATTGGGAATACTGTTTCAGCTGTTTCAGGGATACTAAAAAGAGTCTATAAGACTTTTATAATAAATAATCTTTATCTTGGAATTCGTATTTCAAGCAGTGATGCCTCAAGCACAGCAATTCAATACGGTAAAACATGTGCAACGGTTTTTCCCGCGATGGGGGCTATATATTCAACAGTTAAAGTTAGAAAATATGAAGTTGATATTAGACCGGATTTTAGTTGTTCATCAAATAAAGCTCATTTCAATGTTGCTTTTTCAGTAATCCCAATAATAGTTGTAAACGCGGCATTAATTTTAGCGGTACAATTGTTGTTTAAGGTTTTAATAAAGTTATTTATTGGCAGCAGAAGAGTAAGCAAAAGTAAAAAAATAAATTGAAAGGTGGTTTTTATATGAAAGAGCAGTCAGCTTCAGGTATTTTGGGAACGGCAATCGAAAAAATCAGAGATTTGGTAGATGTGAGCACAATAATCGGGGATCCAATAATAGTGGGAGTTGGGCTTTCCATAATTCCTGTTTCTAAGGTTACATATGGCTTTGCATCAGGCGGTTCGGATTTTCCTTCGAAAAACAATTCCGAGCTTTTTGGCGGCGGCGGTGGAGCAGGGATAACGATTACTCCTGTTGCTTTTCTTGTAATTAACAATGGCGATGTGACTATTAAGCATATATCATCGGGAGATAACTCTGCCGAAAGAATAATCGGCATGGTACCTGATGTTGTCGATAAGGTAACAAGTGTTATTAATAAACTGGTTAAAGATAAACCAAGTAAAGATTCTGAGCCTGAAAATTCGTCAAATTAAGTTTTGCAATTTGAAGTCACATATAATGGATATATGACTCAGTAAAAACATGTTTATATCGTTGCATTTTCTTTTCATCTGAAGATTAACAAATTCATTTTTGATTGCTTGTTTCTTTCATTGATATACTTCAAAGCTGAATTGATTTTGTTGGCAATTGTGATTTGCTTTGAGATAAATAGTGGCGTTAAATTTTGTAATATTGATGTTGGACACATGTCAACCGGAATTAAAATAGGAGATGAAAAGTATGCCTGATGAGAGTATTAGACTGCAAAAATATATTTCCGAATGCGGAATTGCTTCCAGACGAAAAGCTGAAGAGCTAATTGTTTCACAAAAAGTTAAGGTAAATGGCAATATTGCTAAAATTGGTGACAAAATTAATCCAAAAAAGGATATTGTTACGGTAAACGGCAATAAAATAAAAAACGAAAGTACATTGCGCTACATAATGCTTCATAAACCTCGCGGATTTGTTACAACAATGGAGGATGAGCTTGGAAGAAAATGCGTTGTTCAGCTAGTAGCCGATGTGAATGAAAGGGTATACCCAATAGGCAGATTAGATAAGGATTCTGAAGGCTTGCTTTTAATGACTAACGACGGCGAGTTTGCTAATGCAATGATGCATCCTGCTCATCATATTTCAAAAACCTATAGGGTAACTGTACGACCAAATATTAACGATGAACAAATCACAGCAATGATTATGGGCTTGCAGGTGGATGGAAGAATTACAGCTCCCGCCGAGGTTAAGGTTTTGAATAAGGAACCAGACAGAGTTGTGCTGGAAATCATTTTGCACGAGGGCAGAAACAGACAAATAAGGAAGATGTGCGAAGAGCTGAATTTAGAGGTTGCAAGACTGAAAAGGACGGCAGTAGGCTTTTTAAAACTAGGCATGCTTCCGCAAGGCAAATGGCGTGATTTAACAAAAGACGAAGTAGAAAAACTGATGCGCGCGGGTGCTGTATCTAACAAGTAAGGAGCCATACAATGCTCGTGTTTAAACCAATAACTGAGGAAAGCGCTCTCAAAATTATTTTTGGAGCTGAAAAAGGATTCATCGGATATGCCGCTGAACTAGATGATGTAATTGTCGGAAAATGCCTTTTTAAAATTGAGAACACGCTGGTTTCAATTTATAATCTTGATTTTATACAGGAAGAATCGGATATTGGGGAAGGCTTATTTAGAGCTGCTTTAAATTTTGCAGCTAACAGAAATGCATATATCGCGCGAATCGAGCATTTTAAGGGAAATGAATTTGTAATTAAGTTTGGGTTTACTTTGAATAATGGATTTTATGAAGCGGAAATACCTTGTGTTTTGCATAATAGATGCACTGGTGATTGTCTAATTTTAAAATAAATTTGACAAAGTACAACAAAAATTGTTAAAATATTACTTCGAATGAAATGGAGTTTGAGATAATGATAAGAAGTATGACCGGATACGGACATGCCCAAGGTACAATAAAGGGCATGAGTATTACGTTTGAAATTAAAAGTGTAAATCATAGATATTTTGAGTTTTCGTCTAGAGTGCCACGAAATTATGGATTTTTGGATGAAAAATTGAAGAGCTATTTGCAAGACAAAATATCGCGCGGTAAAGTTGAGTGTTTCGTTCAAATTGATACGTTGGAACAGACTGATGTTATTGTTCAAATCAATCATTCGCTTGCAAACGGATATGTTAATGCATTTTCAGAGTTATCTCAACTGTATGGAATTAAGAATGATATAACGGTTGCGAGTTTTTCAAGGTATAATGACATATTTTCTGTTCATAAGGGACAGGCAGATGAAGACGAAATACTTAACGCAGTCATTACCGTTGCTTCAGAAGCGGTCGAAAGCTTCGTAAAAATGCGAGAGGCTGAAGGTGAAAAATTAAAAAATGATGTTCTGTTTCGTATTTCAGAGATTATTAAGTGCGTTGAGTTTATCGAAAGCCGTTCGCCGGAAACAGTCAAGGAATACAACGCAAAATTACTTGGCAGAATGAAAGAACTGCTTGAAGATACACATATTGAGCAGCAGCGATTATTGACTGAGGCGGCGATTTTTGCAGATAAGGTAGCTGTCGACGAGGAAACTGTTAGACTACGGAGTCATTTAGACCAACTTGTGAACTTTTTTGATTCAAAAGAAGCGATTGGCCGCAAAATGGATTTTTTGGTTCAAGAGATTAACAGGGAAGCAAACACTGTCGGTTCAAAAGCGCAAGACGTCGAAATCGCTCGTTGCGTTGTTAATATAAAATCCGAGATTGAAAAAATTCGTGAGCAGGTACAGAATATTGAATAGCAATGTATCTGTTTGCTAAAATTATTTTGGAGGCATAAGAATGAAACTGATAAACATCGGTTTTGGTAACATGGTTAATGCTAATCGTCTTGTAGCAATAGTTAGCCCGGAATCAGCACCAATTAAGCGAATTATTCAGGATTGTAAAGAAAGAGGTACGCTAATTGACGCAACACATGGAAGAAGAACAAGGGCTGTTATAATTACGGACAGTGACCATGTTATATTAACTTATCTTCAAAGCGAAACAGTTGCAAACAGACTTGATGATGATGACAGCGATGATATTATTATTGAGGAGGAGGATGAGCGTGAATAAAAGTGGTCTGCTTATTATCCTTTCAGGTCCTTCCGGCTCAGGAAAAGATACAATATTATCTGAACTTACAAAGAGAGAGGCTGATATTCGCGTTTCAATCTCTTTAACAACTCGTAAGCCTCGTGATTGGGAAATTGACGGTAAAAATTATTACTTTGTTGAAGAAGAGTATTTCAAAAGAAAACTGGAAAGTGATCAAATACTTGAATTCGCTCAATATGGTAAAAACTTTTATGGAACGCCAAAAGCTCCGGTAGATATCTGGCTTTCTGAGGGGAAAACTGTAATTCTAAAAATTGAAGTCCAAGGTGCTGAAAAGATCAGAGCTATATACCCGGATGCTATAAGTATTTTTCTTATGCCGCCATCAATGAAAATGCTTGAGGATCGATTGCGACGTCGCGAAACTGAGGATGAAGACGAAATTAGCCGAAGATTATCAATTGCCGTTAGCGAAATTAAACGATCTGTTGAATATGATTATTATGTTATCAACGATATTATTGGTTATGCAGTCAGCGATATTTGCGCAATTATTCAAGCTGAAAAACAGAGAACATCAAGAATGAAATATATTATAAGTGAGGTAATTAACAATGCTTAATCCTGATTTAAGAGGAGTTTTAAAGGATCATCTTAGTCGTTATTCTCTTGTGACCGCAACTGCAAAACGAGCAAGAATTATAGCAGAGGAACTTGAAGCACAGAAAAAGCTTATGACGGATAAACCGGTAAGCCTTGCGGTTGAACAAATTTTAAGTGGGGAATATGAAATTGTCGAACCCGAAGAGATTCGCAATCTGTAACCTTAAACGGTATAAGGGGGATGCCCTATGCAGGTTAAAATAGCAAAAATTGCTGTGGAAAATACAGCATATTGCTTTGATAAAGCATTTGACTATATAATCCCTGAGAATTTAACTGATTTTGCAATCCCCGGGTGCAGAGTAACTGTAAAGTTTGGCAGGGGCAATCAAAAAAGAGTAGGCATGATTACTGAAATTTGCAGCGAATCAAGCAACGCAAAACTAAAATATGTTGAAGCGGTGCTTGATGAAGCACCGCTTCTTAATGAAGAGATGATAGCGCTTGTTTTTTGGCTTAAAGAGCGAACTTTTTGTACGCTGTTTGAGGCTACAAAAGCTTTATTGCCAACAGGAATTAATCATAAAATGGTTGTCTCATACTGTGTTGAAGCAAACATTGATGAAAAAAAGATGGCTAAGCTTTCTTTTGACGAAAGAAAGCTGTTTGAACATATAAACTCTAAGTCTGGTTTTACAAAGAGAGAACATTTACTTAAGACCTTTGATCTTGAGGATAATTCTGATATACCGGAGAAGCTGGTGAAAAATGGCTTTCTCATTCGCAACACAGATCTCGTTCGCAGGGTTGGCGATTTAACTATTAAAATGGTTCGACTTAGCACTGTTTTTGATTATTTACAGGAAACTTCTCAGAAGCTTACAAGCAAGCAAGAGGAAATTATTAATGTACTTGAAGATGTAGGTTCAGCGAGTATAAAAGAAATCTGTTATTTTACAGGTCTTACTCCTTCAGTTGTTTCTTCGTTGGAAAAGAAGGGTATCGTTGAGCTTTTTGAGAATCCCGTTTTTCGCAATCCATATTCGGGTGGCAATTCATTTTCGGAACCTAAAAAAATCAAACTTACAGATGAGCAAAATATTGCATTCGAAAATCTTTTTGCTCAGTACTGTAAAGGTGTTGGAAGTGTTTCATTACTCTATGGAATTACCGGCAGCGGGAAAACTCAAGTTTACCTGCGAATGATTGACGAAGTAATTTCACAGAATAAAGGGGTCATCGTTATGGTCCCCGAAATTGCCTTAACACCTCAGACGCTTTCCATTTTTCATGAACGATATGGGAACAAAATTGCGGTGTTTCACAGCGCTCTTTCTGTTGGTGAAAGAGTAGATGAATGGAAAAGGGTAAAAAGCGGAGAAGCAATAATTGCTATAGGCACTCGGTCAGCAGTATTTGCACCTTTTGATTTGCTTGGACTCATAATCGTAGATGAAGAGCAAGAACATACATATAAGTCAGAGATATCGCCAAGATATAATGCAAAGGATGTAGCTCGGTTCAGATGTGCAAAACACAAAGCATTACTGATTCTTTCATCTGCAACACCGAGTGTTGAAACTTATGCATCTGCTAAAAATGGAAAATATTCATTAAATTTGCTTCAAAACAGGTATGGAAGTGCTTTGCTTCCTGAAGTATTAACAGTTGATATGTGTGCAGAGATAAAAAATGGAAATTCTTCTGCAATCAGTATCGCTCTTCTAGATGGTCTGAAAGAAAACTTAGATGCAAAAAAACAATCTATCCTTTTAATAAATAGAAGAGGATTTAACACTTTCGCTGCATGCAGAGATTGTGGCAAGGTAGTAACATGCCCTTCGTGCAGCATATCATTAACATATCACCAGGCAAACGAAAGGCTTATGTGCCACTATTGTGGCTTTTCTCAGCCATTTATTGATACTTGCTCAAATTGCGGGAAAAAAGATGTGAGATATTCCGGATTTGGCACTCAAAAAATTGAAGATGAAATTGCGCGGCTTATTCCTGAGGCCAGGGTATTACGAATGGATACAGATACTACTATGTCACGCTTTGCTCATGAAAAAAAGTTTGAACAATTCGCAAATAGTGAGTTTGATATACTTCTCGGAACGCAAATGGTTGCAAAAGGTTTGGATTTTGAAAATGTGACGTTGGTTGGCGTAATTTCGGTTGACCAGCAGTTATATAATGATGATTATCGTAGTATGGAGTGCGCTTTTTCGTTGTTAACTCAAGTGGTTGGCCGTTCAGGCAGAGGAAAATATTTAGGCAGAGCAATTATACAAACGTTAACTCCCGAAAACGAGATTATTCGCCTTGCCGCTAGGCAGGATTATGAGTCTTTTTTTAAGACTGAAATACAAATCCGAAAAATGCTTACTTATCCTCCATTTTGTGACATTTGTCTTATTGGATTTTCCGGAGAAGATGAAAAAAAAGTTAAAGCAGCATCATCGTTTGTATTCGAATTAATAAAAAATAAGTCGAGTGATACTTACAAAAATGAAAAATTGATTGTACTTGGTCCTATGCCTGCAAGAGTTGTGAAAATAAGCAACAGATATCGATACAGATTGATAATAAAATGTAGAAATTCAAGCCGTTTTAGGCAGTTAGCAGCGGAATTGCTCATAGAATTTGGCAATAATCCGAGCTATTCAAATATAGCCGCTTATGTAGATATTAATCCTGAAAGTATTTTGTAATAATTTCGAAATATGATAATTCTGAGAAAAGGTGATACTAATCATGGCATACAGAAATATAATCAAAATAGGTGACCAGATTTTATACAAGATTAGTAAAAAAGTTGATAAGTTTGATGATCGGCTTACCGTTTTGCTCGATGATATGGCAGAAACCATGTATAAAGAGAATGGTGCCGGACTTGCTGCGGTACAAGTTGGCGTTTTAAGAAGGATATTTGTTGCAGATGTCGGAGATGGGTTACTAGAGCTAATAAATCCGGAAATATTAGAAGAAGATGGTGTGCAAGAAGAGCGAGAGGGTTGCCTTTCCGTCCCAGGTGAGTGCGGAATTACATCACGCCCTGCAATAGTAAAAGTTAAAGCACAAAACCGATATGGGAAATGGTATATATACAAAGGGGAAGGTTTGAAGGCACGTTGCTTTTGTCATGAAATCGACCATCTTGACGGAATATTATTTACACAAAAAGCTATTCGAATGATAAATGATGATGAAGAATAGGCGGTGATGTTTTGGATATTGTCTTTATGGGTACGCCAGAATTTGCAGTTCCGTGTCTTGATCGTCTGATTGCAGATAATCATAATGCTTTAGCTGTTTTTACTCAACCTGATAAACCAAAAGGCAGGGGACGTAATATTGCCACCCCACCTGTTAAAGCAAAAGCCTTAGAAAGCAATATATCTGTTTTTCAGCCTTCAACCCTAAAAGATGGTGAAGTGCTCAGAATATTGACTGACCTTTCACCGCAGATTATCATTGTTGTTGCTTATGGGAAGATTTTGCCCGAACAAATTATTTCGCTGCCCAAATACGGCTGTGTCAATATTCACGCTTCACTGTTACCTAAATACAGAGGTGCTGCTCCTATCCAATGGTCTATAATTAATGGAGAAAGAGTAACGGGAGTAACCTCAATGCAAATGGATGCAGGTCTTGATACAGGGGATATGCTGCTCTCTGAGCAAACAGAGATAGGCGAAAATGAAAACTCCGGTGAATTGTTTAACAGGCTTTCTTTTATTGGCGCAGACATTATGTCAAAAACAATATTAGGTTTACAAGCCGGAACGATTTCTCCGGTTAAACAGGACAAAAACATTTCCAACTATGCTCCGATGATAACAAAATCTCTTTGCCCGGTTAATTGGAAAGACTCGGCACAAAAAGTGCACAACTTAATCAGAGGACTTTCTCCCTTTTTATCAGCAACAGCTAACATAAATGGAAAAGCAATAAAAATTCATTCTTCGTTGCATTTTGGTGGCTTTATGGGAAGTCCCGGTGAAGTAATTGAGAATAAATATAGGTTGTTGGTTGCTTGCGGTGATGATTCAGCAATTGAAATATTGACCCTTCAAGCTGAAGGGAAACGAACAATGACGGCAACCGAATTCATGAGAGGCAATAGTATAGCCATAGGAACAAAATTTTCATAAAGTTAGACAATAAATGTTAAGTTTTGTAATGGAGGTTTTATAAATGGGGTGGATGCTTTATCCTGATTACTATTATGTTATTCTTGTATTGCCTGCATTTCTTTTGGCAATGATTGCACAGATTTACTTAAAATCAATTTACAAAAAAATGTCACGAGTTTTTAATACCAGGGGAATAACCGGAGCTCAGGCGGCTTTAAGCGTTTTAAATCATTTCGGAATAAATAATGTTAGTATTGAGCCGGTTGCAGGGACATTAAGTGACCATTTTGACCCAAGAAGCAATGTTATTCGGCTTTCACAAGGTGTTTATGAAAGCAATTCTATTGCTGCAATCGGAATTGCGTGTCATGAGGCGGGACACGCTGCACAACATAACGAAAATTATTTTCCGATAAAAATTCGAAACACCATATTGCCAGTTGCGAATATTGGCTCAGCATTGGGTTTACCGCTTGCTATTTTAGGCTATTTCATGAGTTTTGGTCCACTTATTGCTTTCGGACTAATTTTATACTCTCTTATTGCGGTTTTTCAAATTGTAACTTTGCCTGTTGAATTTAATGCAAGCAGCAGAGCAATAAAAGTAATTGATGAGGTTGGTCTTCTTAATGCTGAAGAACAAGCAGGAGCAAAAAGAGTGTTAAAAGCAGCAGCTTTTACTTATGTTGCCGCATTAGCAGTAACACTTGCGAATTTACTTCGATTTATTATTCGCTTTAGCGGAAGAAGATAGGTTGATTTTATGAAGGATGCTCGCCAAACCGCTTACGAAATTCTTTTAAAAATCCAGGTTGAAAATTCATACTCAAATCTTGCTCTTGATGCCGCTCTTATAGATTCTGAACTTGAAGTAAGGGATATTGCTTTAGTTTCTGCCTTAGTTTACGGAACGCTCGAGAGACTGATTACAATTGACTACAATTTATCTTTATATTTAAAAAAGCCTGTAAACAAAACTGAATCGGAAATACTGACAGTTCTCAGATTAGGAGTTTGCCAGCTGCTTTTTATGGATAGAATTCCTGAATCAGCCGCTGTTAATGAAAGCGTTAAACTAGTAAAGCAAACAAGGCGCGCATATGCTTCGGGTTTAGTTAATGCTGTTTTGCATAAAGTTGCAAAAGAAGGGTTAAGGTTTCCAAATTCGGACGTTGAAAGTATTGAGTATCTTAGTGTTAAATATTCATGTCCTGAGTGGTTGGTATTGCTTTGGATTAAGGACTATGGATTAATAGATGCAGTTGGAATTATGAAAGCATCATTATTAGTACCGAAAACAATAATTAGGGTTAATACTACAAAGACCTCTGCAGAAAAACTAAAATCAGTATTAGAAGAAGAAGGCGTATTTTCGGAATTTAGTAAAATACTAAAAAATGCGCTCATACTTGAAAAAGCCGGTTCTATTGAAAAACTCAGCGCTTTTAAGGATGGACTTTTTCATGTTCAGGATATAGCGTCTCAACTATGTTGCGAAGCACTCTGCGCTCAGCCGCAAGATACAATCTTTGACCTTTGTTCCGCTCCCGGTGGGAAAACCTTTACTCTTGCCGAAATAATGGATGGCAAAGGACAGGTAAAAGCTTTTGACATCTATGAATCTCGGCTTGATTTAATTCGAGAGGGTGTTAATCGCTTAAACTTATTAAATGTTTATGTGAGTATCGGTAACGCCGAAATTCATGGTGAAAATCTTGGATTTGCAGAAAAGGTGCTTTGTGATGTGCCCTGCTCGGGGCTTGGAATAATTGGCAGAAAACCTGAGATTCGTTATAAATCTAAAGAGGATATTGACAAATTGCCGCTTTTGCAGTATTTTATACTTTGCAATGCTTCAAAATATGTGAAGGTCGGGGGACTGTTAATTTATTCAACGTGTACTCTGAATTTAAAGGAAAATGAAGATGTTTGCGAATTGTTTTTAAAAAATAATACGAATTATGAATCACGGCGTGTTCTGCCGGAACTGATAAATCGACCAATAAACGGTGATTATTTAACATTATTGCCTCATATTAATAATTCTGATGGATTTTTTATTGCTTTATTTTGCAGAACGGAGTGATTCCTTGAAAGCTTTTGATGTTAAGTCAATGACACTTTCAGAGCTTAAGGTTGAACTTGAATCCATGGATTTACCACAATACCGAGCTGAACAACTTTACGCATGGTTTCATCAAAAAGGTGCCAAGAGCTATGATGAGATGAGCGATTTACCGAAGTCGCTTCGCAACAAATTTTCAACTCATTTCCCTATATTAATATGCAACATTGTAAATAAGCAGACATCAAAGTGCGATGGGACGGTAAAATATCTATTTCAACTTAATGATGGTGAACTTATAGAGTCGGTATTGATGCAATACAAATATGGATATACACTTTGCGTTTCTACTCAAGTTGGATGCAAAATGGGATGCAAGTTTTGTGCTACAGCGATTGGTGGTTTAGTAAGGAATCTCAGACCTTCTGAAATTCTTGGCCAAATACACGAAACTCAGCGTGATTTAAATATCCGTGTTTCTCATGTTGTTCTTATGGGTATGGGTGAACCTCTTGATAACTTTAAAAATGTTATGCGCTTTCTCGATCTTGTTTCAGATGCAAATGGTTTTAATATAGGCATGCGCAACATTTCTCTTTCTACTTGCGGAATTGTTCCGGCTATCAATCTTTTACTTGAAAAACATTTACAATTGACATTATCGGTTTCAATTCATGCTCCCAATGATATTATTCGATCTGCGATAATGCCGGTTAACAATAAATATAATGTTGATGAATTACTTGAAACGTGCAGAAATTATACAAAACAGACTTCGCGCCGCATTTCTTTTGAATATGCAATGCTTGATGGAATCAATGACAGTTATGAATGCGCATTAGAATTGGCTAACAAAGTTAAAGGAATTTTGTGCCATGTGAACCTAATCCCAACAAATGAATTCGCTGAAAGCCGCTTCAATAGAAGTTCAATTCAGAAGATAGAAAATTTTAAAAAAACTCTTTTAAATAATGGTATTAATGTAACAATTCGACGAAGTTTAGGCTCTGATATTGATGCCTCATGTGGTCAACTCCGAAGCAGAAATATTTAAACATAGCAATAGTATCTAATTTCCTTAAGGTGGTTATGTAGTGAAGATAGTTGCAAAGTCAGATATTGGAAAACTTCGCGAACAAAATCAAGATGCCTGCGCTGCCAGCGAATTGCCCGGAGGTGTTACTTGGGCGGTTGTTTGTGACGGCATGGGGGGAGCCGCAGGCGGAAGTGTTGCAAGTACTGTTGCTGTACGTATAATATCAGAAAAAATCAATTCTTGCTTTAAACAAGGGATGAGTACAAAATCAATTCATAATATGCTTATATCTGCCATTGAGGTATCCAATATAGCTATATATGACATGGCAAAGTCAGATGATACGCTCACAGGAATGGGAACAACAGTTGTCACTGCTGTAGTTATTGACAATTCCGTTTGCATTGCAAGTGCAGGTGATAGCCGTGCGTATTTAGCAACAAAACAAGAGCTAAAACAAATAACGAGAGACCACTCAATTGTTCAAGTCATGGTTGAAAAAGGTGAAATCACTCCAGAAGAAGCAAAAGACCATCCTAGAAAAAATATTATTACGAGAGCACTTGGTGTTGATGAAAGTATATCTATTGATTATTATGAAGAGAAAATCAGCAATGATGATATTTTATTAATATGTACAGACGGACTTACTAATTTTATTGAAAATGATGAGATATTAAATATAATTGGCAACAATAGTTATTATGATATTGCAGATAAACTGATTGATTTCGCCAACCAAAACGGTGGTGGAGACAATATTACAGTTGTAACAATTTCATCTTAACTTAATGTAAACGGAGAGTGAAATGAATGGATAATTATGTAGGGAAAAGACTGGATGGTCGTTATGAAGTCCAGGAAATAATTGGTGTCGGTGGCATGGCTGTCGTTTATAAAGCTTATGACAGTATAGATGATCGTATTGTTGCTGTAAAAATCCTAAAAGATGAATATCTTGCGAATGAAGAGTTTCGTCGCAGGTTTAAGAATGAATCAAAGGCAATTGCTGTACTTTCTCATCCTAATATAGTCAAAGTTTATGATGTCAGTTATGGAGATAAACTTCAATATATTATAATGGAGTATGTTGAGGGCATAACACTAAAAGAGTATATTGATCAAGTCGGAACTGTTACTTGGAAAGAAGCCGTTCATTTTGTAACTCAGATACTTAGAGCTCTTCAGCATGCTCACGATAAAGGTATTGTTCATAGAGACGTTAAACCCCAAAATATTATGCTTATCCAAAATGGGAATATAAAGGTGACTGATTTTGGCATTGCTCGCTTCAGCCGAAGTGAAACTCGTACGATGAGCGAAGGAGCTATAGGATCTGTCCACTACATCAGTCCTGAGCAGGCAAGAGGGGATATAACAGACGATAAGGCGGATATTTATTCTGTCGGAGTTGTTATGTACGAAATGCTTACAGGTCAAGTGCCATTTCAATCAGAGAATTCAGTTTCAGTGGCAATTATGCAACTTCAGACGGAACCAAAACGTCCTCGAGATATTAATGGAACAATACCAATTGGTCTTGAGCAAATAGTCCTTCGTGCAATGCAAAAGAACACTCATGACAGATATCAGTCAGCTGCCGAAATGCTCCTGGATTTAGAAGAATTTAAAAGAAATCCGGCTGTGAAATTTGAATACAATCATTTTGTTGATAATGTTCCGACAAAATTTATTGGTAAGCAAGCAGTTCAAAATCATCTTCCTATAAATGAAGTTCATGAGGATAATGAAAACGAGCAAGAAGAAAAAAGCAGATTGGTTCCGATACTAATTGGAGTTGCTGGCGGTCTCTTAGCTCTTGTTGCAATAATTCTTATAACATTTGGCATTTCTAATTCTTTAGGTAGGGATAAGAATAAAGTCAAAGTAATAGACTTTGTTGGGATGAATTACGAATCAGAGATAAAAGAAAATTCAAATTATATTGGAAATTATATTTTTGATACGGTAGAGGTGCAAAATACTGAATATTCAGAAGGCGAAGTTTGTAAACAAAATCAAGCACCCGGTGATTTAATAGATAAACCTGTAAAAATATTACTTGATATCGCAATGAAAACAATTAAAAAGCCAATTCCAAACGTAATAAATCTTGCTTTCGCAGAAGCAAAAAAAACTTTGGAAAACTTGGGCTTTGTAGTAAGCGAAGTTTCTGAACCGGATACGAGCGTGGATTACGGAACTGTTTTAAGAACCTCCCCTGAACAGGGCACACAGGCAGCGCAAGGCTCGACGGTAATAGTTTATTATGCAAGTGATGAAAATCTTGTTGTTGTTCCAAAACTGATTGGTTGGGATGTTGAGGCAGCTAAGCGCCTTCTTACTTCACTTGAACTTGTACTTGATGAAAACATTTCTCAAGAAGACAGCATAAAACCAAAAGGAGAGATAATTAAACAAAGTTTTGATGAGAAAATAAAAGTATCAATTGGAACAAAGATAGCAATAACTATTAGTACAGGTATTCCACCGGAGTCAACCGCAAATATATCTGTTAAGCTGCCAAGACTTTCTTCGGGTGAAACCGGAAAAATCATGGCAACAATTAATAGTGATATTGTTCTTGAAAAAAGTGTTTTACTTGATGGAAGTGAATACAGCTTTGATGTTGTAGGCTCAGGTAAAGATAAAAAATTAAAAGTTTTTGCTGACACAACACTTTTATATGAATGTGTTATAGACTTTACAACTACTCCCGTAACTATAAGTCAGGAAAAAATCTATGCGGATACTTCAACAGCAATAATTCCTGTAGTCACCGGATTTACTGAATTTGATGCAAAAGCAGCACTTGACAGTGTTGGGTTTACAAATATTACAGTTGAAGAAGAAGTTGTTTCCGACCCGGGTATGGTAGGAATAGTAATCAGTCAAGACCCGAGCGGTTTCGGTTTAAGCTTTGAAAAACCTTTAGATACAGCAATTATTTTAAGGATTGGTGTTTTCGAATTGGTTACGGGGACTTGAATTATTTTGGAGATGAATTCATGCAGATAAATGGATTAATACTTAAAGGTATCGGCGGCTTCTACTATGTTGAAGCCGCCGATGAAATATTCGAATGCAGAGCAAGAGGAATATTTCGAAAAGAAAAGTTAACACCTTTACCGGGTGATCATGTTTTAATAACAATAAGACAAAATGATGAAAATACAATCGATTCAATTCTTCCCAGATCTAATAGTTTTCTTCGTCCGCCTATAGCAAATGTGGATCAACTAATTATTGTTGCTTCAATTTGTGAGCCTAACCCAAGTACATTAATAATCGACAAGCTATCTGCAATAGCGCAATCAAAAGATATTGAGACAATAGTAATTGTAACGAAGGCTGATATTGCGGACACTTCTGAGTTAGTAGAGATTTACAAAAAAGCAGGTTTGAAAGTTTTTAGCGTTTCTTGTATTACCGGCGAAGGCGTCGAACAAGTAAGAAAATCACTTGAAGGGCACATAAGTGCTTTTACAGGGAATTCGGGAGTTGGAAAGTCAACACTGTTAAACTGCATAGATAAAGAGTTAATGTTGAAAACTGCTGAAATAAGTGAAAAATTAGGCAGAGGTAAACATACCACCCGAGAAATTGAGTTGTTTAAAGTTGCTAATGGTTATGTTGCGGATACGCCCGGTTTTGGATCGCTTGATTTTGAAAATAGTGAAATAATACTTAAAGACGATTTACAATTTTGTTTTAAAGAGTTTTTACCATACCTTGGGAAATGCAAATTTTCTACATGCAAACATATTGAAGATGCGGGCTGCAGCATTTTAGCAGCGGTGCTGAATGACGAAATTAGCAAGTCAAGACATAATAGCTATATATCCATGTATAACGAAGTCAAAGATAAGAGAGAATGGAATATTTAAATTTATGGAATCATATAGTGCGAGCGTATCGATATTTACCGATACGCTCAAAATGAATATTATTTTTTTTTAAAGTGTTTTTATAATCTCCATAACATAATCGCCGAATTCACTGCACGTACATCCAT
>CAYNMU010000012.1:0-37666 GCA_964398395.1 uncultured Eubacteriales bacterium
ATGTTTTATTAAAGAAGAGCCGTTTGCTGCAAAATATCTTTTTGCTTTTTGCTTCTCTTTTCTTTTATGCCTGGGGCGAGCCTAAATTTGTTTTTATTATGCTGCTGTCCATTATGGCAAGCTGGTTCTTCGGGCTTTTGGTTGACAAATTCAGAGGACGCAAAGGCATTATCCGAACAATTATAATTGCGGATACAGTTTTCAACCTAGGCATTATGTTTATCTTTAAATATCTGATGTTCACGCTTCATAATGCAAACAGCCTTTTCGGACTCAATATTAATGTGCCGCTTATCGCACTGCCGATTGGTATTTCGTTTTTTACTTTCCACGCCTTTTCATATGTGCTGGATGTTAACAGAGGTTTGGGTGAAGTTCAAAAAAATCCGATGTATGTCGGGCTCTATATTTCCTTTTTCCCCCAGCTTGTTGCCGGCCCGATAGTCCGTTATGAAACCATTGCAGATGAAATTAAACACCGAAAAGAAACGCTCGATGATTTTACATCGGGCGTAACCCGGTTTATTGTGGGTTTTCTTAAAAAAGTATTACTTGCCAACACAATGGCTGTTGTTGCAAATAACGCATTTGATAGTAAGGGGATTTCCGTGGGTCTTGCGTGGCTTGGTGTTTTTGCCTATGCTTTTCAAATTTATTTTGACTTCTCCGGCTATTCCGATATGGCGCTGGGCATGGGCAAGATGTTCGGGTTTCACTTTCTGGAAAACTTTAACTTTCCCTATATTTCAAAATCAATTTCGGAGTTTTGGCGGCGCTGGCACATGTCTTTGGGCGCCTGGTTTAAAAATTATGTATATTTCCCGCTCGGCGGCAGCCGCGTAAAATCGAAAGCACGCTTAGTTTTTAATCTGTTTGTGGTTTGGTTTTTAACAGGTTTATGGCATGGCGCGAATTGGACATTTATCATCTGGGGGATGATGTATTTCGTCCTTGTAACAGCAGAACACCTATCGGGATTTGAGAAAAAGTTTATAAAGTTCGGCTGGCTTAAATATATCTATACCATGACATTTGTACTTTTCGGCTGGGTTCTTTTCCGCTCGCAAAACCTGACTGCCGCAGTTGAGTATTTTAAGGCAATGTTCGGGCTCGCGGGGAATCCGCTGTTTGACGATGCTTTTATATTCAATTTATCGCAAAACATTGTTTTCCTAATCAGCGCGGCTGTGTTTTCGCTGCCGACCGCAAAATTTATCCGTGAAAAAATCGGAAACCGTTATAAAATTTCCGAAGTAATGTTTGTACTTGGGATTTTAGTTTTGTTTGTTGTAGCGGTTTCCTATATTGTTAAAGGCTCTTACAATCCCTTTATCTATTTTAATTTTTAGGGGGTGCTGATGTGAAGAAAAAAATTGACAGGAATTCGGCTGTGGCTGTTTGCTTTATTTGCTTTATATTTATTATCCTTGCCGGAACCGTCGCGAAGGTTTATGTCGGCAGGGATGAATATATTAACGCGTATTCTGTCAAGCTTGGCGAAAACACCGGTTATGCGGCAAAAACCAAGGCAATGGCTTTAACGGCTTATGACACTTTGAAGAATATTGACGGCAAGATTTATAGACGAACCGAGTTTATTAATATTTACGGCCTTACGCAAAAATCCACAGGCAACAGGTATGTATATGATTCGTCCGGTGCGAGCGGAGATGTTGTAAAACTTGACAACGGGATGCTTTCGTTTGTATTGAATAAAAGTAACGATTTGGCGAAAAAGGCTGAAAAAACCGCCCTGCTTGACGCTCATCTCAAAAGCAAAGGTATTGATTTGCTTTATGTTCAGCTCCCATTTAAGATAAATAAACGGGACAATAAGCTTCCGATCGGCGTTGTTGATTATTCAAACAAAAACTCTGACGCGATGCTAACCGAGCTAAGGAGCCGCGGTGTTTCAACTTTTGATTTGCGGGAAGAAATAGTTGGGGACGGGCTGGACCATTATTCGCTTTTTTTCCGCACAGACCACCATTGGAAACCCGAAACGGGGCTTTGGGCGGCAGGTAAAATCGCTGAAATACTAAACAGCGAATACGGCTTTAAAATTGATATAACCCTACTTAATAAAAACAACTTCAGTACAAAAGCATACAAAAATTGGTTTTTGGGCAGCCAAGGCAAGCGCGTCGGGCAGCTTTATGCGGGCACAGATGATTTTACGCTACTATTGCCGAAATATAAAACGGATATGAGCGGCATCTATACCCGTATCAGCGGAGAAGACATCACCAAAAAAGGGAGTTTTCAGGACGCGTGGCTGTTTATGGACAGCCTTAAAAGAATAGATTATTTCAACCTAAATACCTATGTCACTTATTCTGGCGGCGATTACCCGCTGACAGTTTGCACAAACAATTTGTTAGCCGGCAAAAAAATCCTGCTGCTGCGCGACTCCTATACATGTGCGCTTGCTCCGTTTATTTCGCTTGCCGCTTGCAAGGAACTGCGCACCATCGACCCGCGGCACTTTAAAGGCTCAATTGCCGGGTATATTGATGATTTCAAGCCCGACATAGTCCTGATGCTCTACTATCCGACAGCCTTATCAAACTCAATGTTTTTTGATTTTTAAAAATCGAAAGTGTGAATAATTATGGTTGACAGCTGGGAAGATTTAAAAAACGATTGCATTAAATGCGAAAAATGCGAGCTTTGCAAAACACGGACAAATGTGGTTTTTGGCATTGGGCCGGAAAACGCCGAGGTGCTTTTCATCGGCGAAGGCCCGGGCGAACAAGAGGATCTCAGCGGAGAGCCTTTTGTCGGCAGAGGCGGGCAGCTGTTGGATAAATTCCTTGCCTGCGTCGACCTTGACCGCAAAAAGAACATTTACATCGCAAACATCGTCAAATGCCGTCCGCCGCAAAACCGAGACCCCCTGCCCGCTGAGCAGGAGGCTTGTATTGATTGGCTAAGGGAGCAGGTTAAACTGATGCGGCCTAAAATTGTTGTTTGCCTCGGGCGTATTTCAGCCCAGCGGCTTATATCAAAGGACTTCAAGGTAACCGAGCAGCATGGGCAATTTATTGATAAAAGCGGAATTCTTTTTATGGCGACTTTTCACCCTGCGGCCATTTTGCGTGACCCGCGCAGAAAACCGGAAGCGTTTGAGGATTTTTTGAAGCTTCGTGAAAAGATTAAAGAGATATGCGAGAGAACTTATTGAGGTAGGTTTGATTTAGCAAATTGTAATAATAACAACTATAGAAAAGCCTATCATCGTGATAATATAGCAGGGAAAATAGCTGTAAAGGCGGCGGAATCGATCCGTTGTCTTTACAGCCTTCATTTTGTTCATTAAAAACGCTTGACAGAATGAATATAAACGGTCTATAATGTAAATTAGAAATTAAAAAACTGTGATAAATAAATTTCGGTTGAGGAAACCATATGAAGCGGAACCTTCGCATTGTTGCCACATACAGCACCATTCATTTTTTAGTCGATTTTTCTTGCATAGCCATTCTGACGGGCATGGTTTTACCTGCCGTTGCCTGTAAGAACGAATTGGTTTTGTGTATGATACTGTACAATGCTTGTGCATTTGCTTTTCAGCTGCCCATTGGGCTTATTGGTGATTTCTTAAACAAAAACGCCTTGCTTTCAGCTTTTGGCTGTTTACTGGTGGCGGCATCCTGTTTTATACCGAATATAATTATTATTTGCGTCGTCGCGGGCATCGGAAATGCTTGTTTTCATATTGGCGGCGGGATAGATGTTTTAAACATCAGTGACAAAAAAGCTGCTTTGCCGGGCATATATGTTGCACCCGGAGCAATTGGCGTCTTCCTTGGCGTGACGGTTGCCAATAAAGGGTTTAACAGATTTTATCTGATATCTATACTGATGACAATTTGCGCAATTGTTTTATGCAGCCTTTTTAACGCCGTTAAAAACAAGTATGATATCCAAAATGTTAAGCCGTCCCTTGACCAAAAAATAAGCGGTAAAATTTTTGCTATTGCGGCATGTCTGATTGCGACAGTTTTTCTCCGTTCTTATATGGGCTCAATTCTGAAATACACCTTTAAAGCCGATATCGCACTGGCGACCCTGTTTGTTATTTGCGTTGTTTTGGGCAAAGCTTTTGGCGGGATTATTGGCGATAAATTCGGTTGGCTTAAAACAAGCACTATAACCCTATTAACGGCAGCAATACTATTTGCTTTTTCTTTTAAAAGCACAGCAGCGGCAATGTTTGCAATTCTGCTTTTCAATATGACAATGCCGATTACCTTGACAGCTCTTGCAAACAGCCTCAAACTCGGCAAAGGATTTGCCTTTGGTCTCACCACCTTTGCGTTATTCTTGGGCGTTGTACCCGTTATTTTTGGCTTCAAGAGCGTTTTCTTTAATTGGTTCGGTCTGTTTGGCATTGCCGTTATTTCAGTTGTTCTGTTGTCAATCGGGCTCAAAATATATTTTACAAATTCGGTGAAGCAAAATGATTAAGAGCTTGATAATTTCCCTAACCATTACCGTTTTAATTGAAAATGCCGGCGCGGCAATGCTTGGAGTCAGAAAGAAAAGGGATTTTCTTCTTATTACTTTGGTTAATATAGTAACAAATCCGCTTTTGGTGCAAAGTCTTAACATCCTGAGTTTTGTGTTAAAAATCAAACCTCAATGGTATCTTATTTTGTTGCTTGAAGCAATGGTGGTTGCTGCTGAAGGGTTATTGTATCAAAAAAGGCTATGCTGCAATAAAATCAACCCGTTTGTTTTTAGCCTTATTTTAAACTCATTATCATATTTTGGAGGGAGCGTTATTTATGAAATTTTCACAAGGATTTTCTGAGAGGCTGCTTAGTTTAATGTTGGCAAGCTTGATGCTCTTCATGCTTTCGATAACGGCGTTAGCAGATTTATGGATTGCGCCAACGGATGCCTATTACAAAAAAGATGTATACTATTTGTTGGATGATGCAAGCGGCAGAAGAAAAATGAACCTATTCTTGAGCAATTTCAGTGAGGCAAATTTAAAAACTTTTGATTCCAAGACAACATCAGACAAGGATATCTTAAACTTTTTATTTAAACATTTTGAACTCAACGCCTCATTGTATTTGGGTGTCGTCATTAAAGATGACGGGAACTCAGGAAAGATTATGACTGTAACGGATGAAAATATAGAAAAAGCTGCAAAAAATATGTTTAACCGCACCTTTACCACACATCCTGTATCGGGCTTTAGCGGGTATAAAGATGGTAATTATATTGTAACCGCAGACGAGGCAGGTTCTCCGCTTAAGGTGTTGTCAATTGCGAACTACATTGAATACTACGGTAAAAACGATTATAAGGTTCAGTTTGCTCTATATAAAGTCGAAACCAATATAGCTGATTATTACAGTTATTCTTCTAACGAAGCAGCACAAACATCTGCGCTTCAAAAGATAGGGGAAGGTTCTGCAAATTTTAATTATATCGGAGGAACAGGGTCCTCGGCTTTTAGGCTTACAAGCTATTTTTTAGACATGCTCAACACAACCGAGTTTGTTTATACAAAACCAAACAAGCCTATTTCAACAGGGGCTACAACCACAGCACCGAAAACGACTATTGCACAGCAAACAACTATGATTAAAGAAACCACAACCCTGCAAAAAACAACGGTCACCCAAACTACTGAAATAAGCAGCACACGAACAGAAACACTATCGATTGCCGAAACTTCTGCTGTATCAAAAGAAAGCACTAATGTTTCCGACAAAGCAGTGATAAACGACACCGAACCTGGGAATAATTCGGCGGATAAATCGGACGCTAATAAAACAATTATTATTTCTGTTATTGTGGTGTGCGCCGCTTTAGCCGCAACAGTTGTAATTGTATTGCTGTTTAAAAAGATGAAGTAGTTTATCCGGAAAATCAGCCGTAAAGCATCGCAAAATAACGGACTTAACAAAAATTTATAGGCGAGTCTTGAAATGATGTAAGCATTTCAAGACTCGTCCTTTTAAATGGCAGCCAAATCTATTCCGCACACCCGGTAACCTGATTAATATTCATCATTTTATTTTCACAATCAACCATTAAACCGGCATCTAAACTGTCAATATTGCCGTCCAAGTTTACATCCCCGGCCAAGTATTGCGCTGCGTTATCCCCCGGGGTCCAATCGGTGATGCCATTTTCAACATCGACTGCTGTGCCGGCATCAATGCTGTCAATGTTGCCGTCACCGTTAACATCACCAAAAATGATAATTGTATATATTATAAGAATTTCGTTTGATGTGTTGTCAACGACATTTATTGCAGTCCCTGTGCCGAGAGTCGTACCTGCTGTTGAATATTCCAAATGGACTTTCCCACTCCACTGAATATATGCATTCTCAAACTGAGTTTTTGTCACACCAGCTTTAAGGCCAAATATATAGTTATTGTTAATGACGGTTGAAGAACCCGAACACGCGGAGATATAAAAGTTTATCATTTGCGAGGGATACCCCTGCCATGTTGGGCTGGTAAAACCTGTTGCAACAAAATAATAATAAACTGTAAATCCTGTGCCACAGCCATCAAAAACTTTTTCGCCCATTGACGGAGCGTCGCCTAGAAAGGTTGCTGCGGTTAGTCCTTCGCAACTGAAAAACGCATCGGAGCCAATTGCAGTTACGCTATCGGGAATAATCATAGTGGCAAGCCCCAAACAACCATAAAATGCAAGTTCACCGATGCTTTCAATGCTGTCGGGAAGATTCACTTCGGTTAGTTTGGCACATCCGGAGAATGCACGGCTGCCGATGCTTGTAACGCCGTTTTGAATGGTTACGCTGTGTAGCTCCGTACAGCTTGCAAAAGTTGCCCAACCGGTATCGGTAACGCTGCCCGGTATCGTTACTCCGGTCAAACCGGAACAGCCCTGGAAGGTGCGGCTGCCAATGTCAACCACGCCGTCCGGAATGAAGACGCCTGTCATCCCTGTGCAGCCATAGAATGCGCTGTTTCCGATATTGGTTACTCCGGTTCCAATGTTTATTACTCCTTCAAGTGCGGTGCAGCCGAAAAATCCGCTGTTGCCGATCCGGGTCACGCTATCCGGAATCGTTATACCTGTTAAAAGGGTACAGCGGCAGAAAGCCTCATCGCAAATTTCGAGAACTCCGCCCGGGATTTCGTAATCTCCCGGTTTTCCGCCCGGAAACCGGATAAGAGATGTTTTTGTTTTGTTAAACAATACTCCGTTCAGGTCTGAATAAGCTGTGTTGCCGGCGTCAACAATAATGGCAGTCAACCCATTGCAATCATTAAAGGCTCCGCTGCCGATCGTTTTTACGCTGTTTGGAATGGTGATCCCGGTCAGTCCCGTACAGCCGGCAAACGCTTCTTCGCCGATATTGGCGACCCGACCGCCTAATACAACGTTTGTCAGCCCGGCACAGCCAAAGAAAGCGCTGTCGCCGATACTGATAACACTGCTGCCGATTGTAACACCTGTCAGGCGAAGGCAACCCAAAAACGCGCCGGCGCCGATGGCTGTCACCGGATATCCGTCCAGCATACCCGGGATGGTTACTGCACCGCCTGCGCCGATATAACCTGTGATTGTCGCGGCGGAACCGGATATGGAATAAAGAAACCCGTTAACAGCAATATTGCTGACAACAATCAAGCCCGTCGCACTGATATTGCCGACCGCGTCGGTACACCTTGCGTATACGGTATCATTTGCCGAAACAGTGACAGGTGCTGAGTAAGATGTCCAAGCACCCGCGCTGAACCGGTATTGTTTTAAAACCGCATCAGCCGGGTAAGATATTGTAATTTTCACACTGCCGTTTGTCGGGTAGACGGTGGATGCGGTAAGTGTCGGGGTTGCGGGCGCAATTTTGTCGATATTGTTTATGACTATTGATGCGACATCACTGATATTGCCTGCTGAATCTTTGCATCTTGCATAAAAGGTGCCGTTACCGGATAAAACCACAGAGGCTGTGTATGCACTCCAGCCGCCTTCCTCACCGAAACTGTATTCTTTCACAACTGCGTCTTCCGGGAAAGTTGCGGTAACGGTAACATTTTCTTTTGTCGGTAAAACAGGTGCCGCAAAAAGAACGGGAACAACCGGTGCTATTTTGTCAATATAATTTACTTCAATTGATGCAATGCCGCTGGGATTGCCGGCAGCATCTTTACACCTTGCGTAAACTTCACCGTTTGTGCTCAGTATGACAGGCCCCTCATAATCAACCCACGAGCCTTCGCCGAGCTTGAATTCTATTACCTGCGCATCTTCGGGATAGTTAATTGTAACAGTTACATTGCCATTTGTCGGTAATGACGGGTTCGCAATAAATGTCGGATTGGCTGGAGGAATCCTGTCAATATTGTCTACAACAATTATGCCGGTTTCGCTTAAATTGCCCAGTTCATCCGAACACCTTGCGTAAACGGTGTCGTTTTGGGTTAGAACAATATTTGCTGTGTAAGGGTACCAATCCCCTGACCCAACCTTGTATTCTTTTAACACCGCATCTTCGGGATATGTCACTGTCACCGAAACATCGCCGGTTGTCGGCGTTTCCGGGTTTGCAACTAATACCGGCGTATCGGGCCCTTGCTTGTCTATATTGGTTACCGCAAGAAAACTTTCCTCGCTTGGATTGCCCGCAGCGTCCTTGCACCTCGCGAACACCGCACTGATTGCGGTTATATTGACAGGTGCGGTGTATGGTGTCCAACCTTCGGGGCCGCTTCCCCCCATAACCCGATATTCTTTAACGGCAGCATCCGGTGGGTAAGTGATGGTAACGATTACATCGCCGTTTGTCGGTTCTGTTGGATCCGCTGAAATTACCGGGTCTGCTGGCGGGTCTCTGTCAATATTGGTTACCTCAAATGTGCCGATACTGCTGAAATTGCCTACTGTGTCGGTACAACTGGCTTTAACAACATCATTTTCCCACAGAACCAAGGGTTCTTCATACAACTCCCACGGGCCTTGCCTCAGCTTGTATTGTTTTACTGCCGCGTCAGCCGGATATATTATTATCACGGTTACTTTATCCCAGGTCGGTTCCGACGGCGAAGATGCAAAGGTTGGAACATCCGGGGGAATCTTATCGATATTGCTCACGGTGATTGAACCTAAGCGGCTGAGAATGCCTACCCCGTCCCTGCACCGCGCAAAAACAGAATTATTGCCGGTTAAAACCAGCGCTCCTGTATACGGGGTCCAAACACCGGTGCCCAGCTTATACTCTTTGGTAACCGGACTTTCCGGATAGGTTATTGTAATGGTAACATTACCTTTTGTCGGTGATGACGGGGTAGCCGAAAGAACAGGCGTTGCCAACGGAGTGAAAGTTGCGGTTGTATATCCGTGCCAAGGGCTTTCAAAACCCGTTTTGCCTTCAATGTAATACACCGTAAAAGCAGGCGCGCAGAAAGTGAAAACCTCATCATCGATTTGCGGCGCGTCGCCGAAAAAGTACGCACCTGCCAGTTGGCTGCACCCCTGGAACGCACCCCAGCCAATATCGGCAACGCTGCTGCCAAAAGTCAAATCGGTAAGGGCAACGCAATACCTGAACGCAGAGGTGCCGATTGTTGTGACACTGTCCGGGATAGAAACACCGGTTAGCAATGAGCAGCTGCTAAAAGCGCCTGTGCCGATATTGGTCACTCCGGTTCCGATAATCAAGCTTGTCAGCCCGGTGCATGCCTTAAATGCATAATCACCTATTTCAGTAACATTATTTGGGATGAAAACCTCTGTTAAGCCGCTGCAAAGATGAAATGCATCCGCTTCAATACTTGTCACACTGTCCGGAATGATGACTGATGTCAGTTCTTCGCAGCCCATAAACGAATCATGGCCGATAACGGTCACCGGGTAGCCGCCTAACATATCAGGTATCGTCACAGCGCCCCCTGCCCCGTTATAGTCTGTAACGGTGGCGGAAGTGCCAACGATGTCATAAGAAAAATCCCCGGTGTGGATAATATTATTGACCGAAATTGAGCTTTCGCTGCTGATGTTGCCGGCCGAATCGGCGCATCTGGCAAACACAGTACTATTCGCGGATAAAACCACAGGGTCGTTATATGCCAGCCAACCGCCTCCGGCCAGCTTATACTCTTTGACTGCCGCATCCACCGGGTAGGTGATGGTGACCGTCACATCATTTTCTGTAGGCGATAACGGCATGGCCTCGAGAACCGGTGCGGCCGGTGCAACCTTGTCAACATTGCTTACAATAATCGAGCCGATATCACTTGTATTAACACCGGCATCTTTGCATCTGGCATAAACAGTACCATTTTCTGTCAAAGTTACCGGTGTTGTATAAGCAGTCCAGTCGTCTAATCCCAGCTTAAATTCTTTTGTTACCGCATCGCCGGGAAAGGTGATTTCAACAGATACATTGCCGTTTGTGGGCAATACCGGTGCCGCAGAAAACGATGGCGTTGTTAAAGGGAAAAAGGCTGTGGTTTCATAATCTTGCCAAGGATTTGAAAAGGTGGAGTTGCCATTAATGTAATAAACTTTAAATTCTTCAGCGCAACCATCAAAAACCATAGAATTCAAAATTGGCGCATTGCCTAAAAAGTATGCTTTTGACAAAGCCGAACAATAATTGAATGCTAAGTCTTTGATATCCGTGACACTGCTTGGAATGATAACCTCAGTCAGCGCCAAACATCTTTCAAACGTGGAATCTTTAATAATTGTTAAGCCGTTTGATAAAATAATATCCGCTAACCCCGTGCAGTTGCTGAATGCGCTGTCGCCAATATTTGTCACACTGTTTGGGATTGCTATGGCAGTCAGTCCTATACAACCCTCAAATGCCTGACTGCCGATAACGGTAACACTGTTCGGGATAATAACGCCCGTTAACGCTTCGCACCGTTTAAAAGCGCTGTCGCCAATCGTTGTAACGCCTTCCGGGATTACGATACTTGCTAATTTGGAGCACCCGTCGAAAAGCCCATTGCTGATGACGGTAAGATCGGCCGGCATAACAACACCGGTTAAACTTGAGCAATGTTCAAAAACAGACACGCCGATATCGGTCACACTGTCCGGGATTGAGACATTTGTCATCGCTTCGCAGTGAGAGAATGCACTGGTTTCAATTTCGGTAACGCTGTTTGGTAAAACCACACCTGTCAAACTCGTGCAATACGCAAAAGCGGTGTTGCCGATGGTCTTTACGTTGCATCCGATTTTAACAGTCTTTAATCCGGTGCATTGAAAAAATGCGGCCGTCTCAATAACCGTCACACTGTCGGATATTGTAAAGGAAGTTAGTCCGCTGCACTGGGCGAAAGAATTAAACCCGATGACCGTTACACTGTCTGGTATGACTACGCTTATCAATGCGGTGCAATTTGAAAATGCCCCGTCGGTGATTTCGTCAACCGTGTACCCGTCCAATTTGTCCGGAATGACGATATCGCCGCCCGCGCCCGAATATCCAGTAATCATAACAGTATCCGTTCCGGAAAAATCATAAAAATAGTCCCCGCTTTGTTCTGCGGAAGCCCTTACCGCGCCCATAGGTATCATCAAAAAAATAATTGCCAATGCCAAAAAAACAGATAACACTCTTTTCATAACAACATCTTTCCTTTCAAACAAATCTTACAAATTTTTGAAACAAAAACCATAAAAACTTTTGCTGATAGTTAAAGATAGCGTATTAAGAAAAATTTTTTACAGCCATCAGGAAGCACTTGCACGCCCTGTAACTTGGTCAATATTCATCAAATTGTTTTCACAATCAACCATTAAACCGGCATCCAAACCGTCAATATTGCCGTCTAAATTTATATCCCCGGCCAAGTATTGTGCAGCGTTATCAGCAGGGGTCCAATCGGTAAAGCCATTTTCGATATCAACCGCTATGCCCGCATCCATACTGTCAATATTGCCGTCACCGTTTAAATCACCGAAGATTATTATGCTATAGGTGTCAATGATTTCACCGGTAATATTATCTATCAATTCAACTTTTGTGCCGGTTCCTAAGCTATTTGAATCCGGAGTATAGACGATTCTCCCGTTACCGTTAATTTGAACATAGTTGTTTTCAAAATCAGATTTCGTCAAGCCGGAGGTAAGTCCGTAAGTGAACTGATTGCTTTCATTAAGAACTGTTGTTGAACCGTTTGGGACACTAAGGCTCGCATTTGTGTAGATTGCGGGTGTAAATCCATACCAAGGATCTGTATAGCCGTTTTTGCCGTCAAGATAGTACACCTTGAATGCGGAGGCACAATTAGCAAAGACCGCTCCCCCCATTGTGGGTGCGTTACCTAAAAAGTATACAGCGGGGAGTTTTGTACAACCGTAGAATGCATTAGCCTCTATTGACGTAACGTGATTACCGACAATCAAACTTGCAAGTTCTGTGCAGCCCATGAAAGCGAGGTATTTTATTGTGGTCACACTGTTTGGAATTGATATTTCGGCAAGACCCGAACAAGAGCTAAACGCCTCCTGACCTATACTGACAAGGCTATTTGAAAACGATATATTTGAAAGTCCGGTGCAACCGAAAAAAGTTCTATAACCAATATCTGTTATCCCATTACTCATTGTCAAACTTGACAACCCCTTGCAATTTGTGAACGCTCCGGTGATACTTATTACACTCTCCGGAACAACATAATCTCCTTGCTTGCCACACGGATATTGAATAAGAGTTGTTTTTGTTTCATTAAACAAGACACCGTCAAAACTTGAAAAAGAAACATTAGCATCATCCACACATATCTGTGTCAGTTTATCACAGCCAGTAAACGGCGTCGAGCCTATTGCGCTTAATCCGCTCCCGATATACACCGAAGTCAGGCTGCGGCAATCTTCAAAAGCATTATATCCGATTAAAGACACTTTATTCGGAATGGTAACCGAGGTTAATTCATAGCACGACGAGAATGCTGAAGATCCGATTGATGTTAAGCTT
Organism: uncultured Eubacteriales bacterium; assembly: GCA_964398395.1. GTDB lineage: Bacteria > Bacillota > Clostridia > Oscillospirales > Acutalibacteraceae > UBA1447. The sequence goes on from CAYNMU010000012.1 coordinate 12,941, forward strand.
TGCGGGATTGTAACAACGGTCATCTTAACGCACCCTACGAAAGCTCCGTTTCCGACTTTAGTCACATTCTCAGGGATTGTCATGCCGGTTAGCCCACTGCAATACGAGAAAGCATAGTCACCAATGCTGAGTACGCTGTCAGGAATTGTAACATCTGTAAGGCCACTGCAATATTTGAAAGCGTTCTTGCTCAAACTGGTTATGCTATTGGGGATGGTTACGTTTTTTAATCCTTTGCAACCCCAGAATAAAGCCTCACTAATAGTATTCACGCTTTCGGGAATGGCCACATCGGTCAGCAAAACGCAATCGGAAAATGCATATGCACCTATAGAGGTAACACTATTGGGGATTGTCAGAGAAAGCAGTGCGCCGCAGTATTCAAACGCGGATTCCCCAATGGTGGTCACACTGGTTGGTATGGTGACGCTTGCCAGTTTATAACATTCTTCAAATGCGTAATCCCCGATAACGGTAACATTATTAGGAATAACTATTTCTGATAACGACTCGCAATTCTCAAATGCAGATTCACTGATAGTGGTCACTCCGCTTCCGATTGTTATATCGGTTAGTCCGGTACACTCATCGAAAGCATAAATCCCCAAACTTGTCAAGCTGTCGGGGATGGTAATACTTGTAAGCCCGTAGCAGAATTCAAACGCATAATTTCCGATTGTGTTCACACCGTCTGGGATACTAACACCGGTAAGACCTTCACAACTCTCAAACGCGTAATCGCCAATACTGATAACACTATTTGGGATGATTACTTCTGCAAGTGCCGAACAACCGGAAAAAGCATATGTGCCGATATAGGTTACGCCATAGCCGATTGTTACACCGGTTAAAGCGGTACACTCGTAGAAAGCGTATTCCCCCCAGTTAGTTACACTGCCCGGTATAGAAATTGTGGTTAATCCACGGCAACGATAGAATGCGATTCTGGCAATATCGGTTACACTGGCCGGGATATCAAGATTTTTCAGCCCGGTACAAAGATAGAAAGAACCTTCTCCAATATTAATCACACTATCAGGAATGATCAAACCGGTAAGATTTGAACAACCGTAAAACGCATATTTCCCAATACTGGTTACACTATTTGGTATATTTATACCGGTCAGCCCTACGCAGCCCCTGAACGCCTCAATACCAATACCTGTCACCGGTGAACTGCCAAGTTCATCAGGGATGGTAACAATACCGCCTACCCCGGTATATTTCGTAATTAAGGCTTTAGAATCGGTAACAGTATATGTGAAATCGCCGCTTTGTTCAGCTGTTGCCGTAATAAACCCTATTGGTAGTAAAGTCAGAAACATTGCCAATGCCAAAAAAACAGATAACACTCTTTTCATAACAACATCTTTCCTTTCAAACAAATCTTACAAATTTTTGAAACAAAAACCATAAAAACTTTTGCTGATAGTTAAAGATAACGTATTAAGAAAATTTGTTTAACAGCCATCAGGAAGCACTTGCACGCCCCGTAACCTGGTCAACATTCATCATATTGTTTTCACAATCAACCATTAAACCGGCATCCAAACCGTCAACATTGCCGTCTAAATTTATATCCCCGGCCAAGTATTGTGCCGCGTTATCACCTGGGGTCCAATCGGTCAAGCCATTTTCAACATCAACCGCTATGCCTGCATCCATGCTGTCAATGTTGCCGTCGCCGTTTGTGTCGCCAAAAATGATAATTTTATAGGTCGCAATAATTTCGTTCGTTGAGTTGTTAAAAAGTTTTACAACAGTACCTGTTCCCAGTGTGTTGGTATCGGGGGTGTATTCAAGTCTTGCATTGCCGCTGATTTTGACAAAACTGTTTTCAAAAACTGATTTAGTCAGCGTCGTAGTAAGGCCGTAAATAAAGGAATTGCTTTGATTAATTAAGGTTGTGGCTCCGCTGCGCGCGACTAGTTTTATGATGTTGTTGACGGTAATCGAACCGGTATCACTTGTGTTAACACCAGCGTCTTTGCCTCTGGCAAAAACAGTATCATTTTCGGTCAAAACAATCGGTGCCATATAAGCAGTCCAAGCACCTTCGGTAAGCCGATATTCTTTCGTAACGGCATTGGCAGGATAAGTTATTGTAACTGTTACATCACTGCTTGTTGCTGTTGTTGGCAACGCTGAGAGCGTAGGAGTCGCTAAAGGCGCAAAAATAGCAGTTTGGTAACCGTACCACAACGGGGATGTAAAATTTAAGCTGGTGCTTAAATAATACACTTTGAATTCTGGCGCGCAGGATTTAAAAACCATAGGTACCATTCCCGGTGCATTTCCTAAAAAGTACGCACCTGTGATTTTAGTGCAATAGCTGAAAGCCTCGGCTTCAATAAGGATAACACTGGAAGGTATGGTTACACGGGTCAAGTTTGTGCAGCCTGAAAATGCTTTGGTATGAATGGTTTTTAAAGAGTTACCAAACTTCAAGTCAACAAGCCCGACGCAGCCAAAGAATGCCTGGTCGTCAATGTATGTTACAGAATCGCCAATGGTTACACCGGTCAGAGACGAACAAGCGGCAAAAGCTTGATTGCCAATGTTTGTAACACTGTTAGGAATGTTGACGTATTTCAGAGCGCTGCACGCGTGAAAAGCGTATTGTTCGATTGTGAGAACTTCATTTCCGATTATAAGGTTTTCGAGTTTCGAACAGTTTCTGAAAGCACCGTTGCTGATGGTCAGCACACCGTTTCCGATTGTTACGTCAGAAAGGTTTGAACAATTATTAAAAGCATTCATGAGAATTTCGGTAACGCTGTCCGGAATGGTGATATTCGGTAAGGCAGAACAATTGAAAAATGCGCCTAACCCGATACTTGTAACGCTATTTGGGATATCGATAAAAGATAATCCGGTACAATTTGAAAAAGCGCCGTCGCCGATAATCGATACACTTGCCGGTATAGTCACCCCTGTCAAACCCGGACAGCCCCCGAAGCTTCCGAGTTCAACGACTCCGATTGGGACGGTATAATCTCCGGTTTTGCCATATGGATACATAATGATCGAAGTCATATCATTATTGAAAAGAACACCGCCCTGACTTGAATAGGTTTCATTGTTTGCATGCACAGCGATAGCGGTCAGCTTAGACAATCCGGAAAATGTATAATTGCCAAACCCGGCAACTTTTCTGCCGAAGGTAAGGCCTGTGATTTCACTGCAGTTAAAAAAAGACCAGTCATAAACACTTGTCACGCTGTCCGGAATCACATAATTCCCGGTTTTTCCCCTTGGGCAGCGAATCAGCGTTTCCTTCGTCTTGTCAAACAAAACCCCACCTTGGCTTGAATAGGTTTCATTACCGCCAACAACAGTGATATTTGAAAGTCCTGTGCAGTCTGTAAAAATGCTGGAAACCGCGCTTTCGCCCATTCTTGAGACAAACGCGGAGATCGTTATGCTGTTTAGACTTGTGCAGCCCACGAAAGTTTCCACCGTAACCTGCTCCACGTTATATCCGCCTAAAGTGTCCGGTATGGTTACCGAGCTTGATGAACCGGAATATTTTGTAATTTTCGCGTGCATGACGCCTGTATCTTCGGATGTAATGGTGTATGTCCAATCCCCGCTTTGTTCAGCCGATGCCGTAAAGATTCCTGTTTGCAGCCCTGTAAAAAAAATGATAATTGCCAGAAGAACCGATAATAATTTTTTCACAATAAATCCTCTCCAAAAAGCAAAATGAAAGTTTATTTCATGCTAAAGCAGATTCGCCGATTTTGTAAAATCCATTAATATAAAAATTCCCCAACAGCAGTTGTATTATCCTACTATTGGGGAATTATTTTAAAAACTCGTAATTATCCCTGAGACATATTGCAATATTTTAAGCGCATCAGTTACTGAAATATTATTATCATTATTTACATCTGCAGCTTCCCTTTCAATTTCTGTTAATACTATTACCCCGGATGAATCTTGCAAGGCTTTTATGGCATCAGTTACCGAAATTTTTCCATCACCGTTTACATCACCTTTTACAACGGTGGTATTAATAGAAAACGATATGGTTGTTGCGTTTTGTGCAGTATCGGTTACTATCAAAATATAGTTACCCTGACTGCTTACAGAACTCCCGCTTGTAAATTCTACGCCATTGAGCGTTGCGGTTCCTTCATTAAAGTTAATGGTTGCAATTCGCTGCGTGGCCCCTTGCGTTACTCCTGTTACGATTGGTGCAACCTTATCAATATTTGCAATTACTACACTGCTTTCACTTGACCAATTACCTGCAGCGTCTTGTCCCCTCGCATATACAGTAGTATTTGTTGAAACGGTTACCGCTTCTAGATAATCTGTCCATGCACCATTGCCGACTTTGTATTGTTTTACGGTGACATCTGATGGATAAGTAATGGTTACATTCACATCGGTATTTGTTGGGGTTGTTTTGTCAGCTGTAAATGTTGCTGATTCAGGGGGGGTGGTATCTATATCTAAGATATATGGGCTTTCAACACTGCCGTTTCCTAATTTTTCAGTTTCCGATGACAGATCAATGTAAAACGCCGGACGCACTCCTATTCCACCTGAATATGCAATATAGCCATCTAGCATACCGGTAGCAGTAGGCACAGAACTTGGGTAAGCAGCTTCGGAATTAGGGCTGCGAAGCCAACTTGGATAGTATTCAGTTGTAGAAAGTGTTTCATTAAGAGCTGAATTATCTACAGCTTTTTGTGTTAGCTTGCCAATATAATAGTTTTCACCTAATGTATCACTGTTTTCATACACCTTTACCATTTGCTTTAAGTCTAATAAAAACATATTGTCTGTAATGTTCTGGTAGAAAGCATGGTTATAATAATGTGCTATACGTCCAAAGAGAGTAGTAGTGTTATAAACCTCTGTACCTCCTATTTTTAGGATGTCTACATCCACCTCGTTTAATATATTTTTCTGAGTAACACTTTTAACAACAGCTTTTTCACCTAATGTAAAATTGCCTTCTGCAAGAAAGCCCTTTTCGTCAGCATAGGCATTGTATCCTCCATAAAGGTTATCTGCCGCAGGCGGGCAGCCATCAGGCCATTGAACATTTTTCGCAACAGCAGTGGAATTCAGCCATGAGCGGATATTCGAGGTTTCCCAAAGATTTGAACCTCCACCTTCACGAGAACCTCCAAAATCTTCTTGAGGAGTTCCAGCAAAATAAGAATGATTTCCTTTGGCATCAAATGCCTTTAATGTTAGAATTCTATCTGCCAGCATTAGCGGTCCATTTTCATCAATGTCCACACAGCGCCATAAAATTGGTTCATCGTAATATTTACCCAACTGAAAATAATCGCCGATTTTCAATGTGGAATATAACCACCTCGCATATAAAATCACATTTGTATTTCCCATAGCAAAGGTACCTTCACCAGCAGCATAGTTTGTTCCGCTTCCGTCTGCTTTCGTATTCCAACCTAAGAAGGCGTAATTTTTTTTAAAAAGATTGCCGGAATTATTTGCGACCGTTACAGTTTTACCTTCTAAATAGTTTGTACTTGAGGGCAATACTCCACTCGCAGCACCATTTGCGTCGTAGGTAACGCTATAACATGGCAATGTCACCTCGGAATAAGGCAATCCTTCGGTGCCATTTCCAAAGTTAAAGTTATAGGTTGATAGATCTAAGTAGAACGCGGGGCGTGTTCCAAGAGCTGCTATCCCACTGTCGCCTGAAACTTCACCATTTGTTTTGATACTGCGTATGGTATCAGGATTATAAAAAACACCTACCGGGGAGCGCAGCCAGTTATCACAGTAAAAAGCCGAGTCTAAGTCAGAACTTTTTCTCTCAGAGTTTTCCACTGCTGACTGTGTTGGCTTACCGATGTAGTAATTCTCGCCGAGGATATCACTTTTCTGATAAATATTATTAATCTGCTTTACATCTAATAAAAACATTTTATCCTGAACATTGTGATAGTAAGCAGTATTATAATTCCTTATAATTCCAGAAATATAAGGCGAGAATTCATGTTCTAAGGTACCATCGATACTTAATTTAGAGCTATCTAAATAGTTTAATAAAGATTTTTGAGTTACACTTTTTAAAAGACTGATTTCGTTTACAGTAAAATTACCTTCTGCTAAAAAGCCTTTTTCGTTTGCATAATCATTTTCACCATTATAAACTTTTGCCTCTGTTGGCGGACAGGCATCTGGCCATAAGACATTGCCTGCAGTGGCAGTTGAATTTAGCCAACTGCGTAAATTTGACGTTTCCCACAAATTTGAGCCATATGTTGCGCGCTTTGATGCATTATCACCTTGCACCCTTCCATCCATAAACAAGTGAAATCCAGATGCGTCGAAAGGTTTTACAGTAATGATTTTGTCTGCCAGCATTAATGGACCATTTATATTAATGTCAACACAACGCCACAAAATAGGCTCATCGTAATACTTCCCCATCTGAATGTATTCGCCAATCTTAACCGGTGTCAATAACCAGTTTGCATATAAAACTACATTTGTACTACCCATAGCAAATGTTCCGGATTCTGCATAGTTTGTGCCGCTTCCGTCAGCCTTCGTATTCCAACCTATAAAGGCATATCCCGTCTTTTTAAGGTTTCCGATATTGCCGTTTGCGACAGTTACCATTGCTGTTTCCGCATATGCAGTATTATCGACAGGAACTATTCCGCTTGTGCTGCCATTTGGATCATAAGTAACAGTATTTTTTTGGTAATTAGAATAAGGCGTGTTTAGACTACCGTCTCCCATATCATATGTTGCGGTCAATAAATCTAAATAAAAAGCCGGGCGAGCACCGAAACAGCGGTTGTTCGCGTCAGAGTAGTATGTGCTGGAAGGATAGAGATATCGACTTTGGCTGGCCCAATAGGGATCTGTCCATGGCGTTCTAATCCAGGTATTTCCATTCAAAGCAGCATTTATGCTTCCGCTGTCCTTATACTCTGATTGATCAACAGCTTTTTGAGTTGGTTTGCCAATATAATACTGTGCTCCAAGGATTGTACCATTCAGATAAACTTTATTTAATTGTTTTACATCCAAAAGGAACATTTTGTCGGTTACATTGTGGTAATAGGCAGTATCGTAATTTTGTACTATAGTAGAAACAGTGTCATTTTTTATATGATTGGCCGTACCTCCGACACTTAAGCTGCTTACATCGATACCATTCAAAATAGATTTTTGTGAAACACTCTTAATAAAACTTCGTTCATTAGCTGAAAAATTCCCCTCTGCAAGGAAACCTTTTTCATTTGCGTAGGCGTTTTTTCCTGTAGCGACTTTATCTGCTGTAGGTGGGCAACCATCAAGCCACGTTACATTGCCTGCGGATGCGGTTGAGTTGAGCCACGAGCGCATATTTGAGGTTTCCCATAAGTTAGAACCTTTTGTCGTTCTGTAGTTGTTGCCATCTACTTTCTGAGGAGTGCCATCTAAATAGGTATGGTTCCCGGCTGCATCAAAAGGTTTTATTGTCAGTATTCTATCAGCCAGCATAAGCGGACCATTTTCATCAATATCAACACATCGCCATAATATGGCCTCATTGTTATATCTTCCCATTTGCAAATAATCACCAATTTTAATTGGGATTGAACCCAAGGGATTTGTTTTAACAACTAAAGCATTGCTTGCTAAGGATTCACCTACCGGATTTACAGCTTTTACAGTGAAGCTATACTCGGTGTTAGGTGTTAAATCTGCTGCTGTGTAGGTAGTTGCAGTTATTTGTGTTTCAGTGAGTTTAGTTGTACCTTTATAAACAGTATACCCTGTTGCGCCTGCAACTGGTGTCCAAGATAAAGTAACAGTTGTATCGGTTATTTCAGTTGATACTAGGTCTGTCGGGGCTGCGGTAACTGTCGGGTCATTACTGCTATATGGTGTTCCTACTGTACCATTTCCTGATTTAAAGATGATAGCCGACAGATCTATGTAAAATGCCGGTCGAACACCCAATCTGCTAACGTAAGCAACTTCACTGAGGACACTGCCATTAGTTGCCACATGACGGACATAACTGGGATTAGTTGTATCAAGATAAGGGGTGCGGAGCATACTCGGCCAGTTGTTTGAGACCAATAAAGAACTATCTATATATTCAGAATTATTCACAGCTTTTTGGGTTGGCTTGCCTATATAATAATTTGTGCCAAGAATAGAGGAGTTCTGATATACTTTATTTATCTGTTTTACATCCAATAAAAACATTTTATCTGTAACATTTTGATAATAGGCAGTTGCAAAGTTCTGAACTACTGTGGAGATGCTATTATTATTTACATGTATAGCGGTACCGTCCACATTTAGTTTAGTTACATCCAGACTGTATAATATTGATTTTTGCGTTACACTTTTAATAGCATTTAGTTCATCTGCTGTAAAATTACCATCAGCAAGAAAGCCCTTTTCAGCGGCATAGGCATTCAAGTAATTATGTACGGTATTAAATGCTGGTGGGCAACCATCAAGCCAGGTTACATTGCCTGTGGCAGCGGTTGAGTTAAGCCACGAACGCATATTTGAGGTTTCCCAAAGGTTTGACCCGCAGGTTTTCCTGCCATTGCTAATATCCGCTTGAGCTGTTCCATCCAAATAGGTATGGCTTCCGGCCGCATCAAAGGGTTTGATAGTTAGAATTCTATCCGCCAGCATAAGCGGACCATTTTCGTCAATGTCTACACACCGCCATAAAATCGGCTCGTCATAGTATTTCCCCATCTGAACATAGTCGCCTATGTTTAATGTACTAGCCGACTGCACATACATTGTTGGAATAAGTGTGAATAACATTGCAATTGTGATAAGAATACACCAAACTTTTTTGAACACCAAAATTACCTCCTTCAATTAATAACACCATCATATTTTGCCCAATTTATAAGGGTGCAGCCTAAAAAACAGTTTATGGCAAAAATCAACCAAACGAATCTTTAATAACATCTCAAACATTGTACAATTACAGCAATTGAACCCGTTCAAACATAAATCGGAGGGATGAAATGTTGAATTTCTCCTGCCTTACTTTAGAATGGGGAATTATTCTTAATCCAGTTCAGCAATCCCTGTTTTCTGGTCAATCCATATCAACTCGTTTTCGGAGTCAACTAACAATCCCGCATCCATACTGTCAATATTGCCGTCTTTGTTTATGTCTGCAGCTAAATATAGCGCTGCATCATCAATAGGATCCCATGTGACAATGCCGTTTTCAAAATCGACCGCTTTGCCCGAATCGATGCTGTCAACATTGCCATCACTATTTAAATCACCAAATATTATTACTTTATAAGTTTCAATAACCTCACCGTTTAATAAAACATTTACGGTTGAACCAGTTCCTAAAACCGAACCGCTTGCATATAAATATTGTAGAGTTGAACCGCCGGTAGTTATCACCTTACCTTCCAGTGTTGAATAACTATCATACAGGCCGTAAATATAACTATATTGATAATCAACAACAGTACTCCAAGATATATGAGGGCATAAATACGGAAAGTAATCAAAAACAACACGATACAAAGCGTAATTGATTGCATATGTTTCAGCGTAGGAGTTTTTAATACAGTATATAAAAACATATTTACATTGATCAAATACCCAACTGTCCATTGATGTTATGCTGCTTGGAAGTACTGCGACTCTAAGTCCCGTGCAATAGCCAAATGCTTCATAGCCAATGTATGTTGTACTGTTTGGAATCACAACCTCTTTTAAACCGGAGCAATACATGAAAGCTTTGTCTTCAATAGATGTTAATCCGCTTGGAAAAACTATTTTTGTTATCCCAGAATAAGCAAATGCGCTGGCACCAATGGTTTTAACTGTTCCCGGAACTGTTAAGCTTCCTGATACCTGTGCCAAGCATCGGTAAAGAACGGTTTTATCTTTGTTATACAAAACATAACTTTCACAGGTAAAGTTGGGGTTTCTGCTGTCAACCACGATATCGGTTAGACCGGAGCAATTTTGAAAAACACCAATGCCTATACTTGTGGCAGTGCTCGGAAGTGTAACAATGCCAAGTGTTTTACAGGAATGAAAAGCATACTCCCCAATGCTTTCTACACCTTCGGGAACAGATGTTACAGTCAGTTCGTAACAGGACGAAAATGCGCTGCCGCCAATACTTGTTACACTGCCGGGCAAGCTGAGGTTCTTCAGCGCGGAGCATTGATAAAAAGTGTTGCTGCCGATTGTTTTTACTCCGGATTGAATTACTAAATCTGTAATGCCGGTGCAGTTTTTAAAAGCATTATCCGCTATACCGGCAACACTTCCGGGTATGGTAAGACTTGTTAGCTTTGTACAGTCGGAAAATGCTCCGATACCGATATTGCCTACACCGTATTGAAAAGTGAGCGTATCAAGTTTCGAACATCCTGCAAAAGCGCTTGCACCTACCATTGTTACAGTCCCGGGTAAATCCAGGCGTGTAAGGCTTGTGCCCATAAATGCTTGGCTATCAATGACGTTTAACCCTTCTGATAAAGAAATAGCCGAAAGTCCGGTACAGTTTACAAAAGCCATACTACCGATAGTCTTTACATTGCCGGGGATTGAAATACTGCCGAGTGCGATGCAACTGCTGAAAGCCAAGAAATTGATACAGTTAATACCTGTTGGAATTGTAACGCTTGTTAGTTTTGTACATCCTTCAAATGCTGAATTTCCAATACTTGTAATACTGTTCGGGAGATCTGCAGTAACCAAGCTGCTGCAACCGTTAAAAGCTCGGGAATCGATTGATATTACCGTGCTTGGAATGCTTATGGTCATAAGGTTAGCGCAGCTTCTGAAAGCGGATTTGCCTATTTCCAAAATCCCCGCGGATATTGTCAAACCGGTCAATCCCGAACACTTTTCGAAAGCACCATAAAGGGTCCCGGCAAGGTTATTGCTGTAAATGCCTTTTACGGGAATATCGTCCAGTGTTGGGGGGATAGTTACCCAACCGCCGCTTCCCGTATATTTTGTTATTTGTGCATAACTATCGACAATAGTGTAGGTAAAATCACCGCTTTGTCCGGCTGAAGCCGTTACCATACCTGCAGGTATCAATAAGAAAACTAGCGCCAATGCCATAAAAACTGCGAATACTTTTTTCATTTTATTATTTCTCCCTTCGAATAACGCTATTTTTTGTTAGCTTTATGACTAATAAATTTATATATGGTTCAAATACGCATAATCAGAAACTAAATTCAATACATAAATATGCATCAAAACACATGTGGCTTTAACACTTTCACTGGATAAAGGAATAACCAATTAAATTATAAAACAAATAATAATAGTTGTCAATAATTTTGCCCATTATGTGCCAAATTATGTGTTAAATTTTACGTCCTATTTTTACAGAATTTTAGTATATTTACTCAATTTTTTTAATGTTGGGTAAATAGTACGGAATACTCGTTCAAAAAAAAGTAACTGCAAAAGTTAATTGTAAAAATCAACCAAAAGAAATCTTTAAAAACATCGCAAAGCATGGTATAATTACGGCAATCAAAACCGTTTAATCAAGAATAATCGGAGGGCTGAAATCATGTCATTTTTATTAAGATTAAAACAAACATCTGTTAAGTTTTTCTCGCTTTTTTCTGTCTTTGTTCTTTTGTTCACTCAGTTATACTACATCTTTCTGCCGGAAAGAGACATTTACGCAAAGGCGGATAATACAGTCAGAATAATGAGCTTTAATGTGCTAAGTGCTCGAACAGGCGACAATTCCATGTTTAATCGTAAAGAAATTGTTGCGCAAACAATTGCCGAATATTTTCCGGATTCAATCGGCCTGCAGGAAGCGACGCCTCAATGGATGCTGTGGCTGAACACGCAATTGCCCGAATATGATTATGTTGGTGTTGGTAGGGATAACGGTCGACTAAAAGGTGAGTTTTCTGCAATCTTCTATCTGAAAGATAAGTATAAGGTAGTAGACTCAGGAACCTTTTGGATTTCGGAAACACCCAATGTACCTTCTATGGGTTGGGATGCCGATTGTATGCGAATCTGCACTTGGGCGGTGCTCGAAAACAAGACAACCGGCCAACAGTACGCGCATATCAACACGCACCTTGACTATAACGGCACGCTGCCGCGAGAAAGAGGCGTTGCAATGATACTTGAAAAGGCAGCAAGCTATAACATTCCAGTTGTCAGCACCGGGGATTTCAACTTGAGAGAGGGCAGCAATTTTTACAAACAACTAACGGGCGGAGTACTTTTTGACACAAAATTCCTTGCCCCCGACACAATGAAAAATGCGACGATTCATCATTTTACTTTACCAACCGACCCAAGCAGTGTTATTGACTATGTTTTGGTGAACAGCAAAGTGACGCCGCTTGTTTACCGCGTTATCATTGAGGGAATTGACGGCAAGTTCGTTTCCGATCACTATCCGCTATATACTGACGTGATTTTAAACACGGATTAATAGAGCCGAAAATGGCAAAAATTAGTGCTCCGGATTTTTCCGGAGCACTTTGCAAATCATTATTTCTAAAACAACTCTTCTTTTATTGCTTCATATTCTGCCTTGTCTTCCTCACTTAATGTGTCAATGTCAGCTTTGCCTACAATGATTTTTTCAACCAGCGAGCTTCTTTTCGGGCTGAGCTTCAGCTTTTTGGCGGCGATAAAAGCGATTGTCATAAAGATAAGAATGGGAATCATAACCACCATTCTTAAACCCCAAACGGCGGACATCGGCTGCTCAAAACTTTTTACCAGCCCTGTAACATAATCGGTTTTCGGTTTTACAAAGCCTGTGGCGTCAAGCACCACACCGGATATCAAAATGGCGATGGCTGTAGTGGACTTCCTGACAAAGGTCATCAGCCCGCTGTAGGAACCGGTGTTTCTGGTCCCGAACTTCAATTCCCCAATATCAACAACATCGGGGAAAATAATCCAGGGCATAATCATGCATCCGGACATTCCAAACCCGACTACCATACAAACAGGCAGTATCAAATAATCATTAAAGTTTGCTGGGAAGAAGCATAGCGCAATTATTCCGAGCATATAAACGGGTATACCTGCGCGGTACAAAAAGGCTTTTGATGTATCCCTTTTCATAAAGTAATTAAAGACGGGTATCATGGATGCGTATGAAACCGAAATGACAATTAAAACAATGAATGCGCTGAATTTTTCAATTTTTAAGCCGTACTTCACAATCCACACGATATTTGTTGTAATCAGGTCCAAGCCCGAATAGGCGAACAAATACATCAGCACAAGGCAGACATAAGCCTTGAGTTTAAGCGGAAGCAAAAAGTTTTTAAAGGAAAATTTCAGTTTTTCGTCGGGGATAGGCATTCTTTCCTGGCAAACCACGGAAGTAATCAAAAGCGGAATCGCGTAATAGATTCCAAAGCCAAATATCATAATAAGGCTGAATGTGCGCAGTGGCATTTCTCCGTTTTGCAGTTTTTCCAGCAAGACTATCGGTATACCCGCAGATATGCCGCCGGCTATCATCGAGAATGCCTGCCTGATGATATTCATTTTATTTTTTTCGTAATAGTTTGATGTCATTTCCGCCGCCAAGGATAAGTACGGAACATTTATCATGGTGGAAACAACATCATAAATTAAATAGGCAAGCAAATAGATAAAGTATTTAAACGCATTGCTTTTTAACGCGTTCAGCGGCATAAAAAGAAGGGCAAGGGAAAAAATTAATAAAAAAGCACCGACAAAAAGGTAAGGTTTTCTTCTGCCCCATTTTGAGCGGGTGTTGTCGGAAATGATTCCCATAGCAGGGTCGCTTACTGCGTTCCAAATTTTAGCCAACATAATAATTGAAGCTGCTGCTGTGGCGCTTAAACCGTTGAGCACTAAAAAAACAAGATAGACGGTAGCAACTAAAGATGTTGCTCCGCTGCCGTAAAGCTCGCCAACGGAAAAGGCAAGTTTTTCTTTCATGCTTAAGGTTACATCGGAGGTTGTTACCGGTGGCTTTACTTTCATAAAGGACTTGATTCCTCTCACTGATTGCTTTTACAATAATACTTCATTGGAGCCGATGATGTCAATTGTTTTGCATGGGCTTCGCGCTGTTGACACAACCGACATAAGATTTGAGGAAAAGATATGAAATATATTAGAGGCAAGCGGCACTTTCTCCGCTTACCTCTTTTTAATAAAATTCATTTGCTTTTGATTCCACTTTTAAATAGGCAAAACAAAGCAATGCTTGTGGATTGCTGACAATAAGTGCAGTCTTTCCACATAATCATACTCTGTGCCTTCTGCCAAAATACTGCTTTGCACTTCCAGTATCATCAAAAGCTCCGGGGTGCATTGCGAAGCATGGCATTTTATCGCCTCATACTTTTTCTCTTTGAACGGCTCAATATTCAGCACGGTATTTGGCCGATTTGTGAAGTATTGCCCGTAAACATTGATGCTGAAAGCATCCTCATGGGCAGTATTATCCTCTCGCTCCGGATAGTTTTTTATCTCGGCATCCATAATGCAGTATCTCACTGCGGTCCCGACCTTCACATGGTCGGAATGACATTCATCCGGCAGGTTTGGGTCAACACAAAAAACCGCATCTGGCTGAATTGAGCGGATAATCGGTAGGATAGCCGCAGCTATTTCTTCAATGCTCGCACCTGTTTTATCCGAAAAGCCAAGAAATCCGGCATTTTTTACGCCCAAAACTTTCATTGCCGCCAGTGCTTCATTTTTTCGCAGTTCAATCAGCTTGTCGCCGCTCATAGAATCTGAACTAAAGCGGTCATCCGTTACCGTAAGTTCATATACTTCGGCGCCCTGCTCAATCAGATAGGCCATTGTACCGCCCGCTCCAATTTCATTGTCATCCGGATGGGGCTGAATAAAAAGCGCTTTCTTAATGCTGCTGAGCGTCGGCGGGCTTAAAAATGAATTCAGTTCTTCAAACACTTTTTCTCCTTCAGTTCAATCAATAATAATTTTGACACATTTTTACCCGACATCATTCTTATCATACTCGGCAATAATATATGGGTGCTCCGGGTCATAAACGGTTAAAGCAACGGGGTTTTCGGTAAACCCGCAGGGGCGGTTTTCGGTGCCGATTGTTCCTGTGAGTGAGTCTCCCAGTTTGCTCCTGTAATCCAAATAGATTTCTGTCAGTTCCTTGACAATGCCTGGGTAATCATCATATAAATTGTTATCTTCCGACACATCTTTGTCTAGATCGAACAGCAGCTTTACCGGCTCGCCCTTTTTATAAAGATGAAGCTTCCAATTCTTTTTCCTGACCGCTTCCAGCCTTGAGCCGGATGCATAATATACAAACTCATCGCGCTGGGATTCGGAACCGTTCAAAATCATATCGGATAAATCAAGTCCGTCGATCATTTTTTCACCGAGGCTCTCGCCTAAAATGGATGCGAAAGTCGGTAAAAGGTCAATATGGCTTGCCATTTTATCGTTTACACAAGGGGCTATTTTGCTCTTCCAATACATAATGAACGGAATCCGCAAACCGCCTTCCCAAGTGGTGAATTTTCCGCCTTTCAGTGGGAAATTGCTTGCCCCGCGGTCGCCTCTGGATCCATTGTCAGATGTAAAAATTACAATGGTGTTGTCAAGTAAATTCAGTTTTTCAAGCTCGAAAATGATCGTTCCGCTGGCCCAGTCCAAAGAACCTACACAGGCGCCGAAGTCTCCGTTTTCGGACTCCCTCACAAACCTGTCTGCGGCATAATGTGGCAGATGCACATGCATTTGAGCAAAATAGAGAAAGAAATTATTATTTTCGTTTTCTCTGATAAACTCAACGCATTTTTCAACATACCGTTCTGTCAGCGAGCGCTGGTCCGGCTGTTCCTCAATCACTTCACTGCCCGCAATAAGAGGTAATGGCGGAAATCTCAACTTGTCTTCTCTTTTTTCCATCATGCCCATATCATTGCTGTAAGGCAAACCGTAATAGCTGTTAAACCCAAACTCACAGGGTAGAAATTCTTTTTGGTCGCCGCAATGCCATTTGCCGACAATTGCGGTGGAATAGCCGGCATTCTTAAACATTTGCGACATGGTGAATTCTTCCTTGCTTAACCCAAGCGGGTCAACAGGATATAACACCCTGTCAATGCCGACTCTCGGCGGATAACAGCCCGTAAGCAGCCCCGCTCTTGAGGGTGAACACACGGGCGAAGCCGCATAGCAGGACGTGAAGACCATGCTCTCTTTCGCGAGCTTGTCTAGATAAGGGCTTTTATTTATTTTACTGCCGTAACAGCCTAAGTCGCCGTAGCCCAAATCATCGCAGTTTATTATTACTACATTTGGCTTAGAATTACTCATTCCGTTTGCCTCCCGAAAATTATGCGGTTCAACAAATTTTATATATTCCTGCAATATATCCCCGGGCTGCTGTCCTCTATAACAGTTGCGCCCACAGCTTTTGCGTAATAGTCGACAGGACCTGCGCCGCCGATAATGGAATACGCATATCCTTGCTCCCACTGGGATTCAAGGCAGCGCCACAACAGCACCGAACCGATACCTTGACCACGGCACTTCTTTTTTACACCGGTCGGGCCGAAAAAGCCTTTGCCGGTGGCGTTGTAACATGCAAACCCTAAAATTTCATTTTTTGCGTCCACGGCGATGAAGCAGCTGACGGGGTCGTTATAAAAAGCGGCGGTTGTTTCGCTTGCCCAGCCTTCACCGAATTCTTTTTGAATAAACGCCTCTACTTTTTTAAAACTTGGGGAAAGCACGCGTAAAAAACGAACGCCGTTAGCTTTTGTTATTTCCTCTTCTTTTTTGCGAAAACCATTGTAATCAAGTTTCCAAAGTCTTACGAGCATGTCAGGCATGTAAATTTCTCCTCTTTGTATTTTTTATATATATTCTACGCTTGAAAGATTACCACATCTCAAAGTTGTTGTCAAACGGTTAGGGGCGCCAAAATGACGCCCCTATGGTTTCTATCTATATCATGCCCGCATTTCTTCGGGCTTGGTTTCAAAAACTTACTTCTTTCGTCTGTCCCGTCTGCCGAACCGGTATTCCGGCCATTCGGCAGACTAACAGTATGGAAATCGCTTTTATAGTATTTTATTAATAGTTAGATATTATTCTGCATAGGCGTCCTCTCCTTCGTTATCTTATGAACTTAGTATAGACTTTAAATGTGTTGTCTTTATGAAGTGTTGCTGAAAGATTAATGAATATTTGATTAACAATAAATTTTACCTCGAGAGGTCGTAAACACCCTCGAGGTTAAACAAACATTTATGGCCGATTAGGCGGAGTTGTTATGAAAGCTCCCAATCAATTGAATTCACATCAAAAGCATAATGTCTTACATGAGAACCCAGATAGTCTTTAGCCAGGTCCTGCACATGGAAAAGCGCACCGTCCGGTGTCGGCAAAATGGTCATTCCTTCGCCCTCAGCTCCGTCGACAAGATTGCGGGCAAAAGCTTTCTTCACTTCTCCTGTTACAAGGTTAACCGCAAATACCGCTTGGTCCTCTCTGCTTATGGACACATAGAGAATCCCCTTATACATATCGCCGCCCTGAATCTTTGAAATTGGTGTTTTAATATCGATAGTCTTAACCAATTTTAATGTTTCTGGATCATAGGCATTGATGGTTGTAATGGCATCGCGTCTGGCTGCATAAATATAGCCGTTCACAGGGTCCGCGACACACCAGGGCACGCCGAATTCCTGATTGGCGAGGGGAAGCGGGTAGGCGGCAATGAACTTGAGCGTCGCAGCATCGTAGGTGCAGATATAGAGATGTTGGAACACCTTGCTGTCCTCAATGGGCGCGTATATCTTGCCGTTATAATAGGTGATGCCGCCGATATGCTTGCAACCGAGCTGCAACAGTTTTAGGGGAATGGCAAGATAATTTGCGGCCTGCATAGTCACGCCGTCAAGCGCGGTCTTAATAAGACCGTAGTTAAAGCTGAAATAAAAGCTCTTGCCGTCATTGGCCATGCCCTGGGCGCGTATTGCTGTATCAATCAGCGTGTATGATGTTGTGCTGACAGGCTCAAGAAAGTTGGGCTTTGCGGGACCG
Organism: uncultured Eubacteriales bacterium; assembly: GCA_964398395.1. Classification (GTDB taxonomy): domain Bacteria; phylum Bacillota; class Clostridia; order Oscillospirales; family Acutalibacteraceae; genus UBA1447. Next base: position 30,992 of record CAYNMU010000012.1, read on the forward strand.
TCGTTTATATCGCTAATTAAGATGAACAGCGAGGTGATGAGCGCAAAGATACTCGTGACAATTTTTGGTAATTTTAACATAGCAGTTCTCTCCTTCTGTTTTTCATTTTGTATTCGGAAATGTTATCTCCAATCGACCGGGCTCGTCAGGAAAAAGTTGATATCTTTCTTATCCGGCATATTGCCAAACTCGCATATCATGGTTATGCCATGGGCTTTAAGGTCGTCATACAGCTTTTCGTTCAATACACCGCGGAAAGGGTTTAAAATATTAAATTCGCCGCGGAACAGATTGGCCTTGTAGTATTGGAAAGAGAGCCTGCCGGTTTCCACTCTGACGCGCTGAGCGGCTGTCAGGTTTGCCGCTTCGGCTTTATTCCAAAGGCTGTCGAGGTACAAGATTTCCGGGTTGGTAAAAATAGCTGTCTGATAATGCCAGTCAAAAGAAAAAGAGTGGGAAGAGGCCATCACTTTTGCTGTATAATAGTTCAGATAATCTTTGATAAATGGCGCTGCGCCCCCATAATAGGCAGCCATAAATTCGTCCATGCAACGCTCCACATCGCAGTCTGGGTTCCACATCGTCTTGGCAATGATATAATTGCGCAGGTCATTGAAGGAAGCCTGGTCATGCCCGCCGCCGCAGTTGTAATAGATACCGGCCACATTGTTTTGGCTGTAAAATTTGAAGTCCGCAGCCCATACCTGCATGTTGGCGGAAAACTGAAGCTGATTCAGAAAATTAATGGTGTAATTATAGATGTAAATCTTATCGCTCACATCTCCCCAGCCCTTAATATATTCCGCGTAACGGGACTCATGCTTCGAAAACCTGTACTCAAAAGACTCGTTCTGTGTGCCATCCTCGTTTCCGCATTGCGTTATCGGATGCGCATAGCAGAGGTTTATCGGGCACATCACCGGTATAACATTGGCATTGCATCTCAAGCCGACCGGTGGCACTTCGGTGTCCAGATAGGCAAAGAATGTGTAGGTGATGTTCGGGTAATCCTTCGCCAATGCCTCCGACAGCGCGTTTGTAAATAGCACAATTGTCGCGGAAAGGCTGCCGTATTTCGCATAGAGCGCCTTGCAGGTCGGGCACTGGCAATAATCCTGATTGTCCTTTTGACCGATATGGATCACTGTTTGATATGCCGGTGCGTTTTCAATCAGTTCCTTTGCGTTAGCAATCGTTGTCTCCAACGTGCCTGGGTTGGAAAGGCAGACATGGGCAACCGTGCGCTCACCCGTTGATTCCCTGTAAGCGAAGTATTCGGGGTGCTGCGCTAACAGGCTGTCCGGCACGAATTTATCCATGCTGACGTCCCATGTAATGTGATTGTATCCGCCGCCATAGGCCGGATCACTTATGAAAACATTTCCCTTTTGTTTCGCATTCCAGGCGACGCTGCCGCAGCCGCAGTTGCGCGCCGCGAAAGCGGGTTTTTGCGTATTGTCAAGCTTGGCATTGATTTTAACTATTTTTAAATCAGGGATAACGTTTAAATCGGATGTAAACCAACGGCAGCCCAGCTGCTCTTCAAGGAAAGTGTATACCCCGTAGAGCGTACCCCGCAACTCACCGCCTGCAATGATCAGCTTTTCTCCCGATACCAGAAGCTTGAAGCCTTCATCTCCGAGCGCAGCACGGTCAATGGTGTAGCTTTTGGTGTCTTCCCTGTTTGTTTTGCCGACAATAATTTCTTTTGCCTGCGGGGCTGTCGTGTCTGTGACGATTTGCAAAGTTTTGCCGCTTATTTGCGCCAAATAGCTTTGCAATTCGGTTGCCGCCGTTACCTCGGAAGGGCTAGCCGCAGAACCGCGAACAATAACATAACCGCTGTTATTGTTTTCGATCAGCGTCAGCCATTCGGTGACGGCTGTCTCAACAGTTGGGGTGCCGCCGTAATTGACTTTTTTCTCAAATGGGGTCACATTTAGGGAAATGCCAATGAACTGGAATAAGGCGACTAAGCAGGAAATGAATTTAACTAATGTCATGTCGGTTACCTCCTGTTATGTGGTTTTTCTATCTCGAAAGACCGGATGTTTTTGTTGAGACTATAATCCCCTTATTATACTCTCCAACCCAACCGGATTATGCGCTTTAACAAGTTCATAAAACGGCGTGTGCGAAAGAGCCGTTTTAATAATTGATTTGTCTAAAACCGCCAGCGTTTCTATAAAGGTTTTATGGGTAGCCTGGTTTACGCCCTTCAAGAGATTTCGGCTTGTGTTTTGGAATTCCGCGCGTTCAGGAGGATACCCGAGACCGGCGGTTTTTGCAAAAAGCTTTTCAAAGATGTATTCCAAATTAAGTTCCCCAGCCCAGCCGTAACCTTTGTTCATGGCGAGGGAGATGCAGTTGCCCGCGTTTATCTGCGAAAACAAAAATGCATCAACCGGTTCAACAATAAGCCCGCAATAAACATTGGGGTATTGCATTGCAGAAATTAAAAATCCCTGTCCTGTTCCGCAGCCGCCGATAACCAAATCCGCCAAACCTAAGTTCAAAACTGCACCCGCCATAAAACCGGTATGGATGTAGGACAAATCATTTGCCGCGGGTTCGTCAGACATACCAACGTTTATAACCTCTAAATCAAGCTTTCTAAGTCCTGCTAAAACATCCTTATTTTTTGCGCGTGTCGAAACCTCGTTGATAACCGCTATTTTCATTTGTTTACTCCTTCAGCGGACGACCAATGGTCGCCCCTACAATTTTGCGGAACGACAACAGGGGTCGTTCCCTACAGATGCGGGACGGAAAACCACCCATTACCGATTCTTGCCAAACGCCCCGAAAAAGCCTTTTCGTTTCTGTAGTTTTTTATCCTCATAACTGTCAAGAAATACTTCTTGGTTTTTATTGGAAGAATCTATTGTCGCCAGTGAAAACTTAAGAACCTCGCGCGCTCTTTCGCCGCTTAAAACCGGTTCGCGGTCATTTTTTAAAGCATCAATAAAATCAAGTGTGGAATTTTTAAACGAGTCGCCCCAATCAGCCGGCATATCCCAATATTCGGTTACCTTGCCGTCTTTGTACATAATCACCGGCGCCACTGTGGGCATCATGTTGGCGGTGCAGCGTGTAACCCAAATAATACCGCGCGAACCGGTGATTTCCATCCGCTCGTCACAGCAGTAATACTTGCTGCCTATATACATATCCTTTGAAGAGACAATATCCATTATACCATATTGCTTGCCGCTCTTGTGCTTCCACATAATTGTCGCGGGACAATCCTGATAGATGCCGGGCAGAACAGCGGTGCTGTCTATCCAGGCGGAGACCTTTTCCACATCGCCGAACATATACATGATGACAGAAAATTTGTGATAACCGTCGTCAAAAACAAGCGGACCGCCGCCGGAGAGTGTGTCGTTCATGCGCCACACCCAGGATTTCGGGTCAACCTTCCAGCCGGTTTCTTTCAGCCCTGCAGCTTCCAGATCTATTCCGCTTAATTTGGCTCTCGCCGCAGCGCCGGGCGCGTTTACCGAGCCCAAGTCACCCGTGTTCATTTTGTATCTGATTGAAACGGGATCGCCTATCTCGCCTTTTTCCAGCAGTTCTTTGGCAAGCTGATACGGCGGATAAAAGATAAAGTTTTCAAAAACCTTCAGTTTAACGCCATTTTTCTTTGCCGCTTCAATCATTTTGTCGCATTCGGCAAGATTTAAGGCCATCGGTTTTTGCACGGAAACATGCTTTTTTGCTTCACATGCCTGTATGGTCATTTCGCAATGAAGGTGATGCGGCACCAAGAGTTCAACCGCGGTAACCTCCGGGTCTTGCAGCACCTGCTCATAGCTGTCATAAACTGTATTGACTCCGTATTTTTTTGCAAACTCCTGCGCGCACTTCTTGTTTTTGTCGAAAACCCCATAAATTTCCGCGTCCAGATTGTTTTCGTACCCCAGCACATGCAAGGTGGAAATCCTTCCGCAGCCAACCAGAACGATCTTAAGCTTTCCCGAAATCGCTGTCATAAATAATCCTCCAACAAAGAATATTTTACAGTGTCTCTTCCTTTATGCTGTTTTCATATACGTTGCGTCTTGTTTCATCATAAGCGGGGATTGGAACATCCCACCAGCCGAAGGCTTTGCCGCCGCTGTATGGGTATTCTCTGCAGACATCCACATGAATAAGCGCCGGGCTGTTAATTTTAAAAGCGTTTTCCAGCGCGCTTTTCATTTCCTGCGGTTTTGAAACGTTTTGCGTATAAACACCGAAAGCTTCGGCAATCTTAACGAAGTCCGGCGAATAAATTTCTCCGTCTTTTTCCCAGTCGTTGCCGAAAGTTCCTTTGCTGCCCAAAACATCCTGCTGTAAATCTTTTATCGCCATCCATCCGGAATTGTTAGCCAACACGATAACAACAGGTATATTATATTGAACCATAGTGGAAAGCTCTTGCATCACCATCATAAAATCGCCGTCGCCGACAAGCGCCACAACAGGCTGCTCCGGGCTTGCGAGTTTTGCGCCGAATGCGGCGGGAACCGCCCAGCCCATGGTTGAAAAGCCGCCGGTTGTCAGGTTGCAGTAACGATTTTTGTAGCAGTATTCCTGGAACAATTGTGCCTGCGTGTTGCCGGAGGAAGTGGAGATGATTGTATTATACGGCAGATGTTCGTTGAGTTCGCCAATAAGCTGTGAGATGGTGATTTTATCTGTTTTAGCGTTTCGGATAGCCTTTAATTGCTCCGCCCACGCATTTTTAAGTGTTGCTATTTCAGCGAGATATTCCGACTTGTCCGAACTTTTTTCGCCGAAAGCGGCAACAATCTGTTCTAAAGCGTCGTTTAAATCAGCAATGATTCCGACATCGGCGCTGTAGTTTTTGCCTACCTCTCCGGCGTCCATGTCGATATGAATCAGCTTGGTGTTGGGGAAGTTAAAACTTGCGCCCTTGCGGTAAGAACAGGTGGTTTCATCCGCAAACCTTGTCCCTACCGCCAAAACCAAATCGGCTTTTTTGCAGAGCTCAATCCCCACAGGCGTACCCTTTGAGCCGGTGTGGAAGCCATAGTTCGGGTGAATTTCCGAAACCGTTCCTTTGCCCGAAAGTGTTGTGACGATTGCAGCGCCCGAAAGTTCCGCAAGTTTTTCAATTAGCTCGCCTGCTCTTGCCCGGAGTGCGCCGCCGCCCGCAAGTATGATCGGCCGCTTCGCCGCTCTTAACAGTTGCACGGCGTTTTCAATATGCGCCGCGTCCGCGCAAGGCTTTGACTGCGGCTCCTGAACTTTCATTTGCTCTGGTGAAACTTCGCTGAATTCACACTGGACATCCATCGGCAGCGTGATGGCGCAGGGCCCTATTCTGCCGGTTTCCATATTGTTAAAAGCACGTTTCATTATTTTGGGAAGCTGCATCACATTTTCAACCCGCCAGCTCCGTTTTGAAAGCGGTTCCAGGGCCCGGATGATGTTGCTGTCCTGATATTTTTCAATCTCCTGCAGCACACCAACACCCTTCATATGAACATGTGTATCCCCGCAAAGCTGAATAAATGCGGTGGAATCGACATATGCGGTGCCAAGGCCGATGCAGGTGTTGAGTGAACCGGGGCCGATTGAGGCAAAGGACGCAAGTGGTTTGCCGCAAACACGGTAGTACCCATCCGCCATGGCAGTTGCCGCTTGCTCGTGCTTTACCTGGATATATTTTATGTTTCCTTTTTGGTCTTCTCTTCTGATAGCGTCAAAAAGACCCATAACACCATGGCCGGGGATTCCGATAATATATGGCACGCCCTCTTTGATTAGATACTTTACAACGATTTCTCCGCCGGTCAGTTTCATAAACAGCCTCCTTGCGAAAACATATGTACTATTTATTTCAGTGAATGAAATTCATAAAAATTTTGTCTTCTTTTGCCGGTTCTTTTACAGTGTCTTTACCGTTTTCAACCAGCTTCAAAAGCCATGCCATATTTTTGCCGAGCAGGCACATCACCTGAACGCCCTCGGTATCCTGCAAGACCTCGCCGGGCCTTGCGCCATGAATAACATTCCAATAGTTTGAGGTTGGCATCAATATTTCGGAGCAATTCAGATAGTTGTTCAGCTGATCAAAGGTTGCTACACCGCCCGAGCGCCTCACCGCAACAAGCGCAGCCCCTACCTTGTGCCGGAACATTCTGCCGTTGCCGCCCTGCACAAAGAAAGCTCTGTCCAAAAAGGCTTTCATGTCTGCCGCAATGGCCGAATAATGTACCGGCGAACCCAAAAGTACACCGTCAGCCAGTTTTATTTTTTGAATCCACTCGTTTACCTCATCGCCCGGCTGAATACATTTTTCGTCCTTGTTTCTCGCACAGCTTCCGCAGCCGAGGCATCCTTTAATTGTCTTACCGCCGACTTGAACTATTTCGGTTTCTATACCTTCTTTTTCAAGCTCGGACAACACCAGGTTAAGCGCATGATAGGTGTTGCCCTGCTTATTCGGGCTGCCGTTGAATGCTACAACTTTCATGTATATGTCATTCCTTTCTACACCGAGATTCCGGAACATCGAGAACTCCGTCTTTTTCATCCGCTAGCAACTAACCACTAGTCACTAACCACTGAATAAAGGTTGACCTCTGTCGGCTTTGCTGTTAAGGGACCAAGATTGGGCACGGTTGAGGTGAAGTGCGGTGTGTTGTTGTGAATTTGGATAGC
>CAYNMU010000013.1:0-36694 GCA_964398395.1 uncultured Eubacteriales bacterium
GAAAATACTTGGAGGGCAGCCTCCTGGGAAGATAGGTCGATGCCGACACAAATACCGGTTAAGTTAACGCTTGACCGGTAAACCATTACAATATTATTGAGTAAATGAGCTGCGGCGTTAACTGGCTCAGAACTTGCCGCTGCCGGTGGCAGATGAAGGCAAGCGATGAGCAGGTAGAAACAAAGAGAATTGCGAAGCGCTCCAAGCGAGCAAGGCGACATTACGAAGCAAGGTTCTGCCGAAGGCAGGTTCTTATGTTTCTGACCGTATGGGGCGTTGGTTCGAGTTCAAACAATTATATATATTCCTCAATAGCTCAGCTGGTAGAGCATGCGGCTGTTAACCGCAGGGTCGTTGGTTCGAGTCCAACTTGGGGAGCCAGAGAAAGCACATCGCCATTTGGTGATGTGCTTTCTCTATCTCTGTGTTGTCCTCTTACCAACTTCCCATGCGTTAATTGATGCAACGCGGCTGTTAACTGGCTCGGCGCTTGCCGCTGCCTGTGGCAGATGAAGGCAAGTGTTGAGCAGGAAGAAACAAAGAGAATTGCAAAACGCTCCAAGCGAGCAAGGCGACAATGTTTCTGACCGTATGCGTCGTTGGTTCAAGTCCAAATTCTCCCGAAAAGCAGACACTTGGAGGTTTTAACTATAACTTTTTTAACACTATTAACGGTACTTGAATAGGCAAACCTATAATGATAAAATATATGCATTCATAAATAATATTTTATAGGTTGGTGGTAATATGTCTTCAGCAAAATATTCAAGAATTCAAGCGTTTTTCATGGCGCAAATTGTATATACGCAAGGTGTGTTTCATAGGGCTTCCTATCCCTGCCCTAAATTAAAAAAAGACGGCAGCAAAGTAATTTCTTCGTTCAAAAACAAAGATGGGCGAATCATGGCAATGGCGCACAGAGCCGATTGGAAGAATTACCCCGAAAATTCAATTCCGGCAATGCAATCCTGCATAGATATGGGCGTGGACATTATAGAAACCGATGTTCAAAGAACATCAGACGGCGTAATCGTTATTTCTCACGACGGTAAGTTAGACCGCATGACAAACGGTAAGGGCAGAATTTCCGAAATGACCTATAAGGAAATACAAAAATACAATCTCAAACAAGGCAGAGGCGGTAAAGGTACAGGTACGACATCTTATAAAATACCAACATTCATTGAAGTTCTGGAGCTCTGCTGCGGTAAAATAATGGTCAATATCGATAAAGGGATGAGCTATAAAGACGAAATTCGCGATTTACTGGAGAAATATGACAGCCTGGATAATTGTTACTTTGTTGACAGCACACCGTATGAGGAAATTGAGACATGGTTTGCTCAACTGAAATCAGCCGGTAAAAAGCTCCCGATGTTCGGGTGTAAAATGAAGAAAGAGGACACAAAGGTAGCTGAAGACTATTTAAAAAGCCATATTTCCGGAGGGTACTCGCCGATTGTCGAAATGTCTTTTAAAGATGACACATGGGCAGCAGGAAAACAGGAGATCGTTTCGCTTGCAAGAACAGGTATGCGGATTAACGGCAACCCGATAACATCCAGTAAATGCGGCGGACACAAAGATGATGAAACCGGCTGGGCTTATCTTATTAACCTTGGCTACAATGTGATGCAAACCGACCATATTCACGAGATGGTGGGGTACTTGAATGCGATAAACAATGTTAGGTCGGCATCATCAAGAATCGAAGCGGAACATTTCAGTGATGCAAGCGGCGTAAAGGTTACACTTGCAGATAAATCGCTCAACAAAATCCTTTACAGCCTCCACGCCGGCTGCAGCGTTGAATACAAAAACATTGATTTCGGAATCGGTATGAAAAAAATTATCATAAATGGCCGTGCCCATACGGGAGGAAAAATCGAAGTGTATATAGACGGTTTTCTTGCCGGGACGGTTAATGTACCAAGATCAATTTCATGCAGAACGGTCACAGCTGAAATAGATGAAGTAAGCGGAATCCACAATATCAGCTTTAAAATTACCGGCAAAAAGATAACTAATATATCAATTGACTGGTTCAGTTTCAGTTAAGCAAGGCAACGACAAACAGAAAAATTGCGAAGCAACTCTAACGGTGACCGTTCCTCTATGTCAGCGTCGTTGATTCGAGTCCAACTTGGGGAGCCTGAAAAGAGCACTTCGTCAATAGACGAGGTGCTCTTTTGCGCTTGGTGTGGGGAATATATTTGTCAATAGCCTTTCGCAGTATAACAGGAACAAAGTCCACATTATTGCACAGACATGCTGACAAATCTAAGGATTTTTATATAAATTAATTATATTAATGGTGGAAAATAAAGGTTGCATTTTGTAAAATTCTGTAATAAAATATAACTTAAAGTTGATTATAAGCAAATATAGATAATTCAGTTGGAGGTTTATATGGCTATAGATTATGATTTTATAAAGATGAAGAATAGGGAACATAGACGTAATGTAATTTTTGCGACTATAGTTATCTTACTAATTATTGTTTTATGTCTCTACTTTTTTCCTATACCATGGAATATTGATAAAAATGTTTCGGGGATTCAGTACAGAAATGCTGATACTAGTGGATATTATGAAAAAAAAGCAATTCATATCAAAGGAACTTATAAGCACTATTTGGTTCAGAATAAATCAGATTTATTTGAAGGTAATTTTATTATAGATGGCTACGATACAACTAAATATGTATTTCTTCCTATTATAACTCCAAGAAGCGAATACTTATTTATCTATATATATTTCCGCGACCCCAAGAATCCATCTGGAGATCGCATCTTTGGTTATATTACGAGCAAGCCTTTCTTGAAAGAATTTTCAATTAACGTTGAAGAACCAATTGGCACCAATGGAAACCAATCGTCAGGCGATAAAGGATTAATAATAGTAGCCCCTGCAAGCAATAGACAAGAAGCTATTACAATGAAAAAGTCTCTAAATTACCCATGGAATAAATAAATCAATGAGTTCATATTATATTTTTTGTGTTAAAATAAACATATTACCGCATAGGGAACCCATCGGTAAAAAGCCGAATCCCAAATACGACGACATGCATTATAAATCAAAAAATTAAAATATTAATCGCAAACTGTAATAGTAATTAAAAGGAATGAATTATATGACTATTGAAGAATTGAAAAACAGTGATTTTGTTAAGATGAAAAATAGGGAGACAAAACGCCATGTTATTTTAGCAACCATAGTTGCCCTGCTAATTATTTGCGTATTGGTATATTGTTTAAAACCTCGACATTTTAATAATGACATATTTATGAATAATAACCTTGTAATTACATATAGTGTGGACTCTATTCATTTAAACAAAGATGGAGTTGCAATAACGGATGTTAAAACTAAAAAATTTGATTTTTCTCGCGAATCAAAAGAATTTCATCAGATTCAAAAAATATTAACTAAATATTCTTACCATATATGTTTTAACACTTTAAAAGGTATATTATCAACGGTGATAGACGGCTCGGCTTCGGTATATAATGGTTATCAAACTATTTGGATATACACAGTGAAAGACTCAATTATGATTGCAAATGTTCCGTATATAATTGTAGAAGGCAACGTATATCGTATTGGCTATTTTGGTAGTTCGAAAATATCTGAATTTAACAGCGAGTTAAAAGATATCCTAAATGTTAAATAAAACGTGTAAAGCTCGTATACGATTAAATTGTATAAAATAAAACAGCCGGTTCAACTGAAAAGTTTGAAACTGACTTATTTAATATGAGTTATTATTTTATTATTATTCCTCTTCAGATTCCCCGTTTTCTTCATTGCTGATATTTTTCAATTTGCTTTTTTTTCGGGCATATCTTTGTGTTCCGTAAGTACTGTTCGCTAAATCACGATTTATCACATATATATTATCTAAATCAACAATATTAATTTCTTTATCAGACATTAAATGAGGTTTAGGAATAGTTTCAATGTCAGGTTCCTCGAAGATCTTTTTATTTAATTTATTTACTCGAGTTTTAATTGGTATTCCGTCATCTTCAGTGGTTACTTCTTTTACCGTTGCTGCAAGGCTGCTTATATTATCAGGCAAAACTTCATCCATGATAGCACGAAACAATTTTTTAAATAAATGTTTTTTCAATTATTTCACGAACCCTTCCATTTTAATTTACATTCTTCTTTGCTTTTTTATTATAGCATGACATTATATTTTCTACAATATTAAAATAAATCGTCTATATTCTTAAATGAATTATTAAAAACTGAACCCCGCATGGCAATAAATTTGAATTGACTAAGCAGGATGAATATATTATAATTTCAGTGTCGATGAATTCAGTAACATTCGCATTTTATTATTTACAATTGATTCAAAATGTTATATGATGTTTGTGCTCGACAAAATAATAAATTAAAAGGGGAGAATTGAAAATGTCTAAAAAGATCATATCAGTTATTTTGTGCTTAGCCCTCTTACTAACCGCGTTTTCAACAGTACTTTCAGCCAGTGCCACAACCGGCTCGCTTGTTCTCAAAATTTCCGGCGTTAAAATTTCCGTACAAGGGCAAACTTGCTCAGTTACAGTTGCTGTTACTCAAAACACCGGTATCAAATCTCTGCGTCTGAATTTAAACTATGATGCGGCTGTTCTCACCCTTACCGGCGTTTCCAACGGAGCCATTCTCCCGGGTACGACATTAGTTAAGAGCGATATGACAGCTGTACCGTATGTCCTTTACTGGATGGACGCAGGTAACGGCAGCAGTGCAACCACCGGAACACTTGTTACCCTGAATTTCACCTACAAAGCAAGTTTCAAGTCAACAGATATAACAGTTTCAAGCTCCGAGGCTAAGGACATTAATGGTAACCTTGTCACCGTCACAGCAACAAATGATACAGCTACCTTGGCTTTCAATGATTATATCGGGCTTATAACAAATGTATTCAACAAGATTAATGATGCAAATGTCTTCACTGAGATTGGCAATTCCTTTACATCAACATTTAATTTCTTCAAATCAATATACAATTTTATCATGGGCGTAGTTGATCTCACGAAAGTTCTTTAAATAAAATTGTTGGTTTGTACGGGGATCTCTCATTAAACTTTGAGCACAACTTATGTATTAAAAGGCCCTTGATTTCATTACGATTTCGAGGGCTTTTATTATGACAATAATTTTGAAGTAAAGCGGAAAAAAATTGAATATGCAAGTAAAATAGATTATAATCAATTATCAAGTTAGATAGAGGTTAATTTATGTTTGCAGCCAAATGTTCAATCACCGAAAATACAGTACCACCTATATTATGGCTCTACAACAATTCCGTCATAATGAAAAAGGAAGAGCCTGATTGCCGGTTAAATTATTCTCCGTCCGCTGTGCCGATAGGGGATATCAAATGTTCTGCTTTTGACGGCGAATATAACCTTTGGTTCGCCTTCCCGCAAAACGGGTTGCTCTGCTTGGCGAACCTAGTCAGCGGAAGTGTTGAGGATAGGAGCACTTTGACGGAAAACAACCCTGTTACAGCTCTGTATCTTGCCGGCAATAAAATGTGGGCGCTGACTGAAAACAACGCATATTCATTTGAAGTACCGCAATTAACCCCAACATCAACTTTAGGGCGCGCACCGCTGCAAAAAACACCAACTTACTTTGATTTGACCGCCAATGTGCCGGATGCTGTAAAACAAAAACTGATTAACTCACAGAAGTTTGAAAGTGACCCGGTTCTGCAAAATATAGGCGGCGTCATAGCAGTTGCAAGTGATAACATGGGCGGACGTTATATCGCACGGCAAGACGGTGTGCTGCACATTTCAAAAGAACCGCAGTTTGACCGCCGGAAAATTGAGCTGTATGCGGGTGGACGATATATTTTCGGCAACGACCCTTCAATTGTTGCGGTTTGTGCCGATGGTGAAGGGCTTTGGATACAAAACAAATCAGGCTATGTTCACATTGAACGCAAACGCGTAAGTCTGTTACAAAAAGCAGAGCATTATGACCGCTTGGCGTGGGAATTGCAGTCGGTTCGCGGCTCGCTCTGTGATATAGAGTACAAAACAGTGGATTACGGGAATGAAGGCAAAATCATTCCGCTAAAGCGTTATTCAACCAATAACGACGCTCTTTGGTCGGTATTTCATTCAATTGGCGAAGCACAACGCTACTCCGTTATGAACAGAGAAGGCAACCAAGAGGCGGTGGAGGACTCCAGAAAAAAGCTTGTGCGTCTAACGGAAAATGTTCTACTGCAAAGTCATATCCATGGGTTCGGTAACGGATTTACATGCCGTGGATATGTATCTGCAAAGGACAAGATTTTTATCAAGAATGGCAAATTGGATACGGACGGGCTTTGGTTTGCAAAAAACGGGCATGATGAAGACGGCAAGCCAATATGTAAATGTGTCGATACCAAAACGGCACATTTTGGATGTTCTTTGACGGAGGGTAGAAACTTTCTTCTAACCGATGAAGTCAAAGCAAGGCTGAACACAACTGTGGACAGACCTGTAAAGGACGATTTTGCGTTGTCCGCTCCTATTAAAGCGGATATTCCGCCAAGGCTCGCGAAGCTCTACAGGCAGTCGGACCCATATCATCCCGATACATACCCGGCGAGCGAAGACAGCGATATTATTTTTAAATGCGATACTTCGTCGGAGGAGGTAATTGCCGCCTTTGTGCAGTATTATTTCACATGGAAACACCTTATTTCAGTCAATAGTGACCCGGATAATGTAGAACTCGGCGAATTGATACGCCAAACCGCCGCGGCAACATTGACCCATTTGCTGGATAACGGTTATTGCCTGCGTGATGTACACGGCAACCCGACACAATGGGGTAAATGGTTCGTCGATTATTTTGCGGAGTTGGACGGCCCTATAACCGCTTGGCGCCACCCTTATTACGCGTTTTTGGACGGTCCGCTCAACTCTGCCGAATTTATGTGTATCCTTCGAGTGGCGATGTTTGTTTTGGAGGGCAGCGAGCAATATAAGTCTGTTTACCTGCGCGCTTGTGATGAATACAACAAAACATATGAGTTACCCTTTGATGGGGTTACAAACGGCGCGGGTTATGCGGAATTGCTGTCACAGTATCGTAAGCGCCTGAGGAAAATGTCAAAGGCAAGGTTTGATACCGATAATTATGTGCAGAGCATCAACTATTCGGACGAAACGCTTGCGATAATAGCCTATTGGCCGCTGATTGAACTGGAAAAGGACGCAGAGCGAAGTAAACTACTTCACGAAGGCTTGGACGAATGGTGGGACAATATGCGCCGCGAAGGGAATCCGATGTACACCTTCGCCTTTGCAGCCCTTAACCCCGGCAAAGAAATTGATTTTACCGGCGCTGTCGATGCATTGAACCGCTATCCGATGTATTTAAAAGCTTTTCCGGTTACAAACAGCCTAAGAAATGATGTAATCATGTTAAATGGCGAGGAACAAAATCAGTCAAATATTCTGCTGCCGGTTGACGAACGCAGGCTCCATAAAGCAAACACAAGCCCGTTTACTGTTGACAATGATGGGCGGACGGGAAGCGGCATATACAAAAAGGGCTATTTGTACAGCGGAAATATTTTCACTTGGCCATATTGGACAATTAAGTATTATAATATTTTGGATGTAGATTAAATGGATTGGAAAGGAAAAGTGAAATGAATATTCTGTATCTGCATACACATGACACCGGACGATATATTCAGCCATACGGTTATACTGTGCCTACGCCAAACTTGATGAGTTTTGCAAGCAAAGGCACATTATTCCGGCAAGCCTTTTGCGCGGGGCCAACCTGCTCGCCGAGCCGTGCCGCCCTGCTGACCGGTATGAGCCCGCATTCCTGCGGGATGACCGGTCTTGCGCACAGGGGGTTTCAGCTCAACGACTATTCAAAGCACCTTGCGGCATTTCTTGGCCGAATGGATTATGAAACAGTGCTTTGCGGGGTGCAGCACGAAGCGCCTGAAGACGAGATGATAGGTTACAAAAAAATCATCTCGGCGGACCCCGATGATGGTTTTTCCACATGGGACGAAACAAATGCGCAGAATGCGGCAGAATATATAATGAAGGAAAACAATCAACCCTTTTTTCTTTCCTTGGGTCTTCACCACACGCACCGTAGATTTCCGGATATTGATCCCGGCATCAATCCTGATTATATTCAGCCTCCAATGCCTTTATATGATACGAAGGAATGTAGGGAGGATATGGCCGCATTTATGACGTCGGCGATGATTGCGGATTGTTACATCGGCAGAGTGTTGGATGCGCTGCGGCAATCCGGAAAGGAAGATGATACACTCATAATCTTCACGACGGACCACGGCATAGCTTTTCCGCAGATGAAATGCAACCTTTATGACGCAGGAATCGGCGTGTCGCTTATCATCAAATATCCGGGTAATCCTTTAAAAGGGAAAGCGGTTGACACGCTTGTTTCTCAGCTCGATATTTATCCGACACTTTGCGATTTGATTCAAACCGAAAAACCCGACTGGCTGCAGGGGTGCTCTTTACTGCCGTTGTTTAAGGGCAAATCAGACCAAATTAGGGAAGAAATATTTTCAGAAGTCAACTATCACGCCGCTTATGAGCCGATGCGCTGCATTCGCACGCAGAGATATAAGCTCATCCGCTTTTATGATGAGCATGACCGGTATATACCGGATAATATTGACGGTTCGCCAAGTAAAAACTTCGTGATTAATTATGGCTTCCTGGAGCAAAAGAGGGACAGGGAAATGCTGTTCGATTTGTATCTTGATCCGGTTGAAAGGGTTAACCTGATTGATGACGAAAAATACAAGGCGGTATATGCCGATTTAAGCAAGCGTCTAAAAGATTGGCAGCTTGCTACCGATGACCCGATTTTAAACGGAGTCGTACCAAAACCGGTAGGGGCAAATATCAACAGTTTTTTACCTTCAAGCCCGGGGAATGGTAAAGATTATTTCAACAATAAATGATAGTTAATATTCATAGTATCTTGGACATATATTAAAATAATGCCGAAAAAAATACCGCCAAAGCGGTATTTTTTTGTTAATCGATTGTGTCGAAAAATTCGAACAAGCGGAATTCCATTTGTACAAAAGGTTCAGAAACCATTCAAGAGCCTGAGCGCCTCGTCCTTTGAAATCTTGCCGCTGTTGCAGTCTGCCATAATCTGCACCTCTTTGTCCTTTAAGCGGTAGAAGCACCAGATGCCGAATGCAATGACCATACCAATGACAGGAATCATATTATAGATAAACCATAAGCCGGACATTGCGGTGCTGCTCTGATGTATCGTCTGCTTCTGCAAGTCCTGAAAGCTTTCGGCATGGATTGAAGTCCAGTCGAAAAATTTAAGCAAAAACAAACCTAAGGAGCCGGAGATTGCACCTGTCAGCTTTGCCATGAACGTCTGCAAGGCGAAGGTTATTCCTTTAGCTTCAATGCCGGAATTAAATTTGCCGTATTCGGCACAGTCGGGTGTGAACATAAACATGGTGACTCCCGCGAAGGCCGCGGGGATTGACCGCAGAACTGATAAAACGGAAAATATCACTATGCTGTCATATCCGGCAACCCATGTGAGGATACTGAATATTATGTTCAGTAAACAGCAGAAAAGATATAGCTTCATTTTGTCAAAACGCTTTATAAGCTTGGGTACAAATAAAGCGCAAATAAGCATCGGTAAAATGGACAGCGCACCAATAAACAGGCTGAATTGTGAATTGTGGAACATATAGAATGAAATAAACAACATTAATGAACCGCTGACGCCAAAACCCGCATGAAAGAGATAGCCGAGATAATAGATTAAAAGGTATTTGTTCTTAAAGAGATACCGGAGCATCCTCCTCAAAGTAAACTTTTCTTCCTCTTCGGCTACAATACGTTCCTTTACATTGCGGTTGACAAAAATCATCGAAATAAAGGCAAATGCGGCGATGATAATTGAAGCAAGGCCAAAGGAAAGACCAACGTTTTCACCGACCAATACCGTCCCGATAATCGTCGCAATTCCTGCGCCGATTCCGGACCATATGCTTTTATAGGAAAGGAGACTTGTCCTTTCATCCAAACGTTCTGTCATGACGGTCACTATTCCGAATATCGGCACATCGCAGAGTGTATAGGCGGTATCCCAAAGAATATAGGCAACGGCAAACCAAACAAGCTTGTAAGTTTCGCTTAAGCTGCCCGGTATTACATAAATCAGCACAGTCGTCACGGGGATGCAATAGGTTGATATTTTAAGCCAAGGCAAAAATTTCTTTTTACTCTTGAAATGAACGCTGTCAAAAATTACGCCGAAAATCACATCGTTAACGGCATCCCATACTTTTACGGCCAGCATAACAAACCCGGATTTAACCGGATTGATACCTTGGAAGAGCAGATAAGTTGTCAGGAATGTCGTCACAACTGCATAGATCGCATCTTGACCCATAAAAAAACTGTAGTAGCTCATTCTTTCCATTGAGTTTGTCATCCATTCGGGGTTTTTTGTTTTCATAGCGCGGTTCCTTTCCAGCAGCTTGTAAAATCGAATGATATCTATTTTAAATTATCACCGCATAATTTTAACAAAAATTTTACTGAAAAGCAATAATAGATTAAGAATATAGTTACTGACACTTTCGTTGACACTTTCGCTGTTACTTATGCTGTAATTTCGTTTGACAAAGTCTAAGTTAAAGAATAATATTAGTCATAGATAACGGAAAGGAAACAAGGTGTTCGAATTGGCTGAACGATTTAGTACCGATAAATTAAACGCAATTGTTAAAGAATTGGGCTCTTTTGCCCGCTTAGTCGGCTCAGATGGTGAAGCGAAAGGAATCAACTATTGCAAAAGAATATTCAAGGAAATCGATCTGGAATTAAAAGAAGATGAATTCGAGTGTGTGAAGGGGTGGGTTGGGCATATATCTCAGGGTATTTTCGCATTGGCATCTTCCCTGATTGCATCTATGGTAATATTGCTGATAACAGCGCCTTTAGCAAATATAGGAGTCATTGCCGCTGTATTGGTTTTTATTCTGATACTCATTCCGGGTATAGCGGGTTCCAAAGGATATATGAAGGTCGGTAAAAAGTATACGACCAAAAATCTCTACGCAAGCATATTGCCCAAAAAAGGGGTTCCAAAACGTTATATTTTGCTTACTGGTCACCACGATACGAAAAGCCATACGATGTCAACGATACAAAGGTCTGCAGCTTACTTGCTTTCTGTTACCGGCGTAGTTTTGTTATTGCTTCTTGTTTTAACCGACCTTGTTTTGGATTTTATTAGAGCCGATGTGCCTCAAATTATAACAACGCTTGGAATCGTATTCGGTGCAATCGGGTTATGCGGAACAATCCCGTTATCGCTCAATATCCTTGGGAATAAAAGCCCCGGAGCGATTGACAATGCATCTTCAGTTGCTGTTATATATGAAATCAGCCGCCTAATCAAAGAACTTGGAGGTTTAGAAAATACGGAGGTTGTTGTTGCTATTTTTGGTGCCGAAGAATTAGGCATGTGGGGTTCAAAAGCATTCTTGAGAAAGCATCTTCAAGAATATCCTGTTGACAAAACAATCAATATTAATATAGATATGGTTGGATTTAAAGGCGCTCCCGTTGAAATTATGGAATATGCAGGGTTACCTAAGAAGAAAGCCATATCTCCTTTTTTAAGCGGTCTTGCATTTAATACAGCGAAAGAACTTGAGATTGAATTGAAAGGATTTTGGATGCCAATCGGAGGCGGTACAGATGGATTTGTCATTCGAGATTTAGGATATGACGGATGTGAATTTGTGGTAATGGAAGCAGCAAAACAAACCCATCATTCACAAGATAATTATAACAAGTGGGATGGGAATATTGGTGTGAAGAATTGTGAAATAATTTATGGCATCATGGATAAATTAGATGCTTTCGGGATAGAAAAGCTGAAG
This sequence comes from uncultured Eubacteriales bacterium, assembly GCA_964398395.1. Lineage (GTDB taxonomy): Bacteria > Bacillota > Clostridia > Oscillospirales > Acutalibacteraceae > UBA1447. The sequence continues at coordinate 11,972 of CAYNMU010000013.1, forward strand.
CTGTCACAAAAAGGCAACTACTGAAAATCACACATAAAGTACCAACAATTAAGTATTATTACAGATTTTACGAAATAAACACATGTTAAGGAGACTGATATCAATGCCTGAACAAATCAGATGGACAGAACACCCTGACTTTGAAAAACCGGATCTCGGGATGCATCGCATGGAAAATCAGAAGGCCACAGAGTTGTATCCCGGTGAACCGCTTCCGGAAATGGGCGCATTTTCACTTCATCCGCATATCACTTTTTTTAATGGAATCCTATTTGCTCATTGGAGTGTCCATTTGTCGGATGAGGATTCACCGGGTCAGTATGTCCGCTATTCGTTTTCAAAAGATCTGGGGGAAACATGGTCACAAACTCAACCGTTGTTCCCGCCCATGGAAACGCCGCTCGCCAATCCGGACATCAAGGACGGGGACAACAATCCCTGCCGCGGGCACCGTCCGCACGATAGATGCGGGAGCGGCTTGCAGAGCAGCACAGAATCCTGGAAAAACGACCTTTGCGGGCATTACCACCTCATGCTTTGCTCCAATAGTTTCGCCATTGCGGATGGCAGACTCTGGGCAATGGCGGATGCTGCGAAAGGTGTCAATTGGCCCGGAATCGGAAGGCTCGCACGCGAATTGAAAGAAGACGGCACACTCGGCGTTCTGATGTGGCTCAACCAACCCCATGAGCAACTCGTTGATATTTTCCCTGTTGCGCAGAACAAAGAGCTCTACTCCGATCGGGACTATGATCCGGCGATTGCAGCAGAAATTATAGAATATCAGAAAAATCCGCAGCATATGACACAATGGGATATGCTGCCGGCCGGATGGCCTCAATGGGATGGTAAAACATCCTTAGACTGGTGGAAGGAATACGCTGCTGTCCACGATGGCAACGGTTGCGGCGAGCCGTCCCGTGCCTATATAGCAAAAGACGGAACTTGGGTAAGAATTTGGCGAAGCAACATCGGTGTGCAAAACGCCCACTTCAGTTTTGATCAAGGTAAGTCATGGTCGGAAGTCGTCCCGATGGAATACCCTGATACCGGCGCCCGCACAAGTGCCGGCAACCTGCCGGATGGGAGAGCGTACCTAGTTGGAAACCCAGGTTACCGGAGGTTTCAACTTTGCCTTTCTGTCTCGGAGGACGGGTATCTGTTCGATAAAAATTATGTAATCGCCTACGAGCCGGAAGTCATGAAGCACCGCGGCAGGGCAAAAGGGCGCGGCTTTCATTACCCTGATACCTGCGTGGCTGGGGAATACCTGTTCGTGATATATTCCCGCAACAAGGAGGACATTTTTGTTGCTAAAATTCCGCTCAGCGAACTTGAACGGTAAATTGACTGAATCAAAAATGTGCATGCACTGCAAAAAGACATTGAGGGAGAGTTGGTATGTTTTGGAAATTGGTTTTATACCTGAAGTCCATAATACTATCCCATATTGGTCTGAGGCTGTTGAGCCTTCTGCTATCGGTGCTTTTGGCTGCTGGTTTTGAAGTCTATTCTCTGTTTGATAACACTTACAAACTGCAGTATACTTACAAATATAGTGAGAAATGGGGTAATTCCATGAATAACACAGTAACCGATTGGTTCCACGATTCAAAATACGGTCTATTTGTTCATTATCTTTTTTCGTCTGAGGCGGACTTTGCAAGCTTCAATGCCGAAGCCTTCGCAGCTGCGGTGAATGAAACCGGCGCAAAATATGCGGTAATGACGCTGGGACAGAATTCAGGCTATTTTTGCTCGCCCAACGCTGTTTATGAAAATTATATTGGCGTTGCACCGGGCACCTACTGCTCTGTTCGGGATATCCCCATGGAAGCAGCTAACGCTCTTGCAGTTTATGGCATCAAGCTGATGTTGTATCTGCCAAGTCAGGGACCCAGCGCGGCAGGCGATACTATTCCAAAGGCTTTGGGCGCCACAGAGCGGCATGACGAAACAAACTGGTATATTAACGAAACCTATGCTGACAGGTGGTCAAAAGTTATCCGTGAATGGTCGGGGCGTTACTGTGACAAGGTTGCCGGCTGGTGGTTTGACGGATTCTATGAGGGAACCGGATTTACCGGTGACATGGCGGAAAAAGTCAGTAAACTGTATAAGGACGCCTGCCGCATAGGCAACGAAAACTCCATTGTAGCATTCAATCAAGGCGTCATGAACGGTTACATCGAGCCGGCAACTGCCGTTTGCGACTATACCGCAGGCGAAGAAAACAGCTTTGATTTTTATCCGTCTGCCCGGTTCTTTTCCGGCGCACAATGGCAAATCCTTTCCTACCTCGGAAGCTGGTGGGGGGCTGACGATCTTAAATACGAAAGCGGATACCTGGCGAAATATGCTTCAAAAGTGATTGACGCGGGTGGTGTGATTACATTTGAAATCCACATCAATGCCAACGGCTCGTTTTCTGAAGTGCAGACGGATGAACTTCTTTTAGTTAAAAAAGAGATCTGTCCCTGATCAATTCGAGAATACGTTTAATTTGTTTTCGAAAGCGCTCTATTAATCTTTAAAGGAGGACCGTTCCATGAAATTTATTAAATCCGCCTGTATCGAAGCACTTTATACCGAAATTCCTTTTCTTGACCGCTTCAAGGCCGCCAAAGATGACGGCTTTGAGTTTGTTGAATTTTGGAGTTGGCAAGATAAAGATTTGAATGCTGTAAAAAATGCTGTCGAAAAGGCCGACGTTGGCATCAGCGGCTTTAATGGGGATGCCGATTTTTCTCTGATTGACCCTACCCACAAGACGCAATACTTGAACTTTCTCACGCAGTCGGTCGCTGCGGCCAAGAAGATTGGCGCGCTGAGTGTCACCATCCATTCCAACGCGTTGGGGGACAAAGGCATAGTTGTCAATCAATATTTGGAGTTGTCCGATACAGTAAAAACTTGTTCCATGTATGATATGCTTCTGGCGTGTGCAGATATCGCGGAGGCGAGCGGCATCGTCATGAATCTTGAAGCGCTGAACATTACCACGGACCATGTCGGCAATTATTTAAAAACAACGCAGATGGCGGCTGAAATGTGCCGCTTGGTCGGTTCGCCAAAATTGAAGATTCTATATGATGTCTATCATATGCAGCTAAATGAAGGCAGTCTGTGCAACAACATCAGCTGTTATGCCGACCAACTTGGACATATCCATGTTGCCGATGCTCCCGGTCGCCACGAACCGGGGACAGGGGAGATTAACTATACCAAGATTTTTGCCCATCTCGCGGCTGTCGGATACAAAGGCAGAATCGGCTTTGAACTGTTTCCGCAGAAATCAACGGCAGAAGCTGTAAAAGCAATCATGGGCTATTAAAGCAAAGTGACCAATAATACTGCAATTACTTATCATTGGTCATTTACAAAAATAAAAATGATAGAGGTAGGAGAAAATGAAAATGAATTTTAAAAAGGTGATTTCAATTATGTTGGTTGGCGTAATTACATCAGGAATTTGCAGCATTGGGTTGGATGTCAATGCCGCGAATGCTAAAAGTAATGCGATGCCGGAGCTTTTGGAATATGGTTTTAAAGTTTGTAACGGCGCAAAAATCGAGTATGGAATATACGGCGATATGAATGGGGATCCGCTATTGCTGTTGCCGGCGAATGGCGGCAATATGCATGCCTTTGACGGAAGTATTTTGCCGGAGATGGCAAAGCACTTTAAGGTTATTACGGTATCACCGAGAGGTTGCGGAAACTCCGAAAGAGGCATCGGAAAATTGACATTTGAGGTGATGAGCGCCGATTTGGTAGTGCTTCTGGATAGCCTGAATATCGAAAAAACGAAAGTTTTCGGTTTTAGCGACGGTGCGAATCTCGGCATTGTTTTCACCCTTGAACATCAGGACCGCGTCAGCAAGCTTGTTGCAATGGGAGCTAACATCAATACATTCGGTGTAAAAACCATCGACCAATTGGGAACGGAAATAGAATACCGTTATTATTGCGTAAAGACCTTTTTCACAAAGGATAAAGCAGATGCTTTGCATCGTGATATTGTGGGTATGATGGTTGGTCAACCGAATCTCTCGTTTAAGGACATTTCGGCAATCAAAATACCGGTTCTCAATATTTTTGGTGAAAATGATATGTTTAAACGCTGGCATTCCAAAAAAATTACCAAGTCAATTGAAGGTGCAAAAGAACTTATGGTAATCGGCGGGGGACACAGTTCCTGCTTTGACCAGACAGATACGGTTATCAATCCTGCGTTGCTGGAGTTTTTCGGAATCGTTAGCTAAACAGATTTGGTTGTCAATTATTTAATGTATTTCTGAACTGTCTTTTTAATATAAAAGGTTGAATTTTAAAGAACCCCGCCAAACGGCGAGGTTCTTCTTTCAGATGTGTGCTAAACAGCACTATTCAGCAGGTATTCCTCAATTTTTACCCCGTCAATGTAAAGCCCTTGAATTACTGCATGACCGTCTTTAACCCTAAGAATTACATACGGCTTCAACCCCTGCCTGTTGCTTGCCAGAAATTGCTCCAACTGAGGTGCGATATTTTCGTCAGAATAATACCTTTCAATAGGCAATGTGAAATATCTGCTGTTTGAGCTTTTGACATAGTCACCGTTTGCCGGCTTTATATCAGTAACTGAACTAATAAAAGCAAAACCTGCATCATCAACACTGATAAGACCGTATTTACTACCATTTTTTGAACCGTTAACACTATTATATATATCATACAGCTTTCGCTGCGCTGTGGTTGTTATTGCAACATAACGTCCTCTGAAAGTGTCATACGGGTCATAAAGATCTACTTCAAACTTGTATTCTTTGCCGGTTTTAAGTGTGTCATATTTTTCAAAAACAAAGTAAGCGGGAACAAAGAGCTGAATAAGGATAGTTAAAATCAATAAAGGCAATAAATACTTCTTCAATTTAGTTGCGCCTCCTTCCCTTTTAAGGTCGCTTTTCTTTTTCTCATCATTCTAAAATTTATCAATAGAAATAGTCCGCCAAGAATCAAAAAGGCGATTCCACGCCATAAAAAGTCAATATTTTCGTCAAAAAAGCGCATTAAAATTAATCCGCAAGTTATCAGCATACCTAAATTGGTTATAGGCAAATCAGAGCTTTTGACACCTCTTAAGATAAAACCAATGCCAACAACACCGGCTAAGACGTTTGCGGCTAAAGCGACAAAGAAGTACAGGCTGAAATAGGAGGAAATAATAAGAATAATGGTAAACGAAAGCAAAACAGATAAAAACAGCAGCTTTTGGATGTCTTCTTTATAGTGCTTGATACCTATCAATAAAATTGCCGCCAGCGGAACTACAGCAATGATGACGCTGCCGTTAGTGGTTAAATTGAAGTTATCCCAAGCAAATGAAAGAATCATCAGTATCGCAATACCGCCAAGAACCCCTATCGGCTTGAAAGGTAGCAGAAGGTCATCAGTGTTCTTATCGATAGCAAACAAAAAAGAAAAATATGTTAGATACATAATAAAAAAATCTAATTCTTTAAGATTGATCAAGAAAGAAATGACTGTTAAAAAGGCAAATCCCGCAATAACGCTGACCCAAATGGTGTAAATATGCCGAATGTCCGCAGCCTTCCGGCGGTTTATAATAACATAAAGGAGACCCAAACCGAAAAACACACAGAGGAGAAATGCATATAAAGGCTGCCCGGTGTTTGCTTTAGCAACACCGCCCCAATTGATAATAGCATAAAAATACACTCCGAGCGGCGAAACAGCATCCAGTATATAAATTACCGGTAAGACTAAAAGCGCGCAAGCTAAAATATAAGCCTCAAAATCATACGCGAGATGGAAGCTTTGACTTATCATAGCGATTGATGAAAAAACACCTGCGGTGTAAAATATTGCCACACCCTCGCGTATTGCCACGCTTTCATATTTTTTTAAGATAATAAAGATGGACAACCCTTGCCCCGTCAGCAACGGAAAAATCGAAATTGCAACCTTAAACGCTGTCGGCATATAAAACCAATTTTTTGCAAGAATTAATATGATGCCGGTGCCAATAAGCAGTGAACCTAAAATAGAAAAAATGATTGATAATGTGTCGTTATTGTCCTTTTGCGAATATCTGTTTTTCAATACATCGGCAGAAGCAGCGTCTATAACATTTTCGATTTGCCAAAGATCAATTTCTTTCAGCAACCACTTTTTTTTCATACAAAGCATCAGTCCTTTCAAAACATTTTAGGGTTCATCAAAATAATACGCTTTTTTTATAAAGCTGTAAATAGTTCGAGTTAGATTATTATTGCAATAAATGGACTATGCATAGCTTGTTACGCGTTTGTTAATTTTTTGATTTGATGAACTAACTTATAGTATTAATAGCAATAATGTGTTAAAATTATATAGACGATTAGACATAAAAATTGTATTGTTTTATTATTCACTTTATTTCAAGGAGAAAAATTATGCTGAACAGATTTAAAGAGATTGCAATCAAATTAAATCAATTTATGTATGGCAGGAACGGCACTGACAAGTTGTCGTTTTTTTTGCTGATATTAAGCTTTGTTGCAAATGTTACAAACTCTTTTATCAGGGCGTGGCAACCATCCGCAATACTTTCTGCCGTTTCCTATGCGCTTTTGGCTTTAGCTATTTTCAGAATGCTTTCAAAAAACTTAAGTAAGCGACAGAATGAAAACTTTAAATTTGAAAATTTCCTAAAGTTGCTGAATTTTAATCAAACTGTTTCTAAGTTTAAGGACAAAACAAAAAACTTGAATCTCAGAATCAAATATTTTGGCACTCACCGGTTTCGAAAATGCCCAAACTGCAATGATTTTCTTCGCCTAAAAAAGACAAGAGGCAAGCGCGAAATTACTTGTCCAAAGTGCGGTCACAAAATGAAAATCAGAATTTGGATTTGATTTTCATAGCATTCACAAAAAATCTGTATAAAAATTAACTTGAATTATAGGAAAAAATGCTTGACTTTGAGGTCTTAATAATATATTATATGCAAGTGTCAATTTTGGTTTATAAATGATCCATTAGCTCAGTTGGCAGAGCACTTGACTTTTAATCAAGGTGTCCGGGGTTCGAGTCTCCGATGGATCACCATTATAAAGCCCCACAAGTCCGATATCCAAGGGCTTATGGGGTTTTTGGTTTATTCGCATATTTCGAAATCACGAATCCACAAGTGTTTTGCCAAATCTATTCTGCCATCAGCAAGAAAATCAACGCCTTCTTCGCTTAAAAGTCGCCGTTGCATATTTTCACCGCCAAAGGCAAAGGCACTCGAAACTTCACCAAACCTGTTAACAACTCTATGGCAGGGGATAACTCCGGGCTCCGGGTTCACATGCAAAGCAAAGCCTACAACACGCGACCAACGGGGATTACCGGCATAAGCCGCGACTTGCCCATAGGTTGCAACAGAGCCTTGTGGAATAGCTTTTACTATTTCATATATTTTATTAAAGCTGTTTTCCATAGTCTTTGTTCATTCCTAAAAATATATTTTGGAGTTGCTTCAATTGGATGAGAATAAATTGAGATATACACTTGTTATTTGGGACTGGAACGGTACGCTGCTCGACGATGTCGGTGCGGCGCTAAAATCTGTTAATGATATGCTTGTGCGCAGAGGCGAAGCAAAGATTACGATGGAACAATATCACGAATATATAGATATTCCGATTAGAAAATTTTATGAAAATATTTTTGATCTTGAAAAAGATGACTATTCGAATATATTAAAAGAATACAATGACGGATATGAAGGGCAAATGTATGAAATAACGCTTGCCCAAGGGGCGAGGGAAGCTCTTAATCAAATCCGCAGCAACGGTGTTCGGCAAGTTGTTGTTTCATCCTGCGAACAAAATCAATTAAATTATTATGTGAAGTATTTTGACCTTGATCATTATTTCGATGCTGTGCTCGGTTCAGAAGATTTCTTCGCAGGAAGTAAGGTCGAAAGGGCAAAAAGATACTTGAAAGAAAATAATATTGACCCTGCAAAGGTGCTTGTTGTAGGCGACTTGGTTCATGATTATGAAATGGCTCAAAATATCGGAGCGGATTGTATTCTGCTTAGCTTGGGACACCACAGTGAGGAAAAGCTTCGCAGCAGCGGCGCAGCGGTTGCAAACTCAATCAGTCAAATTCTAAGCAAAATCGAATAACTCAAAATCTTTTTAAATTAATCGCCGTAAAATCAGGCTTAGACAAAAGCCTCGATGCTGCGGCGAAATTAATGCAGATAGATCTTAATAACGGGTTACCATAGCCCGTTAACAACATTAATCGGGGTTCCGTCCACAAAGGCTTGTAAGTTTTCTTCTAATATATTCATCAATCTTGTTCTTGTTTCAAGTCCTGCCCAAGCAATATGCGGGGTGATAAAACACTTTTTGCAAGTTAGAAGAGGATTGTCGTTTTTTGGTGGTTCGGTTGAAAGCACATCTACCCCTGCACCGGCAATAATTCCATTGTTTAAAGCATTTGCAAGTGCTGTTTCGTCAACAACCGCCCCGCGAGAAGTGTTGATAAAAAAGGCAGTGCTCTTCATTTTGGAGAAAAAGTCCGAGTTCGCCATGTTTTGCGTTAAAGGTGATAATGGGCAGTGCATACTAACAATATCAGACTTTTGAAGCAATTCGTCCAGTTCAACGAATTTGAAATTCCTTCTTTGGCTTTGGTCGCTTTTTCGCGGTGAATAAGCGATTACTTTCATCTCCATTGCCTCGGCAATGTCTGCGACGGCTTGGCCAATTTTACCAAAGCCTATTATTCCGATTGCTTTTTGATACAGCTCAATTAACGGAGCTTTCCAAAAACAGAAGTTTTTATTTGTACTCCATTCACCATCCTTGACGGCTGAATTGTGCAGACCAACTTGGTTGCAAAGTTCCAATATGTGCGCGAAGGTCATCTGCGCTACAGCGGCCTTGCTGTAGGACGGAATATTGCTTACAGGTATTTTGAGAGATGCAGCAAATTCAATATCAACAATATTGTAGCCGGTGCTTAGCAAACCGATATATTTGAGTTTTGGTAATTTGGAAAGCAAATCGGCGCCAAGCACTGTCTTGTTTGTAATAATAATTTCACAGTTTTCAGCCCTTTCCAAAACTTGGTCCGGACGGGTAAAATCATAAGCAGTACAATCACCGAACTTATTCAGTAAATCCCATGATAAATCTCCGGGGTTGGTTGTGTAAGCATCCAAAATTACGATCTTCATATTGATGTAAATTCCCTTCAAAATAATAATTAAAGTACTGCAATTCTATTAATGCTTTGAGTTGAGAATTGCAGAGCAACAAAAGAGAGCGGAGCAAAAAACATCCGGCATTAAAGCTGCAACAAGCCAAAGTCGCCTTTTTTGTGCTTGTTCAAGCTTGTCTTCAAGCATCAACTGTAGACTGAAACCTAAAATTAGTTTTTTATCCCAATTTTTTAAAATTGTTTTCAGCAAATCGAAACTTAACCCCTTGTCGAGTTGTCGAGCGAGTGCTGCAATCATATTTGTCGACTCATCAGCAATAAGTTTTGCCGCCTCAACAATAAGCAGTTCAGCTATGCCTTGAAGTGTATATATTTCTCGCGGATTAAGATCAAATATTTCCGCGGCAATTTCCGCGCAGTAAAGAACATTGTTATTAATTTCAAATGGACGTTGCTCATATTTTTGCAGTAGTTCAATAACATTTTGTTTACCGATTCGCTCGATATGGTTTTCACTCGGTAAAACGCTGAAAATATTGTTGAATTTCAGTGTGCATACTCCCTCAAAAGCACTTATCTTATAGCATTCGTATTTTTCAAAAGTATAATAATAGCCATCAAAAAGGTTGAATGTTTTGCAGGTGTCTAAATAACCTTGACGGATGTTATTTAACGATAGCTCTTTTTCAAAAATCGCAACGCTTCCAAATTGCCCATCGTTAAAAGGTCTTTTATTATGTACATAGTGGATTACCGCATTGTTTTCTTTAAGCTTATGTACAGCCATTTTTCCTATATTAACAGCAACAATCTCTTCAGCCCCACGGTCCAAAGCCATTTGAATTGGCATATTGTCGGAATATCCTCCATCAATATATTTTGATTGACCTATTTTATATGATTTTACCAATGGAAAGGCAGAAGCGCTTGCAATAACATAATCAATCGCTTCGCCTTGCGGGATATCTTCAATAAAAAGCTGAACCCGTTTTCTGTAAGGGAATGTTGTTGTAACTAAACCAAAATCAATTTTAGAATTACGAATTATTTCTTCGTCCAAGTGCGACATAATCAAACTATGCAGGGGCGAATAATCTGCGCCGCCTTTAAATATAGCTTCTTTCGCAAGCCTCTTTATAAAATCATCCTGTTTGGACTCTTCATTATTTACTGCTTCTGCAAACTGAGAAAAAATCCTGTCCATACTCATGTTTTCCCATATCTCAAGAGCCTCTGCATATTTGTCAGATACCATAAGAGCCCCGTTAAAAGCACCAACAGATGTGCCTGTTACGATATCAGGTGAAAAATTCAGTTCCCGCAGAGCCTGCCAAGCACCTATTTGGTAACCGCCCTTTGCACCGCCGCCGCTAAAAACAACTGCTCGCTTTCCCGCCAAAACTATCCCTCCAAATTTATCGCAATCTTAACTTGTATTATGTTTTCTGAAAAGTATTATAACATAAAACCGCGAAAAGTGAAATAATAATTTATTGGATTTATCCTAATAAAGTTGACCAATAGTCAAAAATGATATACAATTGGGAAAGCAAAAAGGGGAATTTACGGTTTTTGATTGCCCATAATAAAGTAAAAAATGACGCTATCATTATTATAAGTTGATTTTAAGTACAAATATAAAAGGGGATTAATATGACAAATCTTTTGGAACTTAAATCGCAAATATCAGGCAAAGAACATGATCAAGCGCTTCGTATGGTATATGTATCCAAAGAGGAAATCAATCGCCAAAAGAAGCGCATTGCTAAGCTTTTAGATAGTTTTGCAATGCTTTTTGGCAGAGATAAGAATATCGAGCTTTTTAGCGCGCCCGGGCGAACAGAGGTAGGCGGTAATCATACAGACCATAATCATGGCAGAGTTTTGGCTGCGGGAATAAATCTGGACGCAATAGCTGCGGCGGCAACAAATGAAGAAAATATTGTTAGGGTCAAGTCCGATGGTTACTCAATGGATGTAGTTAACATCGACGATCTTGGTGTTATGCCTCAGGAAAGACTAAGATCAGTTGCTCTTGTTCGCGGTGTCTGTGCTGGCTTTAAATTAAGAGGTTATAAAATAGGCGGCTTTGATGCGGCAACTGCTTCGGACGTTCTTTCCGGTTCAGGGCTTTCATCTTCTGCCGCATTTGAAGTACTTTTAGGAACAATGTTAAATCATATTTTCAATGAAGGTAAGGTGAGCGCGGTTGAAATTGCTCAGATTGCCCAATATGCAGAGAATGAATATTTTGGCAAACCTTGCGGTCTTATGGACCAAACGGCAAGCTCTGTAGGCGGCTTTGTAACAATTGATTTTGAAAACCCTAAAATGCCAATAATTGAGAAAGTTGATTTCGATTTTGCCTCTTGCGGACATGCGCTTTGCATTGTTGATACGGGGGGCAGCCATTCGGGTTTGAACGAAGAATATGCCGCGGTAAGAGAGGAAATGGAGTCGGTTGCCGCAGCATTTGGCGGCGCAACACTTCGTGATGTTTCTCAGGCTGCTTTTGAGGCAAGAATACCGGAACTGCGCACAGAGGTTGGCGACAGAGCCATACTCCGCGCTATGCACTTTTATGCGGATAATGCCCGAGTTGAAAAGCAGGCTGCTGCTCTTCGCGCCGGAGATTTTGAAGATTTTAAAAAATCAGTTATTGAAAGCGGAAATTCATCATACATGTACAATCAAAATGTTTTTCTTTGCAAAAATCCGCATAGCCAACCGGTTTCAATTGCACTTTGTCTTAGCGAAAAGCTTCTTTCCGGCAAAGGCGCTTGGCGTGTGCACGGCGGAGGTTTCGCGGGTACAATACAGGCCTTTGTTCCTCTCGATGAACTCGAGAATTACAAGGCCCGTATGGAATCAGTATTTGGTTTAAATGCTTGCTATGTGCTTGCTATCCGGCCTGTGGGTGGAGTTAAAATCTGCGGTTAACGCTCATATGAAAATCATTAAGGTTGAACTAACGGTTCGGAAGGTTCGATACCGGGGTAAAGCTGCTTGTGTATATCACTTTTAACTACATTCCAATTAAACATCAGCACCTCATAACCGTCAACCATAACGAGTTTTGTGCCTCTATGCGGTATGATTGCCTGTCTCACCGGCCAACGGGCATAGCTCAAACCTTTTACGCCTTGGGATAAAAGCTCGGGCTTTGTTAAGTCTGTTGAAACCAAGGGTAAGAAATCATTCATGAGTTGTGTAATCTGTGAAATTGAACTTGACTTTGCCTTACTGATAATTTGGGTGACAATATTTCTTTGGCGTTGAGTGCGGTTTTTGTCACTGTCTATTTTTCTGGTTCTTGCATATGCGAGTGCTAATTCCCCGTCAAGAGTATAATTGCCCTTACCGGAGGAAACATCAATACCTTTTTTGGAAAAGATTGCTTTATAAAAGTTGAGTTCTTCTGCCGTCAAATAAATGCTGACCCCGCCAAGTTCATCCACTATTTTTGAAAATCCTTTAAAATCAACACTTGCATAGTTGTCAATTTTAACCTTATAGTTCTGTTCAACAGTTTGTACCAACAAATTCGGCCCGCCATAAGCGTAAGCGGCATTTAATCTTGCATTTCCATGTCCAGGAATTGAGACATAAGTAGCCCTGGATAATGAAACGATGTTTATTACTTTGATTATTTTATTGAGTGAAGCTATAATTACTGCGTCTGAACGAGGGTAATATTGATCGGAATTTCCGTAATCCAAACCGATAAGCAAAATATTAACGATGTCTTTATGATACCAAAGCCTGTTATCTTCAATGTTTACCTTAACAGCTACATCCTCATTGGTTAATTCTTTAGGTAAAGGCGCATCGGTCACCAATTCAGGGTCAATCTTTTGTTCTGTTACTTGCGTGGTATTTGCAATGTCAATTTTGTTCAGGAAATGATTGATATATAAAGCACCGCCTGCCAAAGGAATAGCTATAATGAGTAAGATGATTAATAATGCTTTTTTATTTTTACCGTGCCTGCGTTTTTTCATATGTTTACCCCTATACATAATTGTATTAATGTGTCAATTATACACTTTTAATATTGTAAAATCAATGAAAATAAAACTCATACCTTAAGGAGCAGAGCTAATGCCAACATTTGAAAAACTTCAATCTCTTATTTTTGCGTTAACAAACGAAATGGGTGCTGCGGGGATCGAACTGGCCGCGGCAACCTTGGCAAAAAATGAATTAGAAAAATTTATGCCTGCTTCAATTGATGCGCTTGGCAGTGTTAAAGGGGAACTTGATGGCACAGGTGTCCACATTCTTCTAGATGCCCACATTGACCAAATTAGTATGATAGTCACATCGATTGATGACTGCGGATTTTTAAAATTCGATAAATGCGGCGGTATGGATATTAGAGTATTGGCGGCACACGAAGTAACGGTTTGGGGCAAACAACCGCTTTTTGGTGTTGTTACTTCAATTCCGCCTCATCTTTCAAAAAAGGATGATGACAAAAAAGCAAAAGCTTTTGATGAAATAGCTATAGATATCGGGTTGTCGAAAGAGAAGGCTTCTGAACTGGTTCACTTGGGTGACAGGGTTACGCTAAGGGCTAAGCAGAAAAGGCTTTTAGGCAATAAAATATGCTGCCCTGCGCTTGATGACCGGGCAGGTGTGGCGTCTATTTTGCGTTGCCTTGAAATTTTGAAAGATAAAAAGCACAATTGCAAACTTTCCGTACTGTTTTCCGTTCAAGAGGAAACCGGAGGTTGTGGTGCTCATGTCGGCGGGTTTTCTGCTTCAGCCGATGAATCAATAGCTGTTGATGTAAGCTTTGCGATGGCTCCTGATATGCAGCGCGAAAAATGCGCTGATATTGGCAAAGGCCCTATGCTCGGCATCTCTCCAACACTTGACTATGAAATGGGCAGAACACTTGAAAAAATAGCGAAAGCAAAAAGTATACCCTATCAGTTAGAAATTATGGGCGGCAGAACAGGCACGAATGCCGACGAAATTCAGATCTCGGGCAGAGGGACAAAAATGGCGCTGCTGTCAATCCCATTAAAAAATATGCACACAAGTATTGAAATATTAGACCTTGAGGATGTAGAAAACCTCGCAAGGATGATGGCGGAATACATTTTGGAAAGGAGTGAGGTTAATGCATAAAGAACTTGAAAACCTCTGCTCCTTTGCAGGCATATCTGGCAGAGAAGAAAAAGTAAGAGCATATATTATTTCACAAATCGACGGTTTAGCCGAATATAAATCAGATGCTTTAGGCAACCTGATTGTTTTCAAAAAAGGTGCTGTAACACCAAAGAATAAAGTCATGCTTGCCGCGCACATGGACGAGGTAGGCCTTATAGTGACTTATATCACGGATGACGGTTATCTCAAATTCACTTCAGTCGGCGGTATAGACAGCCGTGTAATGCTTGGAAGAATGGTTATCGTCGGGGAAAGAAACACGCCGGGCGTAATTGGCGTTAAACCAACGCATATGCTTAATGATGACGAAAAGGCGAATATTCCTGATGATGACAGCCTTTATATTGATATAGGCGCTTCAAATCGTGATGAAGCTTCACAATATGTACGCCTCGGGGATGTTGTTTGTTTTGATTCCGATTTTATTTATTTTGGAGAAGACTTAGTAAAAGCACGCGCGCTTGACGACAGAGCAGGATGTTCAACACTTATAGAAATTATTAAGAGCGACTTGCCATATGATCTTAACTTTGTTTTTACCGTTCAAGAAGAAGTCGGTTTAAGGGGAGCAAAGGCGGCTTCATTTGCTGTTGCGCCCGATTATGCGATTGTTGTTGAAACAACTACAGCGGCCGATATTTCGGGCGTGCCTAAGGAGAAGCAGGTATGCCAATTAGGCGAAGGCGCAGTGATATCCTTTATGGACAGGAGCACTGTTTACAGCCGAGATTTATACGACTTGGCGTTTGCGTTGGCTGAAAAAAACGATATCAAAGTTCAGCCAAAAACAGTGGTATCAGGCGGTAACGATGCGGGCGCAATACATTCAAGCCGCGCAGGTGTAAAAACACTGACGGTTTCTTTGCCATGCCGCTACCTTCATTCGCCATCCTGTGTAATCTGCGAAAAGGATATCGCTGAAGTGTTAAAAATCGTCTTTGCATTGGCAGAGGAATTTGCCAATGCTTAGATTGTTGTTGGAACAAGAGGATGCTTTATCATTGTTTTGCGAAAAGGATGTATTTGGCACCCGAATTGCGGCCTACTATAATACCTATTGCATGGAATACTCTTATGCGGTATTTTATTTGCAGGAAAATGAGCTGAGAGTTACAGCCGCATTGTGCAAAATCGACGAAAAAATGACTGTTTGCTGTGAAGATGGTGCTGATTTTGAGGAACTCGTTGAATTTATTAAAGCGATACGTTACGAAAGCATGATGTGCGATGCCCGTGTTTGTGATAAACTCAAACTGGAACCGATAAAGACAGGCTCGGTTGTCGAGTTCAAAAGCAAGCAGGATGCAACCAAAAATAAAGATATTTGTTTTGTAAACAGGTTTGAATTATCGGATATTTATGGTATACTTAATCGCTCAAATTTTGACGGCTTAGGGGAAAAACTGCAATGGCTGTCAGATGTTTCACTTCGTGTTAAGCGAGGCACGGCTAAAGCTGCCGCGATCGAAGAATTTGGCGAAAAGGTTGCTTGCGCTATGATTTTGTTTGAAACCGAAAAAGCAGCTTTAATCGGTGCAGTTGCTACCATACCGGAGTACCGGGGGAAGGGCTATGCAGGCGCGCTCGTCACTTCACTTGCCGAGTATGTAAAATCCGGCGGCAAAAGAGCAGAGTTGCTTTGCGCGAGGGGGAGCATAATTGAATTCTATAACAAACTTGGCTTTGTGAAGACCGGCGACTGGGCTTTGGTATAAGGAAGGTAAATTACATGCAGCAGCAGTTCTTTATAATAGATGAAAAACTTCTAAACTGCAGCGAAAAGGCGATGCAAAAAATTGCCGAGCCTTTTAAAGCAATTGAGGAAATAACAGAATATAACCAGCTTAAGGTTCTTTCAGCCTTTATTAAAAACGGCGTGAGTGAGAGCCATTTTGTTGAAAGTACAGGCTATGGTTACGGCGACAGAGGAAGGGTAGTATTAGACAGAGTCTTTGCGGACTCTTTCGGTGCAGAGGATGCACTTGTACGTCATAGTTTTGCCTGCGGCACTCACACCATTGCCGTTGCTCTTTTTGGTCTTTTGCGCCCCGGTGATACAATGCTGTGCGTTACAGGCACACCATATGACACAATTCATCCGGTAATTGGTTTAAAAGGTGAGGGGCAAGGCTCTTTAAAAGACTTTGGTGTTCATTATAAGCAAGTCGATTTAGACGATAAAGGCAAACCAAATTTTGCGGCAATTTCTGAAGCACTCAAACAGGATGTCCGGCTGGTATATATTCAGCGCTCAAGAGGTTACACCTTGCACCCTAGTCTTTCGGTTGAAGAAATCGGCGAAATTGCAGCATTAGTAAAAACCCAAAGCAAAGCATTGGTAATGGTAGATAATTGTTACGGCGAATTTGTGCAGACAAAAGAACCTACAGATTTCAATACGGATATAATTGCGGGTTCATTAATAAAGAACGCAGGCGGAGGTATAGCAAAAACAGGGGGATATATCGCTGGCAAAGCAGAACTAGTTGAGTTGTGCGCTTATAGAATGACCACTCCCGGGCTTGGTAGAGAAGTTGGCGCAACCCTTGGGCAAAACCGCAGCTTATTTATGGGGCTGTTTAATGCGCCCCATGTAACAGGAGAAGCTTTAAAAGCCGCCGTTTTCACAGCAGCTCTGTTTGAAGAACTCAATTTTGAGGTCGCGCCTAAAAGCTCGGAAGCACGCTTTGATATCATACAGTCTGTTATGCTTCGCGAACCTGATGCTTTAATTGCTTTCTGCCAAGGTATGCAGCGAGGCGCGCCTGTTGATTCTTTTGTAATTCCAGAGCCGTGGGATATGCCGGGATATGATAACAAAGTTATAATGGCAGCAGGAGCCTTTACTATGGGCGCATCTATTGAGCTTTCGGCGGATGCACCGTTAAGGGAACCTTACGCAGCATGGATGCAAGGCGGGCTTAATTTTCACAGTGCCAAAATGGGCGTTTTGATGGCAGCGCAAGCAATGTTTGAAAAGGGTAAAATATAATGAATAATTATGACGGCATACCGAGCGAGACTTTTTGGCTGCTTGGGCAAAACAAGTTTAACAATTCAAAAGAGTTTTATGAAGCCAATAAAGTAAATATTAAAAGGTTCGCTTTGCAGCCTATGCAGCAAATAGCGCAGATTATTGCTGAGGATATGACGAAAATTGATGATAAAATGAACCTGATTCCGACAAAGATGGTTTCAAGAATAAGGCGTGATACACGATTTTCAAGAGATAAAGGACTTTATAGAGAAAACATTTGGATAATGTTTATGCGTCCAAAAGCCGAGTGGCCAACATACCCTTGCTTTTGGTTTGAGATTCAGCCGCAAGGCTATTCCTACGGGGTAAGCTGTTTTGAAACAACACCGCGTTTTATGGAACTTTATCGCAAAATTTTGCTTGAACGACAGGATGAATTTTTGACCGCTGTAAAAAGAGCTGAATCTGCAGGGGCAATATTTTACTCAGATAACTATAAAAAAGAAAAGAATTCAGATGTTCCGGAGAAGTTGAAAAAGTATTATAATGTCAAAAGCATGTATTTTATGGTAAAGGCAAGTAATTTGAGTGTGCTTGGGAGTGATAAAATTATTACCGAACTAAAAGCCGCATACACTGAGTTGGCGCCAATGTATCAATTTCTTAAATTTGTAGCGGATGAGTACATCTTATTAGGCTAAAGGAGTGGGAATATGCTTGAAAAGCGATGGAGCATTTTTAAAAGCGGCAGTGATATAAGAGGTTTTGGTATAAGCTGCGGCAGCGAACCGCTTTATCTGAGCGATGAGGTTATATCTCAAATCACTTACGGCTTTGCGTTGTGGTTAAGCCAAAAAATAAACAAAAGTTATGACGAACTTATCGTTTCTGTTGGGCATGATTCAAGGCTTTCCGCGCCGCACATTAAAAAATACGTTATTAATACACTTAGCAGTTTAGGTATACATGTCATCGACTGCGGTCTTTCCTCAACACCCGCTATGTTTATGACAACGGTTGATTTAAAGTGCAGCGGTGCCATGCAAATTACAGCAAGCCACCATCCGTATGACCGTAACGGGCTTAAGTTCTTTACCCGCGCCGGAGGTTTGGAGGGCAGTAATATTGATGAAATTCTTGAATTTGCTCAAAATGAAAGATTTACCCCAATCGGTGAGCCGAGCGAGGTTGAACCCGTTGACTATATGAACACTTATGCGGCGAATTTAAGGGAAATGATTTGCCGCGAAGTCAATGATACTGATTATTTCAGACCACTTCGCGGCTACAATATTGTTGTGGATGCCGGCAACGGAGTTGGCGGCTTTTACGCAACAAAGGTTCTGGAACCTTTAGGCGCTGATGTTTCAGGCAGTCAATTTTTGGAGCCTGACGGAACCTTTCCAAACCATGCACCAAACCCTGAAAACATGGAGGCAATGAACTCGATTAGCGCTGCTGTAATAAAAAATTACTCGGATTTGGGCGTAATATTCGATACCGACGTTGACCGTGCGGGTTGTGTAGGAAAAGGCGGGATTGAAATTAACCGTAACCGCCTTGTCGCCCTTGCCGCGGCAATTACACTCGAAAACAATGAGGGCGCTATGATTGTAACTGACAGTATTACGTCTGAAGGCTTAACGGCTTTTATAAAAGCAAATGGAGGGCATCATTTGCGGTACATGCGAGGTTACAAGAATGTTATTAACAAACAAATTGAACTGACGGAAAAAGGAGTAAACTGCCCGTTAGCTATTGAAACATCAGGGCATGCCTCTTTCAGCGACAATTATTTTTTAGATGACGGCGCTTATCTTATTACAAAGATAATTATAAAAATGGCGATGCTTGGCAAGCAAAATAAGAGACTCGAAGATTTAATTGCAACCCTTGAAGAACCGCTTGAAGAAAAAGAAATTCGCTTCAAGATTTTGAAAGAAGATTTTAGAGGTTACGGTAAGCAGGTCGTTCAAAAAATAGAAAGTTTTGCATCTGAACACGAAGGTTGGCGTACTGCAAAAGAAAACTATGAAGGCATTAGAGTTTCAGCCGACAAAAACAACGGCAACGGGTGGTTCTTGTTGCGGATGAGTGTTCACGACCCGGTTATGGTCCTGAATGTTGAAAGCAAATCGGAAGGCGGCATAATGAAAATGCTTTTAGTTTTGCATGAAGCAATGGAAGACTTTGATGGGATTAATTTATCCGGCTTGGTTGCCGCGATTAAGCAGTGATTTGCTTCACACGGGAATTATTAGACAGAGTCTCGAAAGTATGGCATTACAAATAAATTATAATTTGAAGGAGAATACTTATGTTAAATGTAACAATGTTAAGCAAGTGGCATGTTCATGCGGAAGGATATGCAAGGCAAATTCAAGAATACGGTGCGAATATCACCTGCGTATGGGATGAAGATGCGCAAAGAGGCGCTGCCTGGGCAGAAAAACTTGGTGCTGAATTCGAACCTGATCTTGACAAACTTTTGGCAAGAGCGGATGTTGACGCTGTAGCCTGCAACGCGCCGACTGCCATGCACAAAGAAGTCCTTGTAAAAGCTGCCAATGCGGGTAAAGACATATTTACCGAAAAAGCGCTGGCGCCAACTGTTGCGGAATGCGACGAAATCGCAAAAGCGGTTAAAGATAACAATGTTAAGTTTTTAATATCTATGCCTTGGCGCTGCAGACCCGAGGTGTTGTTTGCAAAAAAAGCAATTGAAGATGGACTTTTAGGTGACATTACGATGATACGCATAAGAAACGCTCATAGCGGCGCAAGCGCAAATTGGCTGCCTGACTATTGGTACGATGAAAGCATGGCCTGCGGCGGGGCAATGATGGATTTAGGCTGCCATCCTATGTACGGAGTAAGCTTCCTATGCGGGCGTCCGAAGAGAATAACCTCGATGTTCAATACCATCACCGGCAGAGCAGTTGAAGATAACGCCGTAAATCTTATCGAGTTTGAGAATAAGTGCATTGCTATAGTTGAAACCGGGCTTGTTAGTTATAATTCTCCATCATCTTTTGAAGTATATGGCACCGAAGGCACTTTAATTGATCGCGACGGTCAACAACTAATGCTTGCGAGCTCAAAGCTGCGCGACATCAATTCGGGCTTTGTCCCGGTAACAAGTTTGCCAAAAGCCTTGCCAAATCCTTTGATTATGTTCCTTGATGCCTGTACCCAAAATACGCCAATCGTTTTTGGCTTGGATGCCGCGCGAAATCTTTCCGAATTGCTTGAAATGGCATATATAGCGCATAAAAAGAATACAGTTGTGGGGTTCAATGAAGCATAAAAATAGAACAATCATATCTGAACTCAGTCTTCTAGCGGTAGCCTTCATTTGGGGTGCAGGCTTTATCGTTGTTAAAAACTCACTGGAATTTATTTCTCCGCTTTGGCTTATGGCAGCGAGGTTTTTTGTTGCAGCACTTGCGATAACCTTCGTTTTCTTTTCCAAGGTTAAAAAAATTAATCGTAATAATTTGTTTGCCGGAATAATATCAGGCATATTCATCTACGCTGCATTTGCTTTTCAGACTTTTGGGGTCCAATACACAACAGCAAGCAAGAACGCTTTGCTCACATCATCCTATGTTGTGCTTGTGCCATTCGTTTTTTGGATAATGATACGAACTCGACCAAAAACAACCCAAATAGTTGCGGCTTTTTTGTGTTTTGCGGGGATAGCAATGTTGATGTTTAACGGTAGTTTAGGCAAAGTCAATCTCGGTGATATTTTAACCTTGATTTGTGGTCTGCTTTTTGCTGTTCAAATTTCACTTTTAGGTATCTATTCAAAAAAACATGACACAATAGTTTTAACTATTGTCCAAATGGTAACTTGTGCTGTAATTAGCTTTATCGCAGCAATAATTTTTGAAGATGTTCCTCGTAATCTTAGCAGTTCATCTTTGGTTTCAATTTTATATTTAGGCTTGCTAAGCACATGTGCCGCTTATTTGATTCAAACAGTAGCGCAAAAATATACAACCCCATCACATGCATCTCTTATTATGAGTCTTGAATGTGTTATCGGTTGCATACTATCGGTTATTATTTTTAAGGATAACTTCACACTTCTTATGTGGATAGGCAGTGCATTGACATTCGGTTCGGTTATTTTGTCACAGCGAAGCAGCAGAAGCGAACTTGCAAAAGCAATTCACAGCGATTGAATTAGGTTAATCGATAGAATTTTTATTGAAAATAAAGTTCAGAAAGTAAGAGGATGTTAATGAAAAGATGCATAAAAACGGCTATTGCAGTAATTTTAGTTATCTCGCTTTTATTACCGTCGGGAATGGTTTCCTATGCAAAGAATAAAAGCTTAGGGAATGAAAGCTTGAAATTCAACGCGAACGGAAAGTTTACAGTTATGCAAGTCGCTGACCCGCAGGATAATCAAAATCCCAGAAAAGCAATGTTGGATATGCTAAATGCCGCATACGATAAGGTAAAGCCGGATTTGGTTGTTTTTACAGGGGATAATATTCTGGGCATGCTCGGCGAGAACAAGAGCTATGATGAAAAATACAAACTGTTAGAAATCTCTTTGCGTGCAATTATAAAGCCCCTTGAGGACAGAGGAATACCCTTTGTAGTAACCTTTGGCAACCATGATGACCAATGCGGGGTTTCCAAGGCGGAGCAAATAAAAATTTATCGAAGTTATTCTAATTGTTTAGGTTTTAATGATGCTAATCCTTCAATAGGACGAAGCACCTTTAACATGCCGATTATGAGCTCTGACGTGCAGAAAATATCTTACAATCTTTGGTTTATGGAGTCCGCAGGCAATGACGAAAGCGGTAAATATTTTGAATATGTAAGCACGGACGCGCTCAATTGGTACAAAGCGAAAAGTGACGAGTTGCGTGCGCAAAATGGCGGAGCTCCGGTAATGTCTCTGATGTTCCAGCATATTCCGGTTCCCGAAATATATGAGCTTTTAACAGAAGTGAATAAAGGGACAAAAGGCGCAGTTGAAAAAGATGGGAAATATTATATCCTGAATAACACTTTGGCAACCGGCTTCTTGTGTGAAGGTCCATGTCCAACTCAGGCAAATTACAATCAGCTTGATGTAATTGCCGCTCAAGGTGATGTAAAGGGTATCGTTTTTGGGCATGACCATGTCAATTCCTTTGTCGGTAAATTGCGCGGCGTTGATCTTATCCAATCGCCGGCTGCCTCATTCCGATCCTATGGCAATGATAATAGAGGCGTCAGAGTTTTTGTGCTGGATGAAGCCAATACTCAAAACTATGAAACTTATACATTGAATTTTTACGACCTTATGGGCAATGGGACCAAAGCAAAGCTGCAATTCATCTTCAACGCCGATGAAAAAATACCGCTGATGATTGCAATTATTTTGTGTCCTGTAATCATATTTTTCATTTAGTAATCCGTTATTGCAAATAATTTTAACAAAATTTAGACAGGAGGACAAAAAGATGAACCGATTTTTTAAACGGGTACTTTGCTCTTTGTTGGTTTTGACGACGGTATTGTCAATTTTATTTGCAAACCCTTTATTGGAGACATCCGCAACCGACGATAAGCTGTCGGCGATGATTAACCTTGAAGTAGGCACTATGTCCGGCAGCGTATTTACCCCGCTTGCTTCAGGAACATCGTTAAAAACCGGTGATTATATTTTTGTTCGCATCAGCCCAAAGACTGACTTTTATTGCGGCTCATCCAGCTTTGTCATTATGTTTGACAAACAATATTTTTCAGTGGTTGGTACAAATAGCACTGCGTTCACAGCAAATTTTGAAAACACTTTTTATGACCAAACTGCTTCGGGTTATTCGGGCACAACAGCTATTCCGGATTCATCGTGGCCCCCGACTATGGACGCTACAGAAAACTATAATGTATACAAAGCTATCAGGGTTGGCAACCAAGCTGACTCAAACTCAAATAACGGAGGACATCCGAGCTTGATCCCGGGCACTTGGCTTTTCCGTTTTAAACTTAAAGTTTTAAAAGAAATTAATAAGGGCGATGAAGCAAGAATATTTATGGACAGCAGATGGTTCAGGTCCCCAACATACACAACCGGTACTGCGTATTTTGCAAAATGTGAAACTAGTACACAATTATCATCATCAGGCAATTCAGTTAATTACAATTTCAGTATTGATATGACCGAGGCTGACATAAACTTGGCAAAAATCGCTTTCCCTGAAATTTCGCTCAATAAAGAATCGATTTCTATGCAGTATAAAACTTCAACAATCATCACTGCTGCTACCTTGCCAATCCAAATTGTTCTTTGGTCATCAGACAATGAAAAGGTTGCAACAGTTGATGAAAGCGGTAAGGTTAAGGCTGTGGGCAGAGGCACGGCAACAATTACAGCAACAACCGAAGATGGACTTGCTTCAGCCTCATGCAAAGTAACAGTTAAATTGGTGTGGTGGCAGTGGATAGTCAGAATAATCCTTTTTGGTTGGATTTGGTATTGATAATAGCGTTTAATAAACTAAAAAAATCATACTCAGCAGCAACAATTTGTTGCAAACTTATTCAAAAAGTGCTATGATACAAAAATGCAAGATGTAAATAATTCTTAATTGTTTACTCAAAAACGAAGGAATTTAATTTTGCGAATTTTTGGCAAATTTATGTATTTATTTTAACAGGAGGAAAAGACAATGAAAAGTTATTCCAAACGGCTTCTCAGTACCCTTTTATCAGCAATAATGGTTGCAGCAATAGTTTCTTCATTCACTTTGGCATCTTCTGCCGCAACTGCAATAACAACCGGTGACATCATTGAATATGGTTCATACCCGCAAACGAAGGTAACAGATACATTACTTTCCGATTCCCTTGGCTTAGAACCTCTTTCACCCGATAATACAGTTACCTTCGACGGCGCAAAATATAAAAAGGTTAATATCACAACAGTAACCAATGCTAATCAAGAAACAAACGGTTATGTAAAGGGCGAAACTTATTGGTTTAAATTTGAACCGATACAGTGGCGTGTTTTGTCAAACATAAACGGTGAGCTTTTTGTAATGGCTGAGAAAATACTCGATACGAAGGCCTATAATCAATCTAAGACGAGTATAACTTGGGAAGGCTGTTCGTTGCGTTCATGGCTCAACGGCGATTTTTACAACACGGCTTTTAATACAGTCGAACAGGCAGGGATTTTAACAAGCACTGTTGTCAATGACGATGATACGTTTTATGGCACAGATGGCGGAAACACAACAAATGACAAGTTGTTTTTAATCTCCTATGCGGAGTCAATTAACGCGTCGTACGGTTTCGCTTCAACCGCCAAAGTTGACTTTGCCCGCAGAGCGCAGGGGACAGATTTTGCA